>NZ_JBVVPY010000006.1:207282-366827 GCF_055811335.1 Mesorhizobium sp. WSM4847 | reverse complement strand
GTCACCACCGAAGCCATGATCGCGGAGGCTCCGAAGAAGGAGTCGGCTGGCGGCGGCATGCCAGGCGGCATGGGCGGGGGCGGCATGGGCGGCATGGGCGGCATGGACTTCTAAGAAGTCCATAAGCACGCCCATGAATCTAAGTTGCTCAAGCCCGCAAGCGGGCTTGAGTGGCGGCATGGACTTCTAAGAAGTCCATAGGCACGCCCATGAATCTAAGTTGCTCAAGCCCGCAAGCGGGCTTGAGTGGCGGCATGGATTCTAAGAAGTCCATAAGCACGCCCATGAATCTAAGTTGCTCAAGCCCGCAAGCGGGCTTGAGTGGCGGCATGGGTTTCTAAGAAGTCCATAAGCACGCCCATGAATCTAAGTTGCTCAAGCCCGCAAGCGGGCTTGAGTGGCGGCATGGATTTCTAATCCAACATTGCCTCGCATTCACGGAAAGGGCGCCGAAAGGCGCCCTTTTTGTTTGCTTTATTTAGCGGGCTGCCCGGCTCAGAAGGCGGCGTCAATGCGCCGTGTCAGCTCCCCTTTGGCAGGCAAGGCACCTTCAATCAGCGCAGCAACTTCATCTGCCACCGCCAGCACCGGGGCGCGGTCGCGGCTGGCGCGCGCGATCACCATCAGCCCTTCCAGCGACGATTCGACAAGCAGCGCCAGGGCGCGGGCGCGGCGCTCAGGCACCCCTGCCCTGACGAAGGCCGCCTGCAGCAGGCCTACCCATTGCTCAAAAGCCGACCGGCACAGTTCGGCCAACTCCGGCACGTCGGCCGGCGAGTCCAGCACCACGGGTGCGATCGGACAGCCAAGCGTGAACTGGTTGTCCTCCAGCATGCGTGCGACCGACTGGTAGATGTGGTGGACAGCCACCGCCGGATCCATTTCGGCGGTCAGCTCTTCGGCAAGCCATCGAGACACCTTGTCCACGCTGTCGCGCGTCACCTCGATGACCAATTGGTCCTTGCCGCCCGGAAAATGAAAGTAGAGCGATCCTCTCGGCGCACCGGAGGCGCTCAAGATGTCGTTGAGCGAGGTGCCGTGATAGCCGCGCTGCCTCAGCAGCAGCGCCGTCGCCTCGATCATGCGGATGCGGGTGTCGTTCGCCATGTCAACCTCTGTCAGGAGTGAGCTTTATAGGCTTGCGCCGAATATGACAATCGGTCTATATAGTATTTAGATCAGTCTATATATTCGGCGTTTCATCGAAGAGGAGAACGACAAAATGACCATCCGTGAAGCAGAGGCCCAATGGCAGGGTTCGTTGAAAGAAGGCTCGGGCCGTCTGCGGCTCGGCAGCGGCGTCTTCGAAGGCGCCTATTCCTTCCCGTCGCGCTTCGAAAACGGTCCCGGCACCAATCCCGAGGAATTGATTGCGGCGGCACATGCCGGCTGCTTTTCAATGGCGTTGAGCGCCATACTGGGCAACGGCGGCCATGTCCCCGTAGGGATTCACACCGTCGCCAAGGTGCATCTCGGCACGAGCACGGCCGGACCGACGCTCACCCGCATCGACCTCGAAACGGAAGCCGAAATCCCGGGCCTGGCGCCCGAGGAATTCCAGCGCCTTGCCCAATCGGCGAAAGCAACATGCCTCGTCTCCCGGGCTTTGGCGGGCGTGGCGGATATCAGGCTCAAGGCCGACCTCGTCACGGCCGCCGCTGCGGAAAAATGAAATCAGGAGGTACCGAGATGAAACGGGATAGCATCATTGTCGTCCATCCCGACGACCAATCCAGACAGACGGCCGATATCATCCGGCGCTTCAACGACGTGTTCCAGCTTCATGATCCGTCGGCGCTCGCCGAGCTGGTGGCCGAGGACTGCGTCATCGAAAACACCGTGCCGGCGCCGGATGGGGCCCGCCATGCCGGCCGTGAGGCATGCGTGCGGCTGTGGTCGGCGATCGCCAGCGAACCCGGCACCCGCTTCGACGTTGAAGAAACGTTCGTCGCCGGTGAGCGGGCGACAATCCGTTGGCGCTACTGGCCCGCCGAAGGCAACTCCATCCGTGGCGTCAATCTGATGCGCGTTGCGGACGGGCTGATCGTCGAAGCGATGGGATATGTAAAGGGATAGCACCGGCGGCTCTACCGCTCGGTCAGCGCCAGTTTTGCGCCGAGCGCGACGAAGGCGCCGGCGAAGGTGCGGCGCATCCAGGTGAGCACCATCGGCCGCGACACGACATGGCTGCGGATCGAGGCGGCGAAGATGCCGTAGCCGACAAAGACGATGAAGGTCAAAAGCATGAAGACGGAGCTGAGCTCCAGCATCTTCGACAGCGCATGCGGTTCGGCGGTGCTGACGAACTGCGGCAGGAAGGCGAAGAAGAAAATCGACAGCTTCGGGTTGAGGATGTTGATGAGGATGCCTGAGGTGATCACCTTGCCGGTCGTGCGCGGCGCGACATCCTGCCCGACGTTCAAGCTGCCGCTCTCCTTTAGCGTGTTCCACGCCATGTAGAGCAGATAGGCGACGCCCAGATATTTCAGCGTCTCGAAGGCGAGCGCGCTGGTGTGCAGCAGCGCCGCCAGACCGGTGATGGCGGCCGCCATGTGCGGAATGATGCCGAGCGTGCAACCAACAGCCGCGATGATGCTGGCGCGCGCGCCACGCGAAAGTCCGGCGCTCAGCGTATAGAGAACGCCGGTGCCGGGCGAAGCCACGACGATCAGCGACGTCAACAAGAATTCGATGCTCACGATGCGTCCTCCGGTGACCTGCCGCCGGCAAGGTAGCCAGCGAAACGCGCGGGCACAAGCCAGCCCGAAGACCGTTAGTGCCTCATTTCGAATTTCGGGTCACGACCCAAGGCGGTATCCCTCGGCGGGATTTTAAAACCAACTCCCGTGGGCGACGTTTCGTAAGCTCGTTTCCTGAGGCAACCCTTGCACTGCTGGCCCTGCCATCATCGCATTGGCCTGACTTTGGACACCACCTTCGCTGCGAACGAGGCCGGTCCGGTGCCAGTCCGGAACACTTCTTGACCCGATGCCGTGTAAGCTACAAACTTGTCCTTGCGCCGTGGCCACCTCTCCTGAAGCGGGATAATCGTCATGTGTCACCAATCCGTTGGATCGCAGGAGCTGACGAAAGGCAAGGTTGTGGCGCATGCCCTGTCCTGCGCCGCTGTGTTGTTCTTTGTTGCGCGCCCGGTTTTCACGATGCTTCGCTCTGGCAGACAAATGCTTGCGGCGGCTCTCCTGCTTGGACTTTGCGCCAGCGCGCGCGCCGATGACGTGCTTTTCGAAAACGTTCGCATCTTCGACGGGAAGGGCGCCGCACTCTCGGCTCCGTCGAGTGTGCTGGTGCAGGGCAAGCTGATTGCGCGGATTTCGACAAGTCCCATCGCGGCCGAGGGCGCGCAGCGCATCGCCGGCAACGGGCGAACGCTGATGCCGGGGCTGATCGATGCGCATTGGCACGCAATGCTGATTGCATCCACCCCGGCAGAGGCGATGGGCGACATCGGCTTCGCCAATCTTGCGGCCGGCGACGAGGCGACGGATACACTGATGCGCGGCTTCACCACCGTTCGCGATGTGGGCGGACCGGCGTTCGGCCTCAAGCGCGCGATAGATCAAGGCATTATCGCGGGACCGCGCATCTATCCGTCCGGAGCCATGATCACCGTGACCAGCGGGCATGGGGATTTCCGCCAGCTCAGCGACTTGCCCCGGACGATCGGCGGCTTGTTCACCCCCATGGAGAGGAACGGCGGCAGCATAGTCGTGGACAGCCCCGACGAGGTGCGTTTGCGTGCCCGCGAGCAATTCATGCAGGGGGCCGCGCTGCTGAAGCTGACAGCCGGCGGTGGAGTGTCGTCGCCCCACAGCCCGCTCGACGTCACCACCTTCACCGAGCCCGAACTGCGGGCCGCCGTTGAAATTGCCGAGAATTGGGGCACCTACGTCGCCGCGCACGCCTTCACCTCGGATGCGATCCGGAAGGCTGTCGCGGCTGGCGTCAAGTGCATCGAACACGGCTTCCTCATGGACGAGGCAACCGCCAAGCTGATCGCCGAAAAGGACGTTTGGCTGAGCTTGCAGCCGCTTCCCGAATTGATGAGGACAGGCCTCCGAGAGGGTTCGGTCGAGCGAGCCAAGGCCGATGAGGTGTGGCCGGGCATCGGCAGGACCTACGAACTCGCGAAGAAATACAAGATCAAGACGGCATGGGGCACCGATGTCCTGTTCTCCCGCGCGCTGGCGAAGCAGCAGGGAGCAATACTGGCGTCGCTTGCGCGTTGGTACACGCCTGCCGAAGCGCTCGTCATGGCGACCGGGACCAATGCCGAGCTGCTCGCGCTGTCGGGCCTTCGCAATCCCTATCCGGGAAAGCTCGGCGTGATCGAAGAGGGCGCGCTCGCCGACCTCCTGCTCGTCGAAGGCAATCCGCTGGAGAACCTCGACCTGGTGGCCGATCCTGCCAACAACTTCAAAATCATCATGAAGGACGGCCTGATCTACAAAAACACGCTGACTCAGTGAGACTGAGCCGCCCGTCTCTACTCGACGCATCCGATGGCCTGGCCGCAGAGCGCTGGCATTCCACAGCCGAGCGACCAGGAATGGCGGCTTCCCACCCGAGGTGGAAATTCAAACTGAGACCTATCGAGGCCCGTTATCACAGCGCCGGCAGACCATGTGCCTTGCGCGCCATCAGGCAATCGCCGCCACCGGGCATGCAGGCGCGGCAGACGTCCGGTCTGACGTCGTAGATGCCGCAAATTGTCGACTTGCCGACCTCGCCGGAAAGTGCCGAGCAGCGCACGCCGTCGCAGCGCATGCCGGCTTCGTCGGCAGCCACATATTTCTGCGGGATCCGGTCGAGCTGCGCGTCATCTTCGGTCGAGAAGCGCGGCCATTCGGCCGAATAGGAACAGCAGGCGCCACAGCTCTGGCAGTCGAAGAGAGGCCCGGCGCGCTCCTCCAGTGACGAAAAGTCCCCGGCGCTCGCCAGGGCGAGCAGCCCTGAGGCAACGGGATTCAGGTCGGCGCTTCGCGGCAAGGGCGCTATTTTTTCTTCCTGGTCTTGCGCGACGCCACGTCCGCCGGCGACTTGAACAGGTCGGTCGCTGCCTCGGCGGCAACATCGGCTTTCGGCGCGGCGGCCGGCTTGGCCAGCTTTGCGGTGGCAGCGGCTGCTGCCGGCTGATCCTTGGCGGAAAATTTTATGGCCATATCAATCCTCGTCGGAGAAACGCGATGATGGTGCATTCGGGTTGCGAAGCCGGCCGATCAGCGCCGAGACCGCCGTGATGTTCATTTCCTCGGGCGACCAGTTCTTGGCCTCCTCGATGTGCCGGGGTGCCAGTTCGCGATGCGTGCTGCCGCTATAGGCGGCATCCTGATGGGTGACGCGCTCACGGGTCTTGGCATTTTCGCGGACATACTCGATCAGATAGTTCGGGCATTCGGAGCGGCCACGCACGCCGAGCCTGACCTGGGCATCGCCATGGGCGCGCTTGCAGCGCTCGAGCTTTTCGAGCACGCGCCGGACATACTCGACCGGCTTGTCGAGGGCTCCCACGACATCGGCGATGGTCGAGTCGGCGGCGATCGCCTCTTGCGGGACGCGCTTAGTGGCCATCAGCGTTTGCCCACGCGCTTCGGCGCGGCCGCGAGCGCGGCGGCTGCAGCCAGTTCGTCGGCTTCTTTCTCCAGGCGCAGTTCGCGCAGCCGAGCGGTCTTGGCTTCCCGGGCCTGGCTGACAGCATCCTGCTCGGAAATAATGCGGTTGAGCGACATGGACTGGGTCTGGGTCTTGCTGAAGATGGATTCGGCCTGGTCGCGGGATTTCTTCGAAGTGGCGGTCAAGGTCTTTCTCCCGGTTCGGAGCGTAATGCCGAAAATGGCGAGACTGGTCTTTCGACCAGGACCACGCACAAAGCAATACGGCAGTCGGATTCAAATTGCTGGAGCATCCTTAGCACGTTCAAGCGAACGCGCGGTGCTCTTTTCGAACTTTTGCGGCGCCCGAAAAGCAAAAGGCCAGGCATTGCCTGACCTCCGCCGGAGCGCCGCGCGTCCGGTTGAACGCGCGTGCACTTGCTCATTCTGCGCATGATCCTTTCCGGAAACCGGTGTTTCCGGGGCCATGCGCTGGAATTAGCCGTTCACCGGTGCCAGTACATCCGTGGTCACCGGCGAGGCTGAATTCCGTTTTAGGCCGCCTTCAACTGATCGGCGGACATCTTGCCCGACTTGTTGTCGCGGACCATCTCGTAGCCGAGCTTCTGGCCCTCGACGATGTCGCGCATTCCGGCGCGCTCTACGGCCGAGATGTGGACAAAAACGTCGGCCGAGCCGTCGTCAGGCTGAATAAAACCGAAACCCTTGGTGGCATTGAACCATTTAACTGTGCCTGTGCTCATAACGAACCCTTTCCGTGGCAAATATTCGTTCGCCGTCATGCGAATGCACAACAGCGTTTGTCTCGATTTTGATGGGGGAAGTTCGTCAAAGGCGCGCCTGGACACGCGGATAACAAAAGTCGGTCAAACAAATATCGACGAATTTCTTTTAGACTTCTTTTGGCGCCGTGTCAATTTTTTGCTTCGCAGTCTGCTTTCGTCGTCGGCGGGCCGATGGCGGCACGCTGGCTGCGCAGGCAAATTCGATGGCGGATCTGACGCCGAAAACCGGGCCCAGCGCCAGCTGTTAAAAATGTAAAAAATCGCGCCATGCCGGGAACCATCTTGGCATCCGTGCATTTTAAATATCGCCAGCAGTTCATGAGAGCAATCTCAGGAAAGGCTGACACAAAGGACGCCTCCCGTGCAATAAAACGCGCGAGGGGCGTTCTTTTATGCCGAGTAGCAATCGCCATGGCGGTCAGGGCCAAAGGCCGTGGCCTGTTGATTGACCGACGAGGCAGGGCTCCGGAACCGAAAACCCAGCCACCCGTTTCCCAAATAGCAGATTGATTCCGGGAGATGCGGCCATGGTGAACAAGAGTCAGATTGCGGGCCTAGCCAAGCAGCTCAAGGGCTCAGTGAAGAAAGCCGCCGGCAAGGCCACCGGCAACAGGCGCGTCCAGGCTGAGGGCGTGGCCGACAAGATCGCCGGCAAAATGCAGAAGGCCTATGGCGACATCAAGGACAAGTTCAGGAAGGTGATCTGACCCCTGCGCTGCTGTTTCGATAGCGATGAGGAAAGCGGTTTAGCGGTCCGCTGTCTGCTTCAGTTGCCGTTAGAAATTCAGGCTCTTTGCGAAAGCGTTGGTGAAGGCGATCTCGCCATGGTCGCCAACGGCTTCGCCAAGCGCGACGTCCATGCTGTCGCCGCTCACCCGCGCCAGCGCGAAGCCGCCCATATAAGCGGCCTTCGGCTTGAACAGGTCGAGCCCATCGCCGCGGTAGATCATCGCTGTCTCGTGCTGGTGGCCATGGAAGATGCCGATGACGTTGTAGCCCTTCAGCGCCGCCAGCAGCGCCTGCCGGTCCGCCTCGCTCCACCAGTGCGGCGCACCAGCGCCTTCATCGTCGAAGGTTCCTTTGGCGGCATCCCACCGTTCGATCGAGAAAACATCCCAACCATAGTGCTGAAACAGGATGACGGGGCGGCCGTCCGCTGCATAGGTCGCCAGATCCTGCTTCAGCCATGGCAGGCCGGAGACCGCGCCATGGCCGGTGTCGCCGGCGAAACGGTGCGTCTGGACGAGATGCAGGCCGCCCCAGTCCCACGAGTAGCAGTCGGTGTCGACATCGTAACTGGTCACCGGCACCGGCGGCTTGAAGAACACGCCGGCACGATGGTTGACCTCGACATAGTCCCGCATTTCGCGGCGGTACCAGTCGACGTGGTTTGGCGGGCCGTTCTGGTCGAGATCGTGGTTGCCAAGGCCGACATAGACCGGCACATGCACGCGATCGGGGCCGACGCCCTGCTGGAAACGCTGGCTGAACTGGAGCAACTGCGTGCCTTCGCTGGGCTGGATGACTTGGCCGCCGCCGTCGTCGGTCATGTCGCCGCCGACGACGAGGCCGAGCGGCGTGTCGATGCGGCTGCCGGCTGAGCGCAGGCCGGTGGCGATGCCGTTGATTTCGGCCGGCCAGTGCTTCTCGCCAATGGCGTTCAACGCGGCGACGCTGCGCAGCAAGGCGGCGTCGGTCTTGCCTTCCTGGTGGCAATTGGGGCTCAGCCCGCTGGCCATGCGGCAGGCATGGACATCGGCGACGAACAGGAAGGTGGCGTCGACAGGCGCAATGCGCTGTCTGGTCTGTCCGAGTGCCGGTCGCGCAAGGACGCCGGCCGCGGCCAACCCTGCTCCCTGCGTCAGGAAGCGGCGCCGGGAGAGTGATCCTGCCGAGATGCGATTCATGGCGTGAAATTCAGCACAGCCGGCGCCTCTTCGTCCAGTTGCCGCGAACGGTATGTCGACACGCTGCCGCAGGTCTGGCATTGCTTCAGGTCAGGACTCAACTTGCGCGGGCAAACGCTATGAAGACTATATCCATCGCAACGGCACTTACCATCCTGGCGAGCGCCGCTCATGGTGCCGAGTGCATCGACGCCAAAGCCGCCAAGGCCGGATTCATTCTCGAAAGGCCCGGCATCCACAGCGAGTTTCGACCGGCGGCGGGTGGAATGGTGTCGGTCGCCAACGAATACCAATCCCAATCGCCGCAGACGCAGTTTCTGTTCGGCGGTCTGATCGAGGTGTTTCGCGACAGCGAGACCGGTCAGCTTGCGATGATCCCGTTTTCCGATCTCAGAAAGCTGTTTCCGCTCAAGGCCGGGGCGAAAAGCACGACCGTTTTCGTCCGCCTCGCTGCAAACAAACAGCCGAAGGACACCGAGACGCTCGAGATCAACGTAAAAGGCAAGGAGACGTTCAGCCTGGGCGACTGCAAATACAACGTGCTGGCGGTCAGGCAGACGATCAAGAACGAGGCCGGCAAGACCCAGGATGAATTCACCGCGCTCTATGCGCCCGATCTGCAGGCCGTTCTGGCCAGGCGCTATGACGAGGGCACCAACGCCGAAAGCGTGGTCGGCTACGAGGTCATCAAACCGCTGCCGAATTAAGTCCCGGCAGGGCAGAGAGCCGACTGGCGGTCCGGCATCAAAAGGCTTTGTACTGCCGCAGCACCCTGCGACGTCGCTTCGCTCTTGCTGAGGAAACTCCCTGCTCCAGCGCGTTCAGGCAATCGCGCAGCACAGCAGAATCCTGCGTCGTCTTGGCCATCGACATGGCGCCGGAATAGGTGGCGACCGCGAGTGCCGCGAAACGCTGCGGATCGGTGTCCTGCTCCCTGCCCGCTTGCTGGTCGGCCCCGACCTTGGCGGCGATCGCCTGGCGCCACGCCGAAAAGATGCCGGCAAGAGCGGTGCGGAAATCCGGATCGGCAAGCGACAGCTCATGCGCCAGGTTGTTGAGCGGGCAGCCGCGCACGAAACCCTGTTGCTCCAGTTCCGCGGCCACGGCCTCGAACACGCTGCGCACGCCCTCGCGCGCCGAGCCTGCCGCCTGCACCGGCGCGATCCATGTTGCTTCGACGGCCGCGGCGACCCGCTCCTCGATCACCGCCAGGGCCAGCGCCTTCTTGTTCGGGAAGTGATGATGCAGCGCGCCGCCGGTGACGCCTGCCGCGGCCATCAGGTCGCCCAGGCTGGAAGCGTGATAGCCGCGCGCCTGAAAGGAGGCTTCGGCGACATCGAGCACGCGTTTGCGCAGGCCTTCCGGGTCGTTGGTGCGTTTGCCGGGCCGCCCCCTTGGGCGAGCGGTCATCTCTGCTGACATTTTCCAACGATAGCAGATTGACAAAACAGGACAACCGGTCTGTTTTTAAAACAGGACGAATGCCCTGTTTTGGAGATTGCGCGATGAGCCTGCCCCTGAATGCCGCGTCGAAATCCGGCCTCAACGCTTCGCCGGTCGTCGAACTCAGGCAATACACGCTGAAACCTGGGCGGCGCGACACGCTGATCGGCATCTTCGACGGTCATCTGATCGAGGGTCAGGAAGCGGCTGACATGACCATCATCGGTCAGTTTCGCGATCTCGACCGGCCCGACATGTTCATCTGGCTGCGCGGCTTCGACGGCATGGTCGCGCGGAAAAATGCACTGACCGCTTTCTATGAGGGACCCGTATGGGCCGCCTGGCGCGACGCCGCCAACGCCACGATGATTTCCTCCGACGACGTGCTGTTGCTGAAACCGGCATGGCCGGGCGCCGGCTTCGAACTGTCGGGCGCACAACGGGCGGCCTTGCCGGGTCACGAAAAGCCAAGCAGAGACAATCGCTTGTCGGATATTGTTGCTATCAAGATTCATCATCTGCGGCCCGGCGCCGAAGCCGGCTTCGCCAGCCGCTTCGAAGCCGATGCGATTCCCGTGTTGGCGGCACATGGCGCGCGGCCACTTGCTGCGTTTGTCTCCGAACATGCCGAAAACAGCTTTCCCCGCCTGCCGGTGCGATCAGGCGAAAACGTCTTCATCAGCGTCGCCGCCTTCGACAGCGCGGACGCCCACGAAAGCGTTGAAGCCGCGCTTGCCGCGGCGCCGGCCTGGCAGGCATTGCAGTCGAGCCTGGCCAGACCGACGGAAACGCTGCGCCTATCTCCAACCTCACAGTCGCTGCTTGGGCGGTGAGAGGCGCTCCTTCAACCGATTTGCATCCTTGTCGCCCGCAATCTCCGCTTGAAGCCATTTGTGCAACGCGATACGCCGGTGCCGGGTTCGACAGACCGGAGAAATATGTGAGCGCGCCAGAGACCAGAACCGAAACCGACACGTTCGGTCCCATCGAGGTCGCCGCCGATCGTTACTGGGGCGCGCAGGCGCAGCGTTCGCTGGGCAATTTCAAAATCGGCTGGGAAAAGCAGCCGGCGTCGATCGTTCGCGCGCTCGGCATCGTCAAGCAGGCGGCGGCCGAAACAAATATGGAGCTGAAGCGGCTCGACCCGGCCATCGGCAACGCGATCATCGAAGCCTCTCAGGAAGTCATCGACGGCAAGCTGAACGATCATTTCCCGCTGGTCGTCTGGCAGACCGGCTCGGGCACGCAATCCAACATGAACGCCAACGAGGTGATCTCCAACCGGGCGATCGAACTGCTGGGCGGTGTCATGGGGTCGAAGAAACCGGTGCATCCCAACGACCACGTCAATATGAGCCAGTCGTCGAACGATACCTATCCGACGGCCATGCACATCGCCTGCGCCGAGCGCATCGTGCACGATTTGTTTCCGGCGCTCAGGCATTTGCACGCCGCGCTGGAGGCCAAGACCAAAGCATTCGCCCACATCGTCAAGATCGGCCGCACCCACACGCAGGACGCGACGCCCCTCACCCTTGGCCAGGAATTCTCAGGCTATGCCGCGCAGGTCGCCTCCTCGATCAAACGCATCGAGATGACGCTGCCTGGCCTGCAGGAACTGGCGCAAGGCGGCACCGCCGTTGGCACCGGCCTCAACGCGCCGGTCGGCTTTGCCGAGAGAGTGGCGGATCGCATCGCCGCGATCACCGGCATCGCCTTCGTCACCGCGCCAAACAAGTTCGAGGCGCTGGCGGCGCACGATTCCATGGTGTTCTCGCATGGCGCCATCAACGCCTGCGCCGGCGCCCTGTTCAAGATTGCCAACGACATTCGTCTGCTCGGCTCCGGCCCGCGCTCCGGCCTTGGTGAACTGTCGCTGCCGGAAAACGAGCCGGGTTCGTCGATCATGCCGGGCAAGGTCAATCCCACCCAGTGCGAGGCGATGACCCAGGTCTGCATCCAGGTGTTCGGCAACAATGCGGCCGTGACCTTCGCCGGCAGCCAGGGCCATTTCGAGCTCAACGTCTACAACCCGCTGATGGCCTACAATTTCCTGCAGTCGGTGCAACTGCTCGCCGACGCCTCCATCTCGTTCACCGACAATTGCGTCGTCGGCATCGAGGCGCGGGAAGACAATATCAAGGCCGCCCTCGACCGTTCGCTGATGCTGGTGACAGCACTGGCGCCGACCATCGGCTACGACAACGCCGCCAAGATCGCCAAGACCGCTCACAAGAACGGCACAACCTTGCGTGAGGAAGCGCTTGCCACCGGGCTGGTCAGCGAAGCCGACTACGACCGCCTGGTTCGGCCGGAGGAGATGACGCATCCGGGATGATCTTGCGCTGATCGCAAAAACTTTACTGCGGTGAACAATCTGTAACCAGATCTGCATCTTTGGTGAACAGTCGCCCTGCTCTATGTGGGTGGGCACCACAACCCCTCCCGGAGAGAGCCCATCATGTCCACCAACACGTCCGTTGCCGGTTCCGGCACCGTTTCCAACGCCACTTCCAACGCCTCAGGCACCATCCTGCTCGGCCGTATCCTGCTTTCGGTCATCTTCGTGCTTTCCGGTTTCGGCAAGCTCACTGCGATCGCCGGCACCGCCGGTTACTTCGGCAGCATGGGTCTGCCGATGCCGACCGTGACGGCGATTGTCGTCGGTCTGCTCGAGCTGCTCGGCGGCCTCGCCATCCTCATTGGCTTTCAGACCCGGATCACCGCCTGGGTGCTGGCAATCTTCACCGTCGCCACGGGATTGGTCGCCCACACCAGCTGGGCCGATCAGATGCAGATGATCAGCTTCATGAAGAACCTGGCGATTGCCGGCGGCTTTCTCGTGCTGGCTTCCTCGGGCGCCGGCGCCTATTCGGTCGACGCCAAGCGCGGCTGAAGCAGTCCAGGAACCACTTGCAGCAAGGGGCGCGGAATTTTCCGCGTCCCTTTTTCGTTGTCGGTTTATGCCCGTCGATCAGCCGGCCGGACTTTCTGCTAGGATGAGGTGTCGGGGTGAAGCCAGCCGCCGCCGACGTCGGAGGTGACCAATGCCCCGCAATGCGCTGCTTCTGCTTTCGCGGCTGCTGCTCGCCGCCCTATTCGTTCCGTCCGGCTTTCACGCGCTTACCGACATTGCCGGCACATCGGGGTATTTTTCCGGCCTTGGCCTGCCGCTGCCGACACTCGCAGCCTGGGCGACGGGCCTGTTCGAAATGATCGCCGGACTGCTCATCCTCGTCGGCCTCAAGACGCCGATCGTGGCGCTCCTGCTTGCCGCTTTCTGCATCGCGGCAGGCTTCATCGGCCACTATGGCCAGGGCGGCGACGATCCGACGCTGACCTTCATGCATTCGCAGATGCTGATGAAGGACATCGCGCTATCGGGCGGTTTTCTGGCGCTGGCAATGGCAGGCGCCGGCGCCTACTCGATCGACGGGCGGATGCTTCGGATCGGCGCTGAAACGACTTGACCGACACAAGCTGCCGGATTGAGCCGAATACTTGACTGACCCAGATTACTTGGCTGGCATAGTGGGGCCGCCCTCGACCGCCAGCACCAGCCGGCGATTGGTGACCCTCGCCAGTTGCGCCAGTCGTCCGGCCGGCCGCTCGCCGTAAAGATCGGCCAGCGACGCCGGCAGCACCAGCGCCAGCACGCCATTGCCGCGCCTCTCCCATTTCAGCCGCGGCATGACCCCAGGCATTGCCGCCGTCAGCAGGTAAACGACGCGCATCACCGCGGCCAGCACACGGGCGCGCTCGATATAGCGCGGCGTCGCCAGCGCCTTGATTTCCGGCGCAATCGATTCGTTGAAGATGCCCTCATGACGGTAGGCGTTGGCCAGCGCCAGGAAGGCGCGGCCGGGATGGTCGACACCGATGAAGGAGGCGTGGGCAATGATGTTGAGCGATTGCTTGCCGCGATATTCGGGATGCGCGCGCCAGCCGATGTCGGCAAGCAGGCAGGCGGCCTGGCGGTAGCGCGCCTCGTCGACCGTCTCTTCGATGCCGAAGGCGGCGAAGGTCTTGCCCGTCCACTCGACAAGCTCATGCGCGTGGGTGACCGAGCGCGAACGCAGCCGGGCGAGTTCTTCCGAGGCCGAGATCAGCGGATCCGCCTTCTGCTCGGCTTTATCGAGCAGCGAATAGAGAAAGCCCTCGCGCACGCCAAGTGCCGAGACGATGATCTTGGACGGCTGCATCGCCGCCATGATCTCCTGCAGCACGATGGCGCCATAAGGCAGCAGCGAGCGGCGGTTCTTCGAGACTCCTTCGATGCCCTTTATTTTCTCGATCTCACCCTTGGCGACCTGCTTGAGGAAGGTCGCAGCGCTGTCGATGCCGATCTCGTAATGATGCATGACACTCAGCGGATAGCTGGTCATTTCCATGTACAGCCGGGCGAGGTTTCGCCAGGTGCCGCCGACCGCATAGAACGGCCTGCCCTGCCCGCCTTTCAGCAGCTTTGCCTTCGCGAGCTCGTCGCGCGCTATCTTTGCCGCCTGGGCCAGCGAGTTCTTGGCCATGTCCTGCAGGCGCAGACCGCCCAGCGGCAGCGTGATGCCGTCGCCGATTGCCTCGCCATCGACGTCGACCAGTTCGAGGCTGCCGCCGCCGAGGTCGCCGGCGATGCCGTTGGCCGGGTGGAAGCCGGAAATGACGCCAAGCGCGGAATAGTGGGCTTCCTGGCGCCCGCTCAGGACCTGGACCTCGGTCTTGAGCACATCTTCGGCGCGGTGGATGAAATCGGGGCCGTTGACCGCCTCGCGGGCGGCGGCGGTCGCCAGCACATACATATGCTCGGCGCCGGCCTGCTCGGACAGCGCACGGAAACGCCGAAACTCCTCCATCGAACGGGTCACCGCCTCGGGATCGAGCTTTCCGGTCGAGACGATGCCGCGACCGAGGCCGGCCAGCATCTTTTCGTTGAACAGCGTGGTTGGCGAGCGCGCCAGCCCCTCATAGACGACAAGCCGGATCGAGTTCGACCCGATGTCGATGATGGACAGCGGTCGGCGGTCCTGAAGCCGGCCCTGGGACGTTGAAATCATCAGCCGGTCGCTGCGGCGTTTTTCTTGCGGCGCTTGAACTGCGCGATGCGCTTGGGCGCATGCGATTTCAGCGCATCGCCGCGTCCGGAGAGGCTCGGATTGGTCATGAAATATTCCTGCGCGTTGAACGGTTCCTCGCCCTCCTCGAGCGTGGCGCGCCGGGAGGTTCCGTCAGCCAATACGTCGAAACTTTGCTGGTTGTCCATGATGTTGCCCAGCATGATCTGACCGAGGACTTGTTCATGCACCGTTGGATTGGTGATCGGCACCATGGTTTCGACGCGGCGGTCGAGATTGCGCGGCATCAAATCGGCCGATGAGATGTAGACGATCGCCCCGTCCGACGGCAGTCCATGGCCGTTGCCGAAACAATAGATTCGGCTGTGTTCGAGGAAGCGGCCGACGATCGACTTGACCCTTATGTTTTCCGACAGGCCCGGCACTTGGGGCCTCAGGCAGCAGATGCCGCGCACGACGAGATCGATCTCGACGCCGGCGCGGCTGGCGTCATAGAGCGCGTCGATGATGATCGGGTCGACCAGCGAATTCATCTTCATCCAGATGCGGGCCGGCCTGCCCTCCAGCGCATGGCCAATCTCGTCCGAAATGTGCTTGAGGATGCGCTTGCGCAGCGTGAACGGCGAGATGGCCAGCCGCATCTCCTCGGTCGGCTCGGCGTAGCCGGTGATAAAATTGAACAGCTGAGCGACATCGCGGGCGATTGTCGGAGCGGTGGTGAAGAAGGACAAGTCGGTGTAGATGCGCGCGGTGACCGGATGGTAGTTGCCGGTGCCGAGATGCACATAGTTGCGCAGCTTGCCGTCCTCGCGCCGCACCACCAGCGACATTTTCGCGTGGGTCTTCAGTTCGAGGAAGCCGAACACGACCTGAACGCCGGCGCGCTCGAGGTCGCGCGCCCAGCGGATGTTGGCTTCCTCGTCGAAACGCGCCTTGAGCTCGACCAGCGCGGTCACCGACTTGCCGGCCTCCGCCGCGTCGACCAAAGCGCGCACGATCGGGCTGTCGTTCGAGGTGCGATAGAGCGTCTGCTTGATCGCCACCACTTCCGGATCGGCCATCGCCTGGCGCAGGAACTGCACCACCACGTCGAAGGATTCGTAGGGGTGATGAACGATGATGTCCTTCTCGCGGATGGCGGCGAAACAGTCGCCGCCGTGCTCGCGGATGCGTTCGGGAAAGCGCGGATTGTAAGGCTTGAATTTGAGATCGTCGCGGGCGATGGCGACGATCTCGGAAATCTGGCTGAGCGCCAGCGGACCGGTGAGCACGCTGATCCGGCTCGACGAGACGCCAAGCTCGCCGGCGACGAACTCGCGCAGTTCGGCCGGCATCAGCTTGTCGAATTCGATGCGGATGACCGAGCCGCGACGACGCCGTTTCAGCGCCGTCTCGAACAGGCGCACGAGATCCTCGGACTCCTCCTCGACCTCGATGTCACTGTCGCGGATGATGCGGAACGTACCGGAGCCCTTGACCTCGTAGCCGGGGAACAGCTTGCCGATATAGAGGCCGACCGCTTCTTCCAGCGGAATGAAGCGGACATGATGCTTGCGGTCAGGCAAGCGGATGAAGCGCTTCAGCGCCACCGGCAGACGCAACAGCGCGCTCATCTCCTCGCCATTCCTGCGTTGGCGCAGCTGCAGCGCCATCGAGAAGCCGAGATTGGGAATGAACGGGAACGGATGCGCCGGGTCGATCGACAGCGGTGTGAGCACCGGAAACACCTGCTCCTGGAAATGATCCTCGAGCCAGGTCTTCTCGTCCTTGGTCAGCCCATCGCGGCTGATGCTCTCGATGCCTTCCTTGTCGAGCAGCAGTATCAGAGCGGATAGGCTGTTCTGCTGGTCCTCCTGCAGGCGCTCGACCTCGCGCAGCAATTGTTCCAGCTGTTGTTCGGGGGTGCGGCCGTCCGCGCTCTTCAGCGTGATGCCTTCGCGAACCTGGCCGGCGAGACCGGCGACACGGACCATGAAGAACTCGTCGAGATTGGCGGCCGAAATCGACAGGAAGCGGACCCGCTCGAGCAGCGGATGGTTGGCGTTCAGCGATTCTTCGAGGACGCGGCGGTTGAATTGCAGCCAGGAAAACTCGCGGTTGACGAAGCGGTCCGGATTGCCGCCCTCTGGGCTCGCCACCTCGACAGTGGTGAATTCGCTCTGCACCGGCTTTAGTTCGTTCATGGTTCCTGCTCGTTTCGCACCCGCTGGCCACAGCGTCGCGCGTCGTTGTGGACGCGCAAAAGGACGCTCCCACCACTTAAGCTACGCATGATCCCCAGCAAAACCGAATTCGGTTTCGGGGCCATGCCTTAACCGGCTTAGCTTATCCTGTGACAGGCTTTTACGACAGTTTGATTTCATCGATCTTGCAAAGAGACTGCTTATGATCCAGATGCAATCCAGGTACAGCGCGGCGCGTCCTTTGGACGCGCAAAGGACGCGGTGGAATTATGATTTTGCACATGATCCGGGGTCATGCGGCAAATATAGGAGACGACGATGGCAGGCGATTCCATTCCCCATTTCCAGAACGATGCGGGCTATCCGGCAATCGACATCGGCGTCAAGGAATTCATGTGCACCGGCGCTAACCCGCCCTTCGACCATCCGCATGTGTTTCTCGACATGGGCGACGACAATGAAAAGGTCTGCCCCTATTGCTCCACGCTTTTTCGCTATTCGCCAAAGCTGAAGACGACGGAAACACAGCCTGCCGGATGCCTCTATATCCACCAGGCCGCCTGACGCGCACGCCATCCGATGGACGACACCCGGTCCCGGCAGGTCGTTATCGCCGGAGCCGGCGTCGCCGGACTGACCGCGGCACTGGCGTTTTCCGAGCGCGGCTATCTGGTGCGGCTGTTCGAACAGGCGCCGCGCCTCGAAGCGGCCGGTGCCGGCATCCAGCTCTCACCCAACGCGACGCGCATCCTTCGCCAGTTCGGCGTGCTCGACCGGCTGTTGCCGGCGGCGGTGCGGCCGGAGGCGGTCGTGCTCAAGGACGCCGCCACGCTGCGTGAGCTGGCGTGGGTGCCGCTTGGCGAAGCGGCCGAAAGGCGCTGGCAGGCGCCTTATCTCGTCGCTCATCGGGCTGACCTGCAAGATGCACTGATGGCGCGCCTTGCCGAACGGCCGGACATCAGTCTCGTCACCGGCGCGCGCGTCGGCGGCATCGCCACAGGACCGCGCCATGCCACGGCAACAGTCGAGATTGCCGGCAAGACAGTCGAAGCCGGCGGCTTTCTGCTGATCGGCGCCGACGGCGTCTGGTCGGCGATCCGGGCTTTTGGCGGGTTTGCGGCCAAAAGCCGGTTTTCGGGCGAGCTTGCCTGGCGCGCTACGATCAGTGCAGACAGTGTCGCAGGAGAAGCCCTTGCGGCGGTCGACGCCGCCAATTGCGTGACCACCTTCCTGCATCCCGGCTTCCACCTCGTCGCCTATCCGGTCAGCAACGGCACGGCGTTCAACCTGGCTGCCTTCACCAGGGGCGAGATCATCGCCGAGCGCTGGTCGGGCCACGCCGACCCCAATATCCTCCTCGGCGCCATGCGTGGCACGGCGGCAGCACTGGCCCGGCTTGCCGAGGACGCCGGCCCGTGGACCGCGTGGCCGATCCATACGGTCGACCAGGCACAGCCATGGACGACGCCCGCCGGCATCGCGCTGATCGGTGATGCGGCGCATGCAATGACGCCGTTCGCGGCGCAGGGGGCGGCGATGGCGATCGAGGATGCCGCAACCCTTGCCGGCTTTGTGGCTGCCGCGCCCGCCGATCCGTGGGGCGCGCTTGCCGCCTGGGAGAAGATGCGCCGCCCGCGCATCGCCAAGGTCTCCCGCCGCGGGGCGGTCAACCGGCTCGCCTGGCATGCAGCGGGGCCGGTGGCCGTCGCGCGCAACCTGTTCCTGAAGTGGCGCTCGCCGGAAAAGCTCGCGGCCGATCTCGACTGGCTCTATGGCTGGCGGCCGCCGGATGGCGATCGGCAATGAAAGCTCGACCGGTTGGCGGGACAGCGCCCCCCTCTGTCCTGCCCTCTTTGCCAAAAACTTGGCATCTCCCCACTTGGGGGGAGATCGGCCGTCACCTCGGCTTTCGCCAATCTCCAACGTTGCAGGATGAAGCGCGGCGCCGAAACTGAATATCTCCCTCATTGTGCCTCCTTGTGGGGGAGATGTCCGGCAGGACAGAGGGGGCGCGCCGGAATGAGGCGCTGATTACCCGGAGCATCAATTATAAATCCGCATCGACAGGTCGAGTGAGGCCGGCAGCGGATTCCACCAGCCTGTCCGCAGGCCGGCGATACGCAGAGCCGCCGCTGTCCAGGTGTTGCAGCCAACCAGCGCATTGAAATGGCCGTTGGCTTCGTAGAAGCGGTCGAACCTGGAATAAGCGGCATTCTCGATCAGGATCGGACCGTTCGGCCCTTGCTGGAAACTCGCCGCGATGAAGTCGAGCAGCGCTGCAAAACGCTGCTCGCTGATATCGAAGCCGGCGACGTCGGGGTGCGGCTCGATAATGTTGCCGGCGACATCGACATGCATCACCGATGCGTCCAATGTCAGCGCCTTCATCACCGGCGCCGCCTTCAGTTCCGACCAGGTCGGCGTCTCCAGATAGAAGGCGCGGCCTCCCCAGCCGAAGACGATGTAGCGGACCCCAGCCATGTCGGCCGGAATGCCGCCACCGACCAGGAAATGGAAGCGCTTGCGCACGTCGTCATCGACCGGGATGGCGATATCTGTATGGATCGGATTTTTCAGCACCAGGACGTGCCTGGTGGCGGCGGGATCGGCGGCGGCCGCCGGCAAGAGCGGCCGTGGAATGAATGTGCCCAGAACCACGGCAAGCACGATTGCCACCACCAGAATGGCGAGAAAACGCCCAAGCTTTTTCACGAGGGACGGCTTTTTCATGAGGGACGGCCTCGCAATCGGGGCGCAATCGCCTGCTGACGGCTCAGACGCAAAAGAGCCCGGCAGGGTTTCGGCCGGGCTCTTTTGATTCGCGTGAGAGCAATCAGTGCAGGATTTGCGACAGGAACAGTTTTGTGCGCTCGTGGCGCGGATTGTCGAAGAACTCGGCTGGCGTGTTCTGCTCGACGATCTGGCCCTGGTCCATGAAGATCACCCGGTTGGCGACCTTGCGTGCAAAGCCCATCTCGTGGGTGACGCAGAGCATGGTCATGCCCTCTTCGGCGAGGCCAACCATCGTCTCCAGCACTTCCTTGATCATTTCGGGATCGAGCGCCGAGGTCGGCTCGTCGAACAGCATGATGCGCGGATTCATGCACAACGAGCGGGCGATGGCGACGCGCTGCTGCTGGCCGCCGGAAAGCTGACCGGGATATTTGTTGGCCTGTTCCGGAATCTTGACACGCGTGAGGAAGTGCATGGCGATTTCCTCGGCCTGCTTCTTCGGCGTCTTGCGCACCCAGATCGGCGCCAGCGTGCAGTTTTCCAGGATGGTCAAATGCGGGAACAGGTTGAAGTGCTGGAACACCATGCCGACCTCGCGGCGCACCTCGTCGATCTTCTTGAGATCGTTGGTCAATTCCTTGCCGTCGACGATGATCTTGCCCTTCTGGTGCTCTTCCAGCCGGTTGATGCAGCGGATCATCGTCGATTTGCCCGAGCCCGAAGGGCCGCAAATGACGATGCGCTCGCCGCGCATCACCTTCAGGTTGATGTCCTTCAGCACATGGAATTCGCCGTACCATTTGTGCATGGCGATGATGTCGATGGCGACATCGGTGGTGGAAACCTGCATCTTGGCGGCATTGACCTTGATCTCTTCCGCGCTGACTGCATTTTCTATTGTCATGGAAGGTTCCCTTTTTTGTTCTTAGCGCTTGTGGCCGGTGTCGAGCCGGCGTTCCGTGAACATCGAATAGCGCGACATGCCGAAACAGAACAGCCAGAAGACAAAGGCAGCAAACACCAGGCCGGACCTGGCCGTTTGCGGCGTTGCCCAGTTGGGGTCGTTAAAATTCTGCTTGACGACGCCGAGCAGGTCGAACATCGAGATGATCGAAACCAGGCTGGTGTCCTTGAACATGCCAATGAAGGTATTGACGATGCCGGGAATGACCAGCTTCAGCGCCTGCGGCAGCACGATCAGGCCCATTTTCTGCCAGTAACCGAGGCCGAGCGAATCCGCACCCTCATACTGGCCCTTGGGGATCGCCTGCAGGCCGCCCCGCACCACTTCGGCCATATAGGCAGCGGCAAACAGCGAAACACCGATCAGCGCGCGCAGGAACTTGTCGAAGCTGACGCCGGCCGGCAGGAACAGCGGCAGCATGACGCTGGCCATGAACAGCACGGTGATCAGCGGGATGCCGCGCACCGTCTCGATGAAGATGACGCACAGCATCTTGACGATCGGCATCTTCGAGCGCCGGCCGAGCGCCAGCACGATGCCGAGCGGCAGCGACACGGCAATACCGACGAAGGACAAGGTGAGCGTCACCAGCAGCCCTCCCCATAGCGGGGTTTCGACATGCGGCAGGCCGAACACGCCACCAACCAGCAGGATGAAGGCAAAGATCGGCAGCGCCCCGAAGAACAAGATGGCGTTCAGCCCCTTGCGCGGCACCTTCGGGATGAGCAGCGGCACCAGAAGCGCCACGAACAGGATGGCGACCAGGATCGGCCGCCAGCGCTCATCGATCGGATAGCGGCCGAACATGAACTGGCCGAACTTGGCGTTGACGAAGGCCCAACAGGCGCCGGACCAGCCGTCCGGCTGGACGCCGCCCTGTGCCGCCGTGGCGCAAAAGGTACGGTCCGCGCCGGTCCATTGGGCGTTGATGAAGGCCCAGCTGATCAGTTGCGGCAGGATCATCGCGACCAGCACGATGCCGATGATGGTCAGGATCGTGTCACCGGTCGACGCAATCAGGTTCTTGCGTATCCAGGCGCCCAGGCCGCGCTCGCTTGCAGGCGCCGACTGTGCCAGCGCCATTTCGACGCGGACGAAGGAAAGATCGTGCTCCTGCATGTCGCTACCTCTCCACCAGCGCCATTCTGGCGTTGACCACGTTCATGACCGCCGACGTCAACAGGCTGAGTGCGAGATAGACCACCATCATGATCAGCACGCACTCGATAGCCTGACCGGTCTGGTTCAGCACCGTGCCGGTCGTCGCCGTCAGATCCGGGTAGCCGATGGCGATGGCCAGGGACGAGTTCTTGGTCAGGTTCAGATATTGGCTGGTCAGCGGCGGAATGACGATCCGCATAGCTTGCGGAATGACGACAAGCCGCAGGATCGATCCCGGCCGCAGCCCGAGCGCACCAGCTGCCTCGGTCTGACCCTTATTGACGCCCATGATGCCGGCCCGCACGATTTCGGCGATGAAGGCCGCCGTATAGAAGGACAGCGCCAGGTAGAGCGACAGGAACTCCGGTTTGACCTGAAAGCCGCCAGTCAGGTTGAAGGTCGATTGCTTTGGATAATCGAAGCTCAGCGGGAAGCCGCTGAGCGCGTAGGCCAGCAACGGCAAGCCGATGATCAAAGCCGCCGATGTCCAGAACACAGGGAATTGCTGGCCGGTCGCCATCTGCCGCTGACGCGCCTTGCGGGCGACGAACCACGCCATGGCGATGCCGAGAAGCAAAGCAACCAGGATCAGCCAGGAGCCTTCGCCCCACACGGCGCGTGGAAAATAAAAACCGCGTTGGTTGAGAAAGGAGCTGAACGGCAAATTGATGCTTTCGCGCGGCGGCGGCAGCACCGAAAGCACGCCGGAATACCAGAAGAAGATGACCAGCAACGGCGGGATGTTGCGAAAGACCTCGACATAGACCATGCAGATCTTGCGGATCAGCCAGTTGTGCGAAAGCCGGCCGACGCCGAGGATAAAGCCGATGATGGTGGCGGTGACGATGCCGGCGGCGGCAACGATGAGGGTGTTGATAAAGCCGACCACGATGGCGCGGCCATAGGTCGAATCCGACGAATAGGCGATGGCGCTGTCACTGATGTCGAAGCCGGCGCGACCCCTGAGGAAGCCGAAGCCTGACGCAATGCGCAGGCGCGTCAGATTGTCGATGGTGTTTTGGACGATCCACCAGACCAACGCAACCAGCACGATGACGACCACCGCCTGGAAGACTATGCCGCGGACCTTTGGATCATTGATGAAGGAGCCGCGGCTTGGCTCCTCGCGAAGAATTTCCTGCGATGCCATTCGACCATCCCCTGGAAAGAGAAACCGGGAGGCAGACGATCTGCCTCCCGGATCACATTTCGATCAGCGGATCGGCGGAGAGTATTGCAGACCGCCCTTGGTCCACAGCGCGTTGATGCCGCGCGCGATCTTCAGCGGGCTGCCCGACCCGACATTGCGTTCGAACATTTCGCCGTAATTGCCGACGGTCTTGACGATGTTGACGACCCAGTCGTTGGAGACACCGAGATCGGTGCCGATCTTGGTATCGGCCTCCTGGCCGAGCACGCGCTTGATCTCGGGATTGTCCGAGGCCTTCATTTCCTCGACATTGGCCTTGGTGATGCCGAGTTCCTCTGCCTGCAGCAGCGCAAAATAGGTCCACTTGACGATGTGGTACCACTGGTCGTCGCCCTGGCGCACGGCCGGTCCGAGCGGCTCCTTGGAGATGATCTCAGGCAGCACGACGTGGTCGGCGGGCGCGCCCAGCGTCAGCCGGATGCCGTAGAGACCTGATTGGTCGGTGGTGTAGACATCGCAACGGCCGGCGTCATAGGCCGCGTCGACCTCTGACAGCTGTTCGAATACGACCGGGCTGTACTCCATCTTGTTCGTCTTGAAGTAGTCGGCGAGGTTGAGTTCGGTCGTGGTGCCGCTCTGCACGCAGACCGCCGCGCCCGAAAGCTGCAGCGCGGAATTCACCCCCGGCAGCTTCTTGGCGTTGATCATGAAGCCCTGTCCGTCATAATAGGTGACACCGACGAAGTTCAGACCAAGCGCAGTATCGCGGTTGATGGTCCAGGTGGTGTTGCGCGACAGAACGTCGATCTCGCCTGACTGCAGTGCGGTGAAGCGTTCCTTGGCACTGAGCGGCGTGAACTTGACCTTGGTGCCATCGCCGAACACGGCGGCCGCGACAGCGCGGCAGAAGTCCGCATCGATGCCTTGCCAGTCGCCCTTGTCGTCCGGCGCCGAGAAGCCGGCCAGACCGGTCGACACGCCGCATTGGATGAAGCCCTTGGCCTTGACGTCGTCGAGCGTGGCCGCCGACGCGGCCGAAGCCACCAATCCAAGCGCGGCGGCGCCCAGAATGCCGATTGCAATGTGTTTCATAACCCACAGACCCTTTTCTGTTTTTTTCAGGCGAACCTGACTTTTTTTTCCGTGTGAACGCAGCTTCCCGTTCCGGCCCATTACCGGAACCCGCATCGCAACCGACGCGCTGCCTCCCATTCACGAACTGCATCGAAGGCGATTATCACAGTGAGGTCAAGGAAAATGACCGAAACCCAAAGAGTTTCAAACCATTTGCCGCAAATGCCTGAATTGCAGACAAACGCGCCCGAAAATTAGCCAGCAACTGCGAGGTCCGGCCAACGCGAATCGGAGTTGGCTTCTAAAATCCGTCTTCGGGGAGGCAGCGCCGCGCCGGAAAGCCATCGGAGCGATTGGCACAACCAGTCCGCCGGCTGGCGGTTGGCGAACGGTTGCGCGGCCAATGCCGCCGCACTATGGCTAGCGCTTCATCAGAGGCGAAGCGCAATGGCAAAAGACGGCAATGAAATGGGCATCAACACGCGGCTTGCCCACTCGGGCAACAATCCGCATGACTATTTCGGCTTCATCAACCCGCCGGTCGTGCATGCCTCGACCGTGCTCTTTCCCAACGCGGCGACTATGGCGGCACGCGGCCAGAAATACACCTACGGCACGCGCGGCACGCCGACCACCGACGCGCTTGCCAGCGCCATCGACGGACTGGAAGGCTCGGCCGGTACGATTGTGGTGCCCTCCGGCCTGGTGGCGGTGACAGTGCCGCTGCTCGCCTTCCTGTCGGCGGGCGACCATGTCCTGATTGTCGATTCCGTCTATCACCCAACCCGCAATTTCGCCGACACGATGCTGAAACGGCTGGGCGTCGAGGTCGAGTACTACGATCCGCATGTCGGTGCCGGCATATCGGCGCTGATCAGGCGCAACACCAGGGTCGTGTTCACCGAATCGCCGGCCTCCAACACTTTCGAGGTGCAGGACATACCGGCCATTTCCAGCGCGGCACACGCCGCAGGTGCGATCGTGATGATGGACAACACCTGGGCGACGCCGCTCTACTTCCGCCCGCTCGACCACGGCGTCGACATCTCGATCCATGCGGCGACGAAATATCCGGCCGGCCATTCCGACGTGCTGCTCGGCACGGCGTCGGCCAACAAGGCCTGCTGGAAACAGCTTTGCGAGACATTTTACACGATGGGCTGCTGCGCCGGGCCGGACGATGTCTATCAGGTGCTGCGCGGCCTGCGCACCATGGGTGTGCGCCTCGACCACCATCAGCGCAGCGCCCTGGCCATCGCCGGCTGGCTGGAAAGCCAGCCGGGCGTGGCGCGTGTGCTGCATCCAGCGCTTGCCAGCCACCCCGATCACGATCTCTGGAAACGGGACTTCTGCGGCTCGAGCGGCATTTTTTCGATCGTGCTCAAGGGCGGCGGCCAGAAACAGCAGCATGCCTTCCTCGACGCGCTCAGGATATTCGGCCTCGGCTATTCCTGGGGCGGTTATGAGAGCCTTGCTGTGCCGGTCTTGCTCGGCGACCGCGTCGTCGCCAAGGGTCCTTATGATGGCCCGCTCATCCGCCTGCAGATCGGGCTTGAGGATGTCGAGGATTTGAAGGCCGATCTGGCGCGCGGCCTCACTGCGGCGGCGGGTTGAGCTACGGTAGCGAGCCTCCAAAACCGATTCAGAAAACGCGCTCAACCTCTTGAAAAGACTAGCCGGATCACGCTGTGTAGCTGCTCCGGCTGGCGGCCGGACCTCGCCTGATCTACCCGCGTCGCGCAACAATATTTCCCAAATCCGCTATTTCTCGGATTGGTTTGGCTTTCGAATTCAGCAGTCTGGCGTCATTGCAAGACGTTTCAAAGTTCAACACTCCTCGGGGATCACCCCAGAGTGGGATAAACCCCAGAGCACCCATGGCCTTTCGTCTTTTTTCTCCCATACTGGCCGGCGCGACACTGCGCGAGCGCATGATCGCCTGTTTCGGTGCGACGATCGGCATTGCGCTGACCGGCGCGATCGGTGGCCTCGTGCTCGGCAGCGGCCCGCATGTGCCGCTGCTCGTGGCGCCGATGGGTGCCTCGGCCGTGCTTTTGTTCGCAGTGCCGGCGAGCCCGTTGGCGCAACCCTGGTCGATCATCGGCGGCAACACCATATCGGCGCTCGTCGGCGTGATTGTGGCGCGTTTCATACATGAGCCCGTCCTTGTGGTGGGCATTGCGGTATCGTTGGCCATCGCCGCAATGTCGTTCACACGCTGCCTGCATCCACCAGGCGGCGCGGCGGCTCTGACCGCGGTGTTCGGCGGCCCGGCCGTCATCGACGCCGGCTTCCTGTTTCCGTTCGTGCCGGTGGCATTGAACTCGATCGTGCTGGTGGCGCTCGGATACGGTTTTCACAAGCTGACGCGACGGACCTACCCGTATGGTACCACCGCTGCGTCAAAGAACAGCCACGGCACCATCGATCCACCGGCGCAGGAGCGTATCGGCTTCCGGCCCGAGGACATCGATGCTGCGCTCGGCGCTTTGGAGGAGACGTTCGACATCGACCGCAACGATCTCGAACGGCTACTGCGGCAGGTGGAGTTACAGGCGATGGTGCGCACGCACCGGACCTTGCTGTGCGAGGATATCATGTCGCGCGACGTGATTGCCGTGGACGAGCATGCTGATGCCGACGAGGCGCGTCATCTGCTGCTCGATCACAATATCCGGATGCTGCCGGTCGTCGACGCGGAGGCCAAGCTTATCGGCGCCGTCGGACTGCGCGAACTGGCGCGGGCGGCGCAAGCGGTGAAAAGCGTGACAAAGGCCGTGGCGACTGCCTCGGCGAGCGCGCCGGCCATGGGCCTCCTGCCGGTGCTTACCGACGGCCGCAGCCACGCCGTCGTCATCGTAGACGACAACCAGCACATCCTCGGCCTCCTCACGCAGACCGATCTGCTGGCCGCAACGGCACGCGCGCAAGCTGGCGACAAGGCGTTGGCGGAAGCGGCAGCGTAAGCGGTGCCGGCCGCCGGGAAAAATGTTCGGGAACCTTTTCGCGGTTAGCCCGTCCAATGTTTCGATCGGAGGATTTGCTTCCGGTCATGAGATTGGCTCGCGATGAGGAAACCGGCCATATCTGCGACCGTCATGCCCGCCGCATCTGGCGAGATGCAGCTTGTCGGCCGTGCGCTGGCGCGCGAGGGCGGAGCCTTCCACACGATTATCAAAATGCACAACCAGCGACTCTATCGTATCGCCCGCAGCGTCGTCCGCAACGACAGCGAGGCTGAAGACATCGTGCAGGAGGCCTATGTCAGGGCCTTTGCCCAGCTCGGGGATTTTCGCGGCGAATCCTCTCTCGCCACATGGCTGTCGCGCATCGTCATCAACGAGGCGCTTGGGCGTTTGCGCAAAAGGCGGCGAACGGTAGCGATGCCGCAAAATCTACAAGCCGAAATCATCAAGTTCCCCCCTCAATCCCAGCGACGATCCGGAGCGGATGATGGCGCAACGGCAGATCCTCGAGCTTGTCGAACGGGCGACCGATCGCCTTCCCGATGTCTACCGGACAGTATTCGTGGCGCGGGTGATCGAAGGTCTCAGCATAAACGAGACCGCCGAATTGCTTGATGTGCGGCCCGAAACCGTCAAGACCCGGCTGCACCGCGCCCGCGCCCTCGTGCGCAAGGCGCTGGCCGATCAGATCGGCCCGGTGCTGCTCGATGCCTTCCCCTTCGCCGGCCGCCGGTGTGAACGGCTGACCGCCGCGGTGATGCAGCGGCTTGGCTTTACAGACTGATTTTCCCGAATTCCCGGGAACGTTTGCTCCCTTCCGGCATCCAATCATCGTCAACTGAAAATGCCCGGAGCCAACCGCATCCGGCGAAGGAGAACGTCATGTTTATTCGATCGACCACCGCACTGGCCGCGCTTTTCCTGCTCAGCGCAGCGACGTCGGCGCAAGCCTCCGACAAGCCGAGCGACCCGCAGATCGCGCACATCGCCTACACAGCCGGCGTGCTTGACGTCGAGGCGGCCATGCAAGCACTGAAGAAATCGAAGAACAAGGAGATTCTCGATTTCGCCAAAGACATGGTGCGAGACCATGAAGCCGTGAACAAACAGGCGCTTGACCTGGTCAAGAAGCTCAACGTCACGCCAGAGGACAACGCCACCAGCAAGGCGCTAACCAAGGCGGCGGCCGAGGAACGGGCGAAGCTCGCCAAGCTCGACGGCACCGCGTTCGACAAGGCCTATGTCGACAACGAGGTTGCCTATCACAAGCAGGTCAACGGCGCGCTCGAAACTCTGCTGATCCCCTCGGCCGAGAATGCCAAACTGAAGAGCCTGCTGGAGACCGGCCTGAAGCTATTCCAGGGCCATGAACAGCATGCCGAACATGTCGCCGGCATGCTGAAATGAGAACAGCACCGACGGTGTCGAAACGGCATCTGTGGATTGCAATGGCGTTGAGTATTGCTGCCGCACCAGCCAAGGCCGAAACGATTGAGGTGACGATCGAGAAGCTTGTATTTTCGCCCGCAAGCATCGCGGCGCAGGTCGGCGATACGATAGAGTGGGTCAACAAGGACGTGTTCGCCCACACGGCGACCGTCAAAGGCGGCTGGGAGGTGGTTATCCCGCCGAAGACATCAGCGAGCATGGCCCTTCAGAAGGCGGAAGCGTTCGACTATTTCTGCCGCTTCCACCCCAACATGAAAGGCCATCTGACGGTGACGTCGCCCTAGCCATGCCAGCGGGACCGCCCTGCGCGCGCAAGGGCGGTCGGGCGGCGTCAAGCCGCCTGGTAGCGAGGCGCCGGCTCGCCGGTCTGCGTCGCGGCGAACAGGGCGGTGGGGGCGGCGTTTCCCACAGCGCGACGGTCTGGTCGAGGTCCGCCAGGATGCCCATGATCGGCGAACGAAACATGCTGTGCTGACGCCCTCGGAAAAGCGCGATACCAGCAGGCATATGTCGTGTGGGTCGAGGCCAACCGGCGCGTCGAGGCGATTTTGGGGGCGGCCGCGGCCGAAAAGCTGAGGAGCCTCGCCGACGATGTCGCCTCGCAGGACTTTCTCGACGCCTATGTTTCGGGCGCGAAGCCGCCGAGCAGCACCGAATCGTCGGAGTGTTAAAGCGCCGCGCGCCCTTTGGGACGCGCTATGGACGGTCTGATTTTGCGCGACCGGCAACCGCTCGGATGCAGGCGGACGACAATCTGTGCTAAAATAGCGCTATGAAAGCCTGGCTGGAAGCCGCAAAGCGCCGGGCGCGCGACATCAAGCTTGATGTCGTCGCCCTGTGGCTCGCCGCGCGCGACCCTCGGGTGCCCTGGTTTGCGAAGTTCGTTGCCGGGATCGTGGCCGCCTATGCGCTTTCCCCCATCGACCTCATCCCCGACTTCATTCCGGTGCTCGGCTATATCGACGATCTGATCATCGTTCCGCTCGGCGTAGTCCTGGCCATAAGGCTTGTTGCGCCGTCGCTGATGGCCGAATTTAGGGCGCGGGCTGCCGCGCTCGAAAAACAGCCGCAAAGCAGGATGGGGATGTTCATTGTCGTGGCGCTCTGGCTGGCTTTGGCAGCTTTGCTGATCTGGGCGTTCTGGCCCACGCACGCCAAATAGTCCGACCAGGCCTGCACCTGAAGCAGCCTTGCCTGCTGCTAAAACCCAAGTGCCAGCCACGCCGTCCCGGCAAGCAGCGTGACCAGCGTCAGCGGTAGGCCGACCTTGAAGAAGGCGGCGAACGACAGTGGTGTGCCGGAGACCCGCGCGTACTCGGCGACGATCAGATTGGCGACTGAACCGAGCAGCGTGAAATTGCCGGCCAGCGTCGAGCTCATGGCGACGACCAGCCAGGCGCGCTCGGGGTCTTCCAGGCCGGGTATGAACGGCCGCAGCGCCAGCACAGCCGGAACATTGCTCATGATGTTGGACAGCACCGCGGTGAAGCCGGACAGCCGCCAGACGTCGTCCAGCCCGAGGCCTTTTGCCGAGGCTATGATGTCGGGCGTGAGCAGCGTCTTCTCGGCGCCGGCGACGACGATGAACAGGCCGGCGAACATGAACAGCAACGGCCCGTCGATCTCGCGGTAGATGCGCGCCGGCTTTATGGCACGGGTCACGAGAAGAATGGCCCCGCCGATGAGCGCCGCCTTGGCGACCGGAACGCCGGCAAAGAAGGCGATCGCCAGTCCGATGCAGACGACCACCGCCTTGAGTACCTGGCCCGGCAACATGCGGCCGCGATAGACTTCGGGGCTGAGTTCGGCCTTGCGCGCGAACTCGGCGCGATAGACGATGCGCACGATGACGACGACGGCGACGAGGCCGAACAGCGCGACCGGCGCCAGGGCCGCCGAAAAGGCCGGATAGGAAATCCCCGACAGCGCGCCGATGACCATATTCTGCGGGTTGCCGGTGATGGTGGCGACACTGCCGCAATTCGACGCCGTAGCGGTGGCGATCAGATAGGGGACAGGGTTTCGGTTGATGACGCGGGTGACGTGGACGACGATCGGCGCCATGACCAGGCAGATCGCGTCGTTGACCAGAAACGCCGACAGCACCCCGGTCAGCAGCGTCACCATCACAAGCAGCATGAACGGCGCATGCGCATGCTCGATGGCAATGGCGCCGAGCGCACGGAATGCGCCCGAGACTTTCAGATGCGCCACGACGATCATCATGCCGAGCAACAGCGTGATCGTGTCGAAACTGATGGCGCGGTATGCGTCCTCCAGGCTGAGTGCGCCGATGGCGATCATCGCCGCACCGCCGAGCAGCGCGATGCCTGCCCGGTCGAGGCGCAAGCCGGGGAACCTGCCGACGGCGACGCCGGCATAGGTCAGGATCAGGATCAGCAGTGCCGCCGCGCCCATCAAAGTCATTCGTGGAAAAGCCCCGTTCAGATCCGCCCTGCCCCACGCCCTAAGGGCAGCCGGCGCAAGCTGTGATTCCTGCCGCCATACTCACCCGAACTCAATCCGATCGAGCGAGCCTTTTGGCAACATCAAAGATTGATGTGACGCGCGCGCCGTCGAACCATTGGCGCACATCGGCCAACAGACAATCACACGGGCAGAATATCTCGTAAAACGCCGGGTAGGGTTCCGTCAAAAGATGAAAGGTTTGGAAGACGCCCAAGCTCATCGAAATCGTGGGCTCTATCATGCCCTGAACACTCGGCTGACGCGGGGAACAAGCAGCCGATTGCGGAGTTGGAACGGCGGTAGAGGTTTGCCGGTATGAGACCCACTCCCGTGCTGCAGTACATTTATAGGATAATTGCTCGCGACGTTTTTCTCGTGCTTGCGCGTGACGCTCTTTGCGCGGCGTGGCCGCAATGACGCAGCGCGATCGTAACTCCACTTCACCACGGGAAGACAAGAAGGACGGCATAGGGCGAGCACTTGGACTCGGCCTTATCACCGGCGCCGCCGACGACGATTGCTCGGCGATCGGCACCTATGCAAGTGCCGGCGCGCGCTTTGGCCCGGACCTGCTTTGGACCGCTCCTGTAACGCTGCCGATGATGTACACGGTCGTGTATCTCTCGTCGAAGCTTGGACAGGTTTCGGGCCGCGGCCTCTTTCATGCGATCAAGGACTTCTATCCCCGATGGCTGCTCTGGGCTGTCCTGGTGGGCGTGCTGATCGGCAACACGATCGAAGCAGCCGCCGATCTCGGCGGCATGGCTGCATCCATCAACATCTTCCTTCCTGTTCCGATTCCCCTCATTGTGGTTGTAGTCGCGGCCGCTATCTTTGCTCTCCAGCTTTGGGGCTCTTACAAGCTCATACGCAACATCTTCCGCTGGCTCGCGCTGGCCCTGCTTGCCTATGTCGGCTCGGCCATCATGGCGAAGCCGGATGCGGCAGCCGTGCTGTGGGGAACCCTTGTTCCAAAAATCCAGTTCAGCCGCGAGTTCCTGTCCATTCTGGTGGCCATCATCGGCACCACCCTTTCAGCCTATCTCTACACCTGGCAGTCGAATGAGGAGGTGGAGGAAGAGATTGCCGAGGGGAGAACGACGCTGAGGAAGCGCAAGGGCGCCACGGACGGTGAACTGCGCCGCTCCCGCCGCGATATCCTGATCGGCATGATTTTTTCCAACCTCATCATGTACTTCATCATCCTGTCGACAGGGTCTACGCTCTATGAAGCCGGTGAGCACGACGTCGAGACCGCCGCTCAAGCAGCCGAAGCTCTCAAGCCGCTCGCTGGTGCAGCCGCCGGCGTACTGTTCGCTGCCGGCGTGATCGGGGTCGGGTTCCTTGCCGTTCCGGTCATGACGACAGGTGCCGCATACGATCTGGCGCAGGCGGTCGGGTGGGAGCACAGCCTTCATGCCAAGCCGCGTGAGGCGCCAAAGTTCTATATCGCGATCGGCGCCTTCACGCTGATTGCTGTTGGCCTGAATTTCCTGGGTTTCAACCCAATGAAGGCGCTCGTCTGGTCCGGTATCGTGCAGGGCTTTTCCACGCCGCCACTGCTTCTTCTCATCATGCTGATGACGAACAACCCGCGGATCATGGGAGACAAGGTCAACAGCCGGACAACCAACGCCCTGGGGTGGGCTACTACGATCGCAATCTTTTCCGCGTCTATGGGGCTGGTGGCGACCTGGTTTATCTAGGTCACCATTACGCTCGCGCTCATGCCCGGCAATTCGAGCTCACTTTCAATGTGGGGTTGGCAATGAAGAAGTTGGTCTGCACATCTGCCACAGCTACCGCGCTCCCGGCGGCATGGCCAAGTGCGCGTGCTTCTGGAAGATCGCGATCTTGTCGGGATAGGTGATGCGGATCTCGCGTCCGCATCCCTCGCACTTGTAATGGGAAACGACCTGAAACCACCTGCCGTTCTTGATGACGGTGAAGTTGCACTGCGGGCATTGGAAAGTCAGGCCAACAGAGAATAGGCTGGGAGACAGGGACATTGCAGCACTTCTTGTCAGTCCGGCGGATCGACGACGAAGGATGCGGCAATCAAATCGTCGGCATCGATTCTGCCCTTGCCGTCCTCCAGGACTGCTGCGACCTTTCGAAAGGTCTTCAGTTCGTTTTCGGTAATCCGGGCGCCGCGCATCCTCTCAGCGAGGTCAGCCACGCGTATTCGCAGCGCCTGCGACGCTCCAATCTCACGGTTCGACATGGTGATCACATTCCTCGTCGCTCGACTTCCCGCCGCACCTTTCGGCACGGCGGGTCCAGTCGCTTAGCTCATTCGATGACTTTGATGATCTTGCGCGTGCCCGGGTCAACCACAACGGTCCGGTTGTCGACCACCACGTAACGGTATTTTGTGTCGGGGACTTCATGAAGTTCGACGGTTTCGGGCAAGGTTGAGCCGATATTGAGCTCCACTCCAGGGATTTTCACCGATGCCAGCGGCTGCTTTTTGACATATTCCCTGATGACGGTCTCCTGTTCAGGCTCGATGACTACGTCCTGAGCGGCAGCGGCGCCGATACCGGCCAGCAACAGAAACCCAGCGGCTGCAGTGGAAAGACGCATACTCATAAGTGCCTCCTTTATGTGAGCTCTATTATGTGAGCTCTATTGCGCTGAACGGCATCGTCTTCGCGCCAGGTTCACCAAACCTCAGGCAGCCGCAAACGTTCCTTGGTTGGGCTTCGGTCTGATTCGAGACGGGACCTAAGTCTCACCTGTTTTCGCGTAATAGCCCGGACACCGCGCCACCTGGAACTGCGGCTGCTCGTAGCAGTTGCTAGCTGTCAGCTCACGCAAGCCGATGGAGAATGGCGTCCACCAAGCCCGCTGGTTACTCGCCGCGGTCTTCGCCGTCTCCATCACGTTCCTGGCAAACGGTCGTTGGCCAGGGAACCGGCCGGACTTTGACGATTGGACCAAGAACGAACTGAGATCTGCGCAGCTACGTCCCTTCCGCCGCTGATAAGGACCACCCGCCATTCCTCATTTGGCGGGTGGTCCACAATCACGCCCAAGTCCACCCGAGCGAGGCCTGTCAGCGGTTCAAGGTCGCGAGGGCAGCATCACCTCACATCAGGTCTTCGGCAACCCCGTCGAATTTCCTGAGGCCTGCGCTTGGAGGCTTTTGCTCAAGAAGGCCCTGTTCAGATGCGGCCGCCTCGAAAGCAGCGAACGCAGCTTGATGACTGCAATGTCCGGCCAGGCACTCCTCGAACATTCGGATCGCTTCAAGTCGGGACGGCTTATCCATGGATGGCCATGGTTGCTTCAGCGCTTTCGCAGCGTCGGCTATCGACGCGATCGCCATCGCTTTGCCATTCAAGGTGATTGAAATCGGGGTGAACGCCGTCATTTTTAAAGCTCGCCGGGATTGAAGGCGGCTAAACGCAAAGACAAGGCAGTGGTTGATGGTTGTGAATTCAGAGCGCCGCTGTCCGAAACGATCGAGGCTGAACACGCACGTCCGATAGCCTTGATCGTTTCGGCGGCGCCCGCGCTGAAGTCCTGCCTGGATTCGACCGGGAAGCCCCATCGTCCTTAACCGAACTGAAAACCAGCCCAGCAGCAAATACCGTGGAACCTTTCAAAGCCGCATGCCTTGTCCGTTCTTCATGGAAGGAGGTGCGAAATGAGCCTTGACATAGGAAAAGTCGCCATAGCCTTGCTTGGCCTGCTTGCCTACAAGAATAGGGACAAGATCGGCGAGTTAATCGCCGGTAGGAACTCGACAGATGCCAAAAACGCTGGCTCCACCGGCGGGCTCGGCGACATCCTGGAGCGTCTCAGGAATGCGGGTGCGGGCGATCAAGTCGATTCTTGGGTTGGTACAGGATCGAATCGCCCCGTTCAGCGCGACCAAGTCGAGAAAGCGATCGACCCGCAAACGTTGAGCGATCTCGCCGAGCAAACCGGATTGTCCCGCGAGGAACTTCTCGACCGGCTCACAAGTGAACTGCCCGACGCAGTGGACAAGCTTACTCCCGACGGCCAGATGCCTGTGAGTAAAGGTCCAAATCTCCTCGACGAGGCACCTGGAGCTAGTCGCACTTAGCACCAGGCTGAAAATGAAAGCCCGCGCCTCCGGGCGAGGACGCGGGCCGATCAGCGCATCGCCGATACTAGCCCAGAATGGACCCTGAGAATGCTGGCGATCCCGACAGGATTCGAACCTGTGACCATCGGCTTAGAAGGCCGGTGCTCTATCCAGCTGAGCTACGGGACCGCTGGCCGACGCCAAGGCCGGCTAATTTATGCGCTGGGACGGCTGCCCGGCATTTGCCGGTCAATGCGTCCAGGGCGTCCTGCGGTCATAGCGGAAATTCTCCGCATAGGAAATCTGGCGGCGCTTGGATTCCTTCGGCTCCTCGACGCGATAGGCCAGCCCCTCTTTCTCCGCATAGGCCACCGCCTCTTCCCTTGTGTCGAAGGTGAGCCTGATCTGGCTCCGCATGTCAGCCGACGTGGTGTAGCCCATCAGCGGATCGATTTTCTTGCGCATCTCGGGATCGAATTCCAGCACCCAGTGGCCGGTCTTGGCCTTGCCGGACTGCATCGCGGTTTTGGCTGGGCTGAAAATGCGCGCGGACATGAACACCTCGTTACTACGTGCAAGCGGCACCGCCGCTGTATTCCCGTCATTACTGCGCAATGCTGCCGGCGGCAAGGCCGAGCCTGCCGTACCCCTTCACGGCGGGCCACCGACGATAATTGCGCGATGTGACGGCCGTGGACAGGACGACCGAGATCGCGCCGGGCGTTTTCTTCCCGGCGGGGACGTTTTATCCGGGTTAACGGCAGCGTGCCGCTGGACAGCAACCTGGGTGCCTGAGGTGGCGCTGCCGCGAAACCGTTGCGCCGGCCGGCATTTTCGACTCCGCTCTCGACCCGGGCCTGCCGTTTGTTGCGTTTTCGTCTTTTAGGGGTTGCGCAGCCAAGCCCGTAACCCTATACGCCGCCAAGGACTCGGAGTGTAGCGCAGCCTGGTAGCGCATCTGGTTTGGGACCAGAGGGTCGGGAGTTCGAATCTCTCCACTCCGACCATCCATTCACCGGAAATCACCGGCCGTGCTGCCGGCGCACCTGCGCCGGACAGCATCTGCGACTGACGAAGCACCCAAGCGACCAACGGGCAGCCCGGACTTCCCGGGGTGCCCGCCTGAAGCTTGCGAAGCGTCAGCCCTGGATGAACGCCAGGAGATCCGGATTGATGATCTCCGGGTGGGTGGTGCACATGCCGTGCGGCAGGCCCTCGTAGACCTTGAGCGTGCCGTGCCTCACCAGCCCGGCTGCAAGCAGAGCTGAGTCGGCAATCGGTACGATCTGGTCATCATCGCCGTGCATGATCAGGACAGGCACGTCGATCTTCTTCAGGTCCTCCGTGAAGTCGGTCTCGGAAAAAGCCTCGATGCAGTCGTAGTGGGCCTTGGCTCCGCCCATCATGCCCTGGCGCCACCAATTGTCGACGGCCCCTTGCGAAACCTTGGCGCCCTCGCGATTGAAGCCATAGAACGGGCCGGCCGGCACATCCCTGTAGAACTGGGCGCGGTTGGCGACCAAAGCGGCACGGAAGCCGTCGAAGACCTCGATCGGCAGGCCGCCGGGGTTGCTGTCGGTCTTGAGCATGATCGGCGGCACCGCGCCGATCAGCACCGCCTTGGCGACGCGTCCTTCGCCACCGTAGCGGGCCACGTAACGCGCCACCTCGCCGCCGCCGGTCGAATGGCCGATATGGACGGCGTTCTTGAGATCAAGATGCGCGACCAGAGCCGCGACGTCGGCGGCATAGGTGTCCATCTCGTTGCCGGTCGCGGTCTGTGTCGAGCGGCCGTGCCCGCGCCGGTCATGCGCGATGACGCGATAGCCCTTGTCGAGGAAGAACAGCATCTGGTTGTCCCAGTCGTCGGCGCTCAGAGGCCAGCCGTGATGGAACACGATTGGCTGGCCTGTGCCCCAATCCTTGTAGAAAATCTCGGTGCCGTCCTGGGTGGTGAATGTGCTCATCGTCGTGCTCCTTGCTGCAGTTGGCTGGCTTGGTGGGGGGAAGGTTCGTTCCTTCTGTGGACAAGCTATTGCAACGGAGTCATGGTGAGTATTGGCAAAACAGACATTGAACGTGGCAAAACTGACAGATGCATGCGGGGCGTGATCGGGTCGAAATCGGGCTTGTTGTGTATCCCGGCGTTCAGCAAGCGGCAGTTCTCGGTCTGACCGACCTGTTCCAGCTGGCCAACCGGCTGGCTGCCGACCGTTCGCCGGACGCGCTGAGGCTTCGCGTCAGCCATTGGCAGTGGCAGGAAGCGAGCCAAACCGTCATCCGCAGCTTCGACAGCGAGCCCGGCCCCGACAATGGACCTGCCATGGTCATCTTGCCTCCGACCCTGGGCGATCCGATCGCTCGCGAGGCGGCCGCGCCCTATGCCGACTGGCTCAGGGCCCGCCACGCTGCCGGCGCGACGCTCGGCTCGGTCTGCGCCGGCGCCTTCGTGCTTGCCGAGGCCGGTCTGCTGTCGGGTCGTGCGGCGACCACGCACTGGGCCTATCGCGACGCGCTGGCGATGCGCTTTCCCGACATCCTACTCGATGCCGACAAGCTGGTCATCGATGACGGCGACATCATCACCGCCGGCGGCTATATGGCTTGGACCGACCTTGGCCTGAAGCTCGTCGACCGGGTGCTTGGGCCGACCGTGATGATGGACACCGCCCGTTTCATGCTGGTCGACCCGCCGGGACGCGAGCAACGCTTCTACAGCCCCTTTGCACCCAGGCTGAACCATGGCGACGAGGCCATCCTCAAGGTGCAGCACTGGCTCCAGGCGAGAGGCGCTCGCGATGTAACGCTTGCCACCATGGCGGAGCATGCGGCCTTGGAGGAGCGGACTTTTTTGCGCCGCTTTCGCAACGCCACCGGCCTCAAGCCGACCGAGTATTGCCAGCACCTGCGCGTCGGCAAGGCGCGTGAGATGCTGCAAGCGACGACCCGATCCATCGACCAGATCGCCTGGGATGTCGGCTATGACGATCCCGGCTCCTTCCGCAAAGTGTTCGCCAGGATAACCGGCCTGGCGCCGGGCGATTACCGCAGGCGCTTTGGCGCGGAACGAGCGGCGGTGGTGGGCGTAGGGAGTTGAGTTATCATCTCGTTGAAGGCAAGCTCGCCGGGAAGAGAACCCCAACCGCCTCATCTCCCGGCGAGCCTACAACCTGATTTGATACGCATCAGGACCGGGGTTAGCCGGCAAGCTTGCATGTGCAAGAGAGATGCCAGTCAATGTTTCCCGAAATGGGACACCGACCGGAGCTTTTTCCTTCTCTCCTTGTAGTAGAAGGTGGATCGGCGCGCCGCGCCGAGCCGGATGAGGGGTGCTGGAAGAAATGAGGCGCTGGCGATCCTGTCGCAGTGCGCCCGATTTGGACGAGGGTGTTCGCCAAGCTGGAACACCCTCATCCGACCGAGCTTCGCTCGGCCACTTTCTCCCACAATAAGGGGAGAAGGGAAGTTCTCCCACCGCCTAAATCTCGAACTCGCCCTGCCCCTCATCCATGGCGCTGACGGTTTCGGCGGCGAGCGCCCTCGTGATCGGCGTCTTGCGTTCCAGTGCCGTGCGGTCGAGCCGTTCGACCACGCGCATCGCGGTGGCCAGCGAGCGCTCGATGCGGCGCACCAGATATTGCACGACATGCGGCTCGACCTCGACCTGGCGGTCGGCGAACAGTTTGGTGATGACACCGGCCAGCAAGAGATCGTCGGGCTCGTGGATCTCGACCATCGCCGCCGCCTTCAGCCGCGATGCGAGGTCGGGGAGCCTGACACCCCAGGCGGACGGAAAGCGCCGCGCGGTCAAGAGCAAGGTCGAGCCGGCCGCGCGCACCGCGTTGATCAGATGGAACAGCCCCTCTTCATCGACCGGACCGGCATCGACATCGTCGATCAGGGCCGGCCGCGCACCGAGGCTCGCCATGCAGTCGCCGATCCGCCCGGCGTCGACCTTCACTGCGCCGGCGCGGGCGCGCCAGATCGACGCCAGATGGGTTTTTCCACAGCCTGCGGGGCCGGCGAGCACGACCACCGGCGACGGCCAGTCCGGCCACCGATCGACCAGCGCCACCGCCTGGCTGTTGGTGCCTGAGACGACGAGTTCGTCGCGCGAATAGCCGGTTCCGTGGCCGAGATCGAGCGGCAACTGGCGCGGCGGGTCGATCTTGTTGTCCGGCATCTGGCTCAACTGCGCGGCCCACCGCTCCCGCGGCGACGCGCCGGCAGCGGCGGCACAGGTTCGGTGTTGTGGCCCTTGTAGAGCGGCGACTCGAGATAGCGGGCGATGGCAAAGCGCACCAGGACGGCAACGGCGGCCGAGGCCGGCACGGCGATCAGCAGGCCGACGAAGCCGAACAGCGCGCCGAAGGCAAACAGCGAAAACATCAGCCACACCGGATGCAGGCCGACGCTTTTTCCCACCAGCCTCGGCTGCAGGATGTTGCCCTCGATGAACTGGCCGACGAAGAACACGCCGGCCACCGCCGCGACCATGGTCCAGTCCGGCCAGAACTGGACGAAGGCGACGCCGACGGCCAGCACCAGCCCGGTCAGCGAGCCGACATAGGGAATAAAGGAGATCAGCCCGGCGAACAGCCCGATGAGGATGCCGAAATTCAGGCCGGTCAAGGTCAGCCCGGTGGCGTACATGGCGCCCAGCACCAGGCACAGCGTGCCCTGGCCGCGCACAAAGCCGGCGGTGGCGGTGTTGATGTCGTTGGCGATCGCCCTGACGGTCTGGACATAATCGCGCGGCACCCAGCTGTCGACAATCGTCACCATGCGATCCCAGTCGAGCAGCATGTAGAAGGCGACGACGGGCGTGACGACGAACAGGCTGACCACCGAGACCAGCGCCACGCCGGAACTCCAGATCGAGGTGAACACCGTGGTCAGCAGGCCGAAGCCGGAGGTCAGCAGCGAGTTCAACCCTTCGCGCAGGCCATTGGCGTCGACGCCGAATTGCTCTTCCAGCCATCTCGGATCGAAGCTGGTGATCAGGCTCTGCAGCCGGGTCAGGTATTCCGGCAGCTTGCTGGCAAAATCAGCCATCTGCGAAGCCAGCACCGGAATGAGGATGACGAAGGCCAGCACCAGAACGACGATGAAGGCAAACAGGATGACAATCGTCGCCATCAGCCTGGACAGGCCGAGCCGCTGCAGCCGGTCGGCGACCGGGTCGAGAAAGTAGGCGAGCACCATGCCGGCGACGAACGGCAGCAGGATGCCGCTGAAGACATAGAGGAAGACCGCGAGGATGATGGCGCTGATCAGCCAGAAGCGGATTTGGCGCCGAAACACGCCGGACGCGGCCGCATCGGCAGCGGCAGCTTCGGCTGCCGCGTCGATGTTCTGGTCAGGTATCCGGTTTGGAGCCTTCGCCATAGCCGCTCATATGCCTCAGCCAAGCCACGAGATAGGCCGCGGCCGAAGCCACGGTCAAGACCCCGGACAGCAATATGAGCACCGGCCTGAGCGGATCGAGATCGATGGCGAGGGCCAGTTCGCCCAGCACCACCGCCGCCAGCCCGATCTGGACGGCGGTGTTGGCCTTCGACACGAACAGCGGCTTCATCTCGACCGGGTGGGCCATGACGGTGGACAAAACGACGGCGCAGACGATCAGCGCATCGCGCGACACCATGGTGACGACCAGCCACAGCGGCAATTCACCGATGAAACCCAGCACCACGAACACCGAGACCAGCAGCAATTTGTCGGCCATCGGATCGAGATAGGCGCCAAGCTGCGAAAACTGGTTGAAATGGCGGGCGATGAAGCCGTCGACGCCGTCGGAAATGCCGGCGATCAGGAAGCCGGCGAAAGCCCAGTCCCAGCGCCCCTGCAGCATGGCCAGCACCACGCCCGGCACCAGCACGAAACGCATGATCGTGATCATGTTGGGGATGTTCAAACGCATGTCCCGTCGCTTCTGTTTTGATGATACATGATAGAGATGAGAGGCTACGGCAAGTGAGAGCGACGCAGATGCTGCCAATCTCCGCTCGTGGGGAGAGATTGGCTATCTTCAAGGCCTTCGCCATCGCCAATGTTGGAGATTTGCCTGAGGCCTCTGTCCACGATTTTGTGAGGCCGAAAATGCCTGAGCCAGCCGTTATCCTTGCGAGGCGCAGCCGTTCATGCGAAGAGCCCCGGAAAGCAGGAAAGAGTGATGAGCAAGCGCAAGAACGGGCTCACCTATGCCGAGGCGGGTGTCGACATCGATGCCGGCAACCTCATGGTCGAGAAGATCAAGCCGCTGGTGCGCGCGACGCGCCGGCCGGGCGCCGATGGCGAGATCGGCGGCTTCGGCGGCCTGTTCGACCTCAAGGCCGCCGGCTTCACCGACCCGGTGCTGGTCGCCGCCAATGACGGCGTCGGCACCAAGCTGAAGATCGCCATCGATGCCGGCAAACACGACACGATCGGCATCGACCTCGTCGCCATGTGCGTCAACGACATCGTCGTGCAGGGCGCCGAGCCATTGTTCTTCCTCGACTATTTCGCCACCGGCAAGCTCGACCCCGACCAGGGTGCGGCGATCGTCGGCGGCATCGCCGAGGGCTGCCGGCAGGCCCGATGCGCGCTGATCGGCGGCGAGACGGCGGAAATGCCCGGCATGTATCACGGCAACGACTACGACCTCGCCGGCTTTGCCGTGGGCGCGGCCGAACGCGGCCAGTTGCTGCCGACCGACGACATCGTCGAGGGCGACGTGCTGTTGGGGCTGGCCTCGTCGGGCGTGCATTCAAACGGCTTTTCGCTGGTCCGCCGCATCGTAGCCACCAGCGGCCTTGCGTGGACCGATCCAGCGCCCTTCAACGATGAAGCCACGCTGGCCGAGGCGCTGCTCGAGCCGACCCGTATCTACGTCAAGTCGATCCTCAAGGCGATCCGTAACACGCATGGCATCAAGGCGCTGGCCCATATCACCGGCGGCGGTTTCCCGGAAAACATCCCGCGCGTCCTGCCGAAGGATTTTTCGGCCGAACTCGACCTCGACGCCATCGAAGTGCCGGCGGTGTTCTCATGGCTGGCCAAGACCGGCGGCGTGGCGCCGGAAGAGATGATGCGCACCTTCAACTGCGGCGTCGGCATGATCCTCGCCGTCGCCTCCGGCCAGGCGGCACAGGTCGCGGCCGTGCTGCAGGAGGCCGGGGAGACGGTGACGCCGATTGGCCGCATCGTGCCGCGCCGCGACGCCGGCGTGATCTATCGGGGCGCGATCGGCCTATGAGTGCGCGCAAACGCACCGTGGTGCTGATTTCGGGACGCGGCTCCAACATGACGGCGCTGATCGCCGCGGCCAGCAACCCGGACTATCCGGCCGAGATCGTCGGCGTCATTTCCGACCGGGCCAATGCCGCCGGTCTCGGCATCGCGGCGGCGCGCGGCATCGCCACCAAGGTGATTTCGCGGGCCGACTATACCAGCAAGGAAGCGCATGACGGGGCGATCGACGCCGCACTTGTCTCGTTCGGCGCCGAGATCGTGGCGCTGGCCGGTTATATGCGCATTCTCGGCGTGCGCTTCGTCGAGAAATGGCTGGGCCGGATGATCAATATCCACCCTGCCCTGCTGCCCGCCTTCAAGGGGCTGGATACGCATGCGCGCGCCTTGCGCGCCGGCATACGCATCCATGGCTGCACGGTGCATTTCGTGACGCTGGACATGGATGACGGCCCGATCATCGCCCAGGCTGCCGTGCCGGTGATGGTCGGCGACAATGAGGACATGCTCGCCGCGCGCGTGCTGAAGGCCGAGCACCGGCTTTATCCGCTGGCGCTCGGGCTGGTCGCCGAAGGCAAGGCGCGGATGGAAGGCGGCCGCACCGTGCTTGCCCACTTCGCCGACGATGCCGACAACAGCACCTCCGTGATCATGGCGCCCGATCCGCTGCGCGAGGAAACCGACCTCGAGCATCTGGCGCGCATCACTCCCTGAGAACCATCCTTGCCAACATGGTAGCAAATGTTGCTACCATGTTGGCAAGGAGACAGGTTGATGGCGACAGTCGAAAAGGTCAGCGTGGCGCTTTCGCCGGAACTGCTGGACATGGTCAAGGGCGCGGTGGCCAGCGGGCAATACGGTTCGGCAAGCGAAGTGATCCGCGAGGCGCTCCGCGAATGGCGTCTTCGCCAGCCCTTGCGCGAGGCGGAAGCGGAACGGCTGCGGAAAGCCTGGACGGAAGGGCTGGGGAGCGGCCCGTTCGCGCCTTTCGACATCGAGGACATCAAACTGAAGGCGCACAGCCGGTTCAGCGACGCCAGCAAAAAACAGCGGAATGGCTGACGTCCTCATTGTCCGCAGCCCGGCCCGGAATCCGGCGCCAAAAACCCAACATCGGTGCCGAAGTGCGAGCATTGACGATCGGCAATTATCTCGTGCTTTATCGCGTGGCCGAACAGCGCGTCGAGATCGTGCGCGTGGTGCATGGCGCACGCGAAGTCTCAACGTTATTTTGACAGATGCAGACAGGCAAATGGATCTCTTCGACAGCGCTATGCGGGCAAAAGGTGATCTGGCCGGTGCCTTCGAGTATGATGAGGCGGACGATCCAACCAATGCCACGGCATACTTCTATCTGTATCGAATCGAGGACGGGCGAACAGGTTCTGTCATCGATGCAATTCACATTCGATCGGGCGATTGGGCCATTGCTGAAGCAGACATTTCGGTCAGGTGGGATAGGGATGAACGGCGCGTAGGTTTGTTCATCTTTGGTGCGCTTTGGGCCACCTTGATACCGCCATGGGCACAAAACATGGCGGCGGATATGGGAAAGACTTTCAGCCCGACATTCCTTGGTCTTAAATTGAACTCATGAAGCAACTCCTTGTTCTGCGTCACGCCAAGTCGAGCTGGGACGATCCAGACCTCATCGACTTCGACCGGCCGCTTTCAGGGCGCGGGCTGAAGGCCGCCCCGCTGGTCGGTCGCGAACTGGCCAGCCAGGGCTGGCTGCCCGATCTGGCGCTGGTATCGCCGGCGCTGCGCAGCCGCGACACATGGCGGCTGGTCTCGGCGGAACTGCCCGCGAAAACGCCGGCCAAATTCGTCCAGGCGCTCTACGAGGCCAGCGCGGCAGACGTTCTCGCCAAGGTCCGGCAGGCAAATGCGGCAACAATCAGCCTCTTGGTGCTGGGCCATAATCCCGGCCTGGAGGAATTCGCGCGCCGACTTGCCGGCGCCGGGTCGGATGCCGCGGCACTCAAAAAGCTTGAAGAAAAATTCCCGACAGCGGCTCTTGCCCGCTTCGTTTTCGACGGTGACTGGGCACGGCTGGCCCTCGGTGACGCGCGGCTGACGCACTGCGTTTGGCCGAAGGATCTGCGCTAAACGAGAGCTGTGACTTGATAAGCAAGAACGGCGGGCCAAGCCCGCCGCTCTTTGCGTTCCGCAGCTTGAGGATTTAGCGGCCCCAGTTGCCCCGGCCGGACTGAGGCACGACCGGTTCAGTCGTGCCGGGCTGGGTCGTCGCGTTGGTATTGACGGTATTGTGCTCCGCCGTAAACGGCTTGCGGATCGAGCCCGTGAACGTGTTGTCGATATTTCCAACAGCCGCATTGCCAACAGGCGCGGCCGGCTGATTGGCGCCGTCCGAACCATAGTGGTCGCTGCCGGAAAAGGCGCTGCCTGCGGCAATGAGGATGGCGGCAGCGGTGAGAGCAATCTTGGTCATTTCAGGTACTCCAGTACTTTCATACTTTCAGTGTTGTTGTCCGTCTGGTGGCGTGCCTTGGGAGGATTTCGCGTCGCTCGGACCACCCCGAGGTGGGCTGGCCCTGCAGCGGTTTCCAATCACAAAGATGTTCCGGCTACGCCCTGAACCGGGTGCTTGAAATCCGCCAAAAGGCTTCCTTCACCACAATCTTTGACTTGCTTCTCAATGCGTTAGGCGAATATTTCTGCCGCGTGGCCCGGCCATTCGCTGAGCCGACGTTCACTTGGTCTTGCACAATGCGTCAACAAAAACGAACCGATCGGTTCGATTTTCTGCACAGCTGAAATCGCAGATCTACCGGTTTTGCGCTGCCGCCCTAGACGTGCACGTCGCCAAAGGAGAGCTCGCCGTCGTCGCTGGCGGTCAGGAACGCCGTGACCAGCAGGCCGGCATAGAAGGCGGCGACCAGCACGACGATGACCAGGCCGGGAATGGGCCCCAGAGCAGCGCCGGCAACCGCCTCGCGCACCGAACTGACGAAGTCGATGCGGACACCTTCGGTTAGAAGACTGGGGGTCGACAGTTTCAGGATCCAGGCCAACAGCAGGATCAGCAGCATGTGGATGTAGTTTCGACGCAGACGGCGCGCCAACGCCGCTCGTTGCGAAATGAGGAATTTTGGAGTGCGCAGACTTTCGCCGACGACCAACAGCCAATCTGACGCGAAGTCCGGCTGCGGCGAGAATATCTGCGCGAAATAGTGCCGTTCGAACTGGCGCACTCGGGCCCGGTAAACGTCGAAGAAGCGATATCGCCGCGCTTCTATCCACAGCAGCAACAGGACAAGCAGCATGGCAAAAAGCAGTACGCCGTGATGCGCGCTGGCCGTCGAAAGCGAGATGGACAACATTGCCGCGACGACCGTTATCGCCCAATTGCTCGTCCGGTCGAGGCGGTCGCGCCACCCCGTCATGCGCAGAATCTCGGCGCGATGAAAATGCGCCATCGTGGTCACGAGTTCGCCGGGCGAAAGCGTCCTTCCAACGGGGGCCGGCGCTGCCAACGCTTCTGCCATCACCATGTCTCCACCGCCACGCAAAAACGGCTGGTTGGGCATATCGTTCCGACGCTTCACTTTGCCGGGCGCAGCCACACCTTGTTGTCGTGGAACGCCGCACCGCCATAGGGCGCCGGCGCGTCGGCGCCGGTCAGGACGTTGATGCCCTCGCCGCGCTCGTGGGCGCTGTTGGGCCAGATGCCTTCGGCCACCACGACACCGCGCTTGACGCCGTCGAACAATCTTGCGTGCAGCACAACTTCGCCGCGCGCATTGCCGATCTCGACGCGGTCGCCATTGGCCAGCCCATAGGCTGCCGCATCGTCCGGATGCAAAAGCAGTTCCGGCCGGCCCTCATTGGCCATCGACACCGGCGTCTCGGAAAAAGTCGAGTTGAGGAAATTGCGCGCCGGCGAGGTGGCCAGCCGGAACGGATGCGCAGCATCCGCCACCTCGATCAGATCGACGTGGTCGGGAAATTCCGGCAGGCTTGCCACCGGCCCGAACAGGCCCATGCATTTCGGCGGCCGGTTGGGCGCCGCCTGCCCGGTCCAGTCGGCGCGAAAGCGGAATTTTCCGTCCGCGTGGCCGAAGCCGTCGATAAAATGCGCCGCTTCGAAAGCCGGCTGCAAATCGAGCCACTTTTGTTCCTTGAGGCTCGAAAAACTGCCCAGCCCGCGCTTGCCCAAAATGATGTCGATATGCTGCTGCTCGGTCATGCCGAAGCCAGGCCTGTCGCCAACACCGAGCCTTTTGCCGAGTTCCTCGATGACGAAATGGTTGCTGCGCGGCCCTTCCGGCGGGTCGATCAACTTCGGCCCGAGCGTGATGTGCTGATTGCCGCCGCCCTTGTAGATATCGTCATGCTCTAGAAACATCGTCGCCGGCAGCACGACATCTCCGAGTTTTGCGGTGTCGGTCATGAACTGTTCGTGCACGCAGGAAAACAGGTCGTCGCGCAAAAAACCCTGCTTCACCAGCCGCTGCTCCGGCGCGACATTGACCGGATTGGTGTTCTGGATCAGCAGCGCCGTCACCGGCGGGCCGCCATAGAGCGCATCCTCAGCGCCGGTCAGCACCGGGCCGATGCGCGAATGGTCGAGATGGCGGATCGCCGGGTCGCGCATCCGCGTGCCTTCCAGCAGTTCCTGGTTCAGCTTGAAGATGCCCGAATTGGAATGGAAGGCGCCGCCGCCCTCATATTGCCAGCAGCCGGTGACCGCGGCGATCGAGGCGGCGGCATGCATGTTGACCGAGCCGTTGCGCTGCCGCGAAAAACCGTAGCCGAGGCGGAAATAGGTTTTCTTGGTCGTGCCGACGAGACGGGCGAAGGCCTCGATCTCATCGACGGAAAGCCCGGTGATATCAGCCGCCCATTGCGGCGTCCTCGTCTGAAGATGCGCTTCCAGACCGTGCGGATCGTCGGTGTATTTTGCCAGATAGGCGCGGTCGGCCATGCCGTCACGGAACAGCACATGCATCACCGCGCAGGCCAGCGCACCGTCGGTGCCGGGCTTCAGCACCAGGCCGAGATCGGCCTGCTTCATCGTCGCGTTCTCGTAGACGTCGATGACGACGATCTTGGCGCCGCGCTCCTTGCGCGCCTTGATCGCGTGGGTCATGACGTTGACCTGGGTGACCACGGCATTGGTGCCCCAGACCACCACGCAGTCGGACTTGGCCATCTCGCGCGGGTCGGGACCGCGCAGCGCGCCGGCCCCCATCATCCAGCCGGTCCAGGCCAGATTGGTGCAGATCGAACCGAAAAAGCCGGAGTATTTTTTCGCATGGCGCAACCGCTCGATGCCGTCGCGCTGCACCAGCCCCATCGTGCCGGCATAGTAATAGGGCCAGACCGTCTCCGAGCCATATCTTGCCTCGGCCGCGATGAATTTTTCGGCGACCAGGTCGAGTGCGGCCTCCCAGCTCGCGTTCTTCCAAAGGCCCTCACCCTTGGCGCCCGCCCGGATCAGCGGCTTCAGCAAGCGGTCGGGATGATGGACGCGGTCGGCATAACGGGCGACCTTGGCGCAGATGACGCCAGCCGTGTAGCTATTGGCCTTGGCGCCATGGACGCGGCCGATGCGCTTGCTGTCGAGCAGCTCGACCTCGAGCGCGCAGGTCGACGGGCAATCATGCGGACAGGCCGAATGGCCGATCCTGAGCTTGGCGTGCTGATTCATGGGGCGAGATTAGCGGGTTCCGGGCACGGCGTGTAGGGCCAGATCGCGCAAGCGCCTATCTCCCCCCTTGAGGGGGAGATGTCGCCGAAGCGACAGAGGGGGTCGCGGCGCGTGGAGCGCCGACATCTTTCGCGACGAAGTAAGACGCTGGCGATCTACGCGAGACGACCCCCTCTGCCCTGCCGGGCATCTCCCCCCTCAGGGGGGAGATCACGCGCTACTCCGCCGTGCCTTCCTCATACTCTGCCGACATCGACAGCCATTTTTCCTCATGGCCGGCCAGTGTCTGGGCCAGTTGCGAGCGCTCCTTGGCCAGCCGTGTCGCCGTCGACGGGTCCTTTTCGTAGACCGCCGGATTGGCGAGTTCGTCCTCGATCAAGTCGATGCGCTTGCGAATGCGGTCCATCAGCGCTTCGGTGGCGCGGATCTCCTTGGCCAGCGGCTCGAAGGCGGCGCGGCGCGCTGCCGCGTCACGGCGGCGGTCGGCCTTCGAGGCCTTTTCGGCCTCGCGCTTGCCGCGGCGGTCGCCGGCCACGCCGGTGACCAGCGTCTTGTAATCATCGAGGTCCCCGTCAAAAGGATTGACCGTCCCGTCCTTGACCAGCCACAGCCGGTCGGCCGTTGCCTCGAGCAGATGGCGGTCGTGCGAGATCAGGATGACGGCGCCGGGAAACTCGTTCAGCGCATGGATCAACGATTCACGGCTGTCGATATCGAGATGGTTGGTCGGTTCGTCGAGGATGAACAGGTTTGGCCCCTCGAACGCCGACAGGCCCATCAACAGCCGCGCCTTCTCGCCGCCCGACAGGTCCTTGGCGGCGGTGTTCATCTTTTCGGTGGTCAGTCCGAACTGGGCGACACGGCCGCGCACCTTCGATTCCGGTGCTTCCGGCATCAGCCGGCGGACATGCTCATAGGCGTTTTCACTCGGTCGGAGATCGTCGAGCTGATGCTGGGCAAAGATCGCCACCTTCAGGCCGGGCGCCACCGTCATGGTGCCGGTCTCCTGCTTCAGGCGGCCGGACAGCAATTTGGCGAAGGTCGACTTGCCGTTGCCGTTGGCGCCGAGCAGTGCGATACGGTCGTCTGCATCGATGCGCAGCGTCATCTTCTTCAGGATCGGCTCACCCTCGACATAGCCGACATTGACGTTGTTGAGCGCAATGATCGGCGAGGCCACCGTCTTCACCGGCTCGGGAAAGGAGAACGGCCGCACGTTGTCGTTCACAATCGCGGCGATCGGCTTCATCTTCTCCAGCGCCTTGATGCGCGACTGCGCCTGTCTCGCCTTGGAAGCCTTGGCGCGGAAGCGCTCGACGAAGGACTCCATGTGCTTGCGTGCGGCTTCCTGCTTGACCCTGCCCTTCTCCTGCAATTCGCGCTGCTCGGTGAATTGGCGCTCGAACTGGTCGTAGCCGCCGCGCCAGAAGGTCAGCTTCTTCTGGTCGAGATGGACGATCGAGTTGACGGCGCGGTTGAGCAGGTCGCGGTCGTGCGAGATCAGCAGCACTGTGTGCGGATATTTCGACACGTAGTTTTCCAGCCACAGCGTGCCTTCGAGGTCGAGATAGTTGGTCGGTTCGTCGAGCAGCAGCAGATCGGGCTCGGCAAACAGCACCGCCGCGAGTGCGACGCGCATGCGCCAGCCGCCGGAGAACGACGAGGCCGGCCGCCGCTGGGCGGCGTCGTCGAAGCCGAGGCCGGCGAGGATGGTGGCGGCACGAGACTCGGCCGAATGGGCGTCGATATCGGCCAGCCGCATGTGGATGTCGGCGATACGGTGCGGATCGGTCGCCGTCGTTTCCTCATCGAGCAATGCGGAGCGTTCGAGGTCGGCCTTGAGCACGATCTCGATCAGCGGCTCCTCGGTGCCGGGAGCCTCCTGCGCCACCTGGCCGATGCGCGTGTTCTTCGGCAGGCCGATCGAGCCGGTCTCGGAGGCGAGGTCGCCGGTGATCGCCTTGAACAAAGTGGTCTTGCCGGTGCCGTTGCGGCCGACAAGCCCTGCCTTGCTGCCGGCCGGCAAGGTCAGCGAGGCATGGTCAAGAAGCAGGCGTCCGGCCATGCGGAGCGAAAGGTCGTTGATGATCAGCATGGCCGCGCTTTTGCACGGGACGTCAGCGCTTCGCAAGACCTCGAGCACCGGTTGGCCGCATAAGGCATGAAATGGCCGTCAGCGGCAGGTTGCCCGGTGCCGCGGGCGGAGAAAGAAGACGATTGATCCGATCGCCGGCCTCAACGGATCAAAGGACCAGCTCCGGGCTGGGCCGGGAACCGGCTGCGATGGCGTGACGCTTGGCGAGCATCGGCTTCTCGCAGCCGAAAACTGCGCATCTGTCAGTTAATTGCCGGTGCAAGGCGGTCGTCTTCGGCTATCGCGTCATGACGCAAAGGCAAGACTCAGCTATGTCTAGGTGTGCGGCGGACCTGATACCCGCCTGGCCGGCGTCATCGCTCCCCTCCCAAGCGGCGCCGGCCATCTTTCCTACAGCTTTCACTGCGCCGGCGGCGCGGCGGGTTGATCATCGCTTGGCGTTGAGTTGGGCGCAGGGTCGACCTGCGGGTTTTGATCGGCGCCGGGAGCCTTTGTCGGTGGAATGTTGTTGTCGCAGGCCGCGACAGCCAGCGCTGCGGCCAAGACGAGCCAGGTCGGGGCCAGCAAAGTTGAGAGCTTGTTCATCGCAACCTCCTGTCACCGGGCAAACGAGACGGTGCCGATTTGGTTGCACGGTCGGGCAAGAGCTTGGGACGTTTTGGAACCCGGGGAACAAAACCAGAGAGGGGAACAAAACGCGGGCTCCTCGGTTGGTCCACACCAATGGAGAAAATCATGATCCGTCTGCTCATAGCCGGGGCCGCCGTCTATGTGGCTTACCGCATCGTCAGGGAAATCGTCGACGAAGTGCCCGACGACTTCGATCCGCTGTTGCTGCCGCCTCCCGATGACGACAAGTCGCTGCCGCGGCAGTCAGCGGCGATGGGCGTCGAGCCGCAGCGCTAGTTTCGGTTCGTCGGTGGGGCGCCAGCAGGATCGGAAGCCTCGGACGCACGTACGAAAGCGTTGCGAACAAAGCAGAAACGATGCTTGATGGGCAATGAACCTCGCTGCCCGTGATTCGACCTTCCGGCCTGCCTATCTCGCAAAGCTGAATGCCGAGCAGTGCGTTGCCGTCGAGCATGGTGACGGCAAGGTCGCCGGGCCACTGCTGGTGATCGCCGGGGCCGGCTCCGGCAAGACCAGCACGCTGGCGCATCGCGTCGCGCATCTGATCGTCAGGGGCGCCGACCCCAGGCGCATCCTTTTGATGACGTTTTCGCGTCGCGCCGCATCGGAATTGGCCAAGCGGGTCGAGCGCATCGCCGGCGAGGTGCTCGGCCGCGACGCTTCCATCATCACCGATGCGCTTACCTGGGCCGGCACGTTTCACGGCATCGGCGCCAGGCTGCTGCGCGACTACGCGCTGGAGATCGGCCTCGATCCGGCCTTCACCATCCACGACCGCGAGGATTCGGCCGACCTGATGAACCTCGCCCGGCACGAACTAGGCTTCTCGAAGACGGAAGGCCGTTTTCCGACCAAGGGCACGTGCCTGGCGATCTATTCGCGTGCCGTCAACGCGCAGGCGCCGCTCGGCGAAGTTTTGGGTTCGGTGTTTCCCTGGTGCGCGGGATGGGCAGAACAGCTTAAGGCGCTGTTCGCCCGATATGTCGAGGCCAAGCAGGCGCAGAACGTGCTCGATTACGACGACCTGCTGCTCTACTGGGCGCAGATGGCCGGCGAGCCGGAGATATCGGCGCATCTGGGTGGGCGTTTCGACCATGTGCTGGTCGACGAATACCAGGACACCAACCGGCTGCAGGCCTCGATCCTCGCGGCGCTCAAGCCGGACGGATCCGGGCTGACGGTGGTCGGCGACGATGCGCAGTCGATCTATTCGTTTCGCGCCGCGGAAGTGCGCAACATCCTCGACTTTCCAAAACAGTTCGCCCGGCCGGCCGAGATCGTCATGCTGGAGCGCAACTACCGCTCGACCGAGACCATCCTGACCGCCGCCAATGCGGTAATCGGCGAGGCCTCGGAGCGCTTTACCAAGAACCTCTGGTCGGAGCGCAAATCGACCGAAAAGCCGAAGCTGGTCAGCGTCCGCGACGAGGCCGAGCAGGCGAGTTACGTCTGTCAGGCGATCCTGACCGAGCGCGAGGCGGGCACGGCGCTGAAGGCGCAGGCCGTGCTGTTTCGCGCCTCGCACCACAGCGGGCCGCTGGAGATCGAACTGACGCGCCGCAACATCCCGTTCGTCAAGTTCGGCGGGCTGAAGTTCCTCGACGCCGCCCATGTCAAGGACGTGCTGGCGGTGCTGCGCTTCGCCGAGAACCCGCGCGACCGCGTCGCCGGTTTTCGCGTGCTGCAGCTTTTGCCCGGCATCGGCCCTTCGGCGGCTTCGCAGATCGTCGACACCATGGCGACGTCGCTCGACGAAGCGATGGGGCTGGCGCGCTACCGGCCGCCGCAACGCGCCGCCGACGACTGGCCGGGTTTCGTCGCGCTGTTCTCGCAGCTTCGCGCCGGGTCGGGAAAATGGCCTGTTGACCTCGAACAGGTCAGGCTCTGGTATGAGCCGCATCTCGACCGCATCCACGAGGACGCAACGACACGCCGGGCCGATATTCTGCAGCTCGAGCAGATCGCCTCGGGCTATGCCTCGCGCGAGCGTTTCCTCACCGAGCTGACCCTCGATCCGCCGGATGCAACCAGCGACGAGGCCGGGCCGCCGCATCGCGACGAGGACTATCTGATCCTGTCGACCATCCATTCGGCCAAGGGCCAGGAATGGAAGAACGTCTTCGTGCTCAACACCGTCGACGGCTGCATCCCGATCGATCTCGCCGTCGGCTCGAAGGAGGATATCGACGAGGAGCGCCGCCTGCTCTACGTGGCGATGACGCGGGCCAAGGACGGCCTGCACCTGGTCATGCCGCAGCGCTTTTTCGTCCACGGCCAGGCGGCGCGCGGCGATCGCCATGTTTACGCCTCGCGCACCCGCTTCATCCCGGCCTCGATCCTCGGCGCCTTCGAACAGACATCGTGGGCGAGCGTCCAGGCCACGGATGATCCGCGCCGCCAGCCGCAAGTGCGCGTCGACCTTGGCGCCCGCATGCGCGACATGTGGAAATAGGCCGCTCTTCGGCACGACGCTCATGCCACGGAGCTTGGTGGCGAAAATCAAATTTCGGCAACATGGAACCTGATGCCGCAATCCGCGTTTCTGGGCGTCCTACCCCCGGCGGAGAGCGGCGTCCGCCCGTCACCTCCGCCCAATTCGAGAGGCCAGAATGCACGATAAGACATTTTTCACCCCGGTCGCCGTAACCGTCGGCGCCGGCCATAAGCGCATGATCGCTTCGCTGTTCGACATGCATGAGTTCCTGACCGAGTTCCCGCCATCGCGGCGACGCCTGAGCTATGGCGCGGCGGTGAAGGCCTGCGAGGCGGCACGCGCTGGCGAGATCTCGCCCGAGGCCGCGCGCGACGCCCTGACCACCTTCGCAGTTTCGGCAGGCATTCTCTGGCCCTCGGCGCAGCCGGCAGTCTCGGTCAAGCCGATCTCCCGCGGCCAGGGCGGATACGCCGCCTGACTGGCCAGGCCTGTTTTGCGACTATAGTCCGTCGAAGTTGCTGTTCGTCTTCGACGGGCTTTCCTGTCAATTCGATCCGGATGATCCCAAATCATGCGTAGGCGCGGCCGTCTTCGCTGCGCTGGAACAGCGTCAGGTCGAGCGGCAACGAAGGCCGGCCGAGAATGGTCAGGATCGCGTGCGCCTGGCCGCGGTGATGGGTCTGGTGATTGAAGAAATGATCAAGCGCCGGCGCCAATCGCTGCGAGACGGTGCGCATGTCGGAGACGGTCATGTAGGAGAAGCGGCCGGACAAAGCCTTGTCGCTTAACGCCCCAACCCAGTCGACGATCCTTTTGTCTTCGGCCTCGCGCGCCAGCCGCAAGCCCGGCAGGGCGCGGTGCAGGACCGTGTCGAGCCTGGCCGGCGCGTCGCCCTCGCCGGTAAAGCGCCTCATCCAGATGCGATCGGCAGTCAGGACATGGTTGAGCGTCCCCATCATCGAGCCGAAGAAGACCCCGACGTTGCGGTGAAAATCTTCCTCGTCGAGATCGGCGGCGGCATCGTAGATGCGGCTATTGGCCCATTGATTGTAGGCCGCAAACATCATGAAGTGCTGTTTCATCGTTTTTTCTCCGGCCCGCGAGACCCCGTTCCGGGTGCTTACCGCAAGGCCCGCAACGTCGCTCTAGTAGACCGCAGGGAAGCTGCCGCCAATGACCATTCTGCTCTATGATCTCGTCGGACGCGATGGCGCCCGTCCGTTCAGCCCGCATTGCTGGAAGGCGACGATGGCGCTTGCCCACAAGGGCCTCGATATCTCAACCGTGCCGACACGCTTTCTCGAAGTGCCCACAGTTGAAGGCGGCGTTTCAAAACTCGTTCCGGTGATCCGCGACGGCGAGAAGGTGGTCGCCGATTCTTTCGCCATCGCGCTCTATCTCGACGAGGCCTATCCAGAGCGACCGACATTGTTTTGCGGGGACGGCGGCAAGGCGATGGCGCGCTTCGTCGAACGCTGGTCGCAACTGACCATCCACCCCTATGTCACCACTGCAGCGATCATGGACCTGCACGCCATGCAGGACGAGGCCAACGCCGCCTATTTTCGCCAAAACCGCGAGCAGCGCTTCGGCCAGAGACTGGAAGAGGTGGTGGCGGCGCGGGACGCCGGCCTTGGTGCCTTCCGTGCCTCGCTGGAGCCGTTGCGCTCGATGCTTGCCTATCAGCCGTTCATCGGCGGCCAATCACCGCTGTTTGCCGACTACATCGTCTTCGGCGCGCTGCAATGGGCGCGCATCGCCTCGCCCTACCGGTTGCTCGACGACAGCGATGTGGTGGCGCAGTGGTTCGAGCGCTGCCTCGGCCTGCATGATGGCCTCGGCCGCAAGGTGCCGGCGGCCGCCGCCGCGGCATAGGGCAGTAGGGCAGTAGGGACTAAGGAAGTAGCGGGGCGCGCATTCCTACTCCCCTACTCCCCTACTGCCCTACTGCCCTACTGCCCTACTGCCCTACTGCCCTACTGCCCTACTGCCCTACTGCCCTACTTCCTTACTGCCCTACTCCCTTGGCAAAGACAGTACGAACACCATGACGTCAGACCCGGAATTCCCGGACGATTTTCGCGCCGATCTGGCCAATCTCTTCCTGTGGCGGCGGGATGTCAGGCGATTCAGGCCGACGCCGCTCCCCGAAGGCGCGCTGGAGCGGCTGCTTGACGTCGCCAGCCTTGCGCCCTCGGTCGGGCTGAGCCAGCCTTGGCGTTTCGTCATGGTCGAGGGTGCGGCGTGCCGCGGCGCCGTGAGGGCATGCTTCGAGCGCTGCAATGCGGAGGCGCTCGCATCGTTCGGCGGCGAACGCGCTGCGCTCTATGCGCGCCTGAAGCTTGCCGGCCTGAACGAGGCGCCTTGTCAATTCGCGGTCTTCGCCGACCGCGGGACGCAACAGGGACATGGGCTCGGCCGCCTGACCATGCCGGCGACCATCGAATATTCGGCGGTGATGGCGATCCATACTTTTTGGCTGGCGGCGCGCGCCGAAGGAATAGGCATGGGCTGGGTCTCGATCCTCGACCCGGCCGAAATGGCGACGATCCTGGACGCGCCGCCGGAGTGGACGCTGATCGGTTACTTCTGCGTCGGCTACCCCTGCGAGAACCACAGCGTGCCGGAACTGGAACGGGAAGGCTGGGAAGTCCGGCGCGCTTCGATGGTGATAAGGCGGTAGGGCAACGGCAACGCTGCCATCCTCATGTGCAGGGAAGAATGGATATCAGGATGATTTCGCCGATCGCCGGCGTTGCCGACAAGACACCATGGCAAGCCAGCCGTGACGGCCTTGATCTGAGGAAGGGCAAAAATGTTTCGCTACGACGTGCAGGCCGAGATCTGGGTCTATCCAGGCAAGGGCGGCTGGCATTTCGTGACGCTGCCGCCGGAGCTTGGGGCACGGATCAAGTCGGCAATGGCGGGGATGGCACGGCCCTGGGGCTCGCTTGGCGTGGAAGCCGTCATCGGCCAGACCAGATGGCGAACATCGCTGTTTCCCGACAAGAAATCCGGCAGCCTGCTGTTGCCGATCAAGACGGCGGTGCGGGTCCGCGAAGGCCTTCGGGCTGGCGACACGGCCAATCTGACGATCGAGATGAAGTTATGACAACATTGGTTTTGGCTGACGGCGACACGCTATGCCGCGGCTAAAGCACGTTGGAGACGCGCTTAAGTTCTTGTTTTTATGCATGTCGTTATCGCAAAATCGCTGCGCACTTTTGCGCGACATGCATTAGCGCCAGCCCCTTGGCAAGCCGGCAGGCGGCTTGTATAGAGCCCGCCACCGTGAATTCCACCCTCCATCACAAGGACGACCCCATGGCGCTCGAACGCACCTTTTCCATGATCAAGCCGGACGCAACCCGGCGCAATCTCACCGGCGCCATTACCCAGATCCTCGAAGAAGCCGGCCTGCGCGTCGTCGCCTCGCGCCGGGTGTGGATGAGCCGCCGCGAGGCGGAAGGTTTTTATGCTGTGCACAAGGATCGTCCGTTCTTCGGCGAACTGGTCGAGTCGATGTCGTCGGGCCCAACGGTCGTGCAGGTGCTGGAAGGCGAGAACGCCATTGCCAAAAACCGCGACGTGATGGGCGCCACCAACCCGGCCAACGCCGCCGAAGGCACCATCCGCAAAGTGCACGCGCTGTCGATCGGCGAGAATTCCGTGCACGGCTCCGACGCGCCGGAGACCGCCGCGCAGGAGATCAAATACTGGTTCTCGGACACCGAGATCGTCGGCTGAGCCGATAAGTCACCACGTCATATGCAAAAAGGCCGGCGCAATGCCGGCCTTTTTCGTTGCGGCGATCCGGCACCGGACGCCGGGCGCCGACACCCGCCAACTGCGCGTGATGCTCAAAAACCGAAACCGGTTATCAGCTCGCGGCGTTGAAGCGCAGGATGACGCGGTCGTCTTTGTCGACGATGATGAGCTTGCCGGCGTCGACGTGATACGATGCCGCCTTGGCCAGCGCCTCGAACAGCGCCTTTTCCTCGGCCATAGTCTCGGGCGCGCAGGCCTTGAACGTCGAACCGATGTCACTGATGGCAATCGTCGAACCATCGACTTTGGCGGTGGCGAAGTAGACGTTGCAAGGCCCGCTGCCTCCGGCCTTGCCGGCCTCGTCGATCCTGAACGTCGCCTGCGGCTCGGCGATCACACCAATGCCGTCGATATACTCGATCAGCCAGCTCTGCCCGACCACCGGGGCCGACGCCGGCTGCTCGCTCGACGTCACCATCTTCAGCATGATGGTCTGCGGCGCGTCGCTCAGTGGATCGACCTGGTGGCGCATATCGGAGATGAACAACAGCCTGTCGTCGACGGTGATGCGCGCCTGCAGCGCATAGGTCATATGAGGCCGGATCACCTGGGGATCAAAGCTGATCTCGAACTTGATCGGCACCTGGCCGGCCGGCGCCACCTTGCGCTCGCCGATGACAGCGGCCGTCGCGTCGGCCAGCGAGACATCGGCAAGCTGCACGGAAAGCACGGCTTTCGGCGGCAGAGCGATGCGCTCGCGATACATCACCTCGCCCTTCAGGGTCTTCTCGGCAGCGACTGACAGCTCAGGCACCACCAGTATACCGACCAGCGGCACGACACCGAAGATGAAGAACTCGGTGATCCTGCCCAGCATGATCCTGCTCCCCATAATGCGCCAAACTGGTCGGAAGGTCTCGCAGGATTGCGGTGGTTCCGTGGCGCCCCACACGGGCTGTTCACACGGCGGTGCCTTCCGGCGGCTCGTTGCCCTGTGGTCGGCCTCCTTGGCGTGACAGGCGAAATATTGCTCACGCCAGGTCCCCATGCGATCACGAAGTCGTGTTCCAAAAAGATGTAACGCAGGGAACCTCCGAACCGAACTAACCATGCGCGCTTGAGGAACGGCGCGCGCAACAACCCAAGCGGAGGTGAAATCATGTCAACAAGATCAACCGTGAGCACGGCCTTTCTGGCCGGCGCCGTTGCCACGGCCCTTGCTTCTTTTGCGACGGCCGCGCCGCTGTCCGAGGCAGAGGCCAAGGCAGCGATGGATGCCGGCAAGGAGAAGTGCTTTGGCGTCGCCCTGAAGGGGCAGAACGACTGCGCGGCAGGACCAGGCACCACCTGCCAAGGCACCTCGACGGTCGATTACCAGGGCAACGCCTGGAAGTTCGTCGACGGCGGCACCTGTACGACGATGGACCTGCCCGGCGACCGCAAGGGCTCGCCCACGGCGCTGACCCGCGACGTCCCGTCCTAAGCAATGCAAGCTGCCCGGAAAGCGGAGATGAAGATGAACGGACTGGCCCCGGCATCCCGCATATCGAAAACCTCGCGCTTTCCGGCGCACCCGATCGCCGGCCTTGCCGGCACCAGTTTCAAGCACGGGCATCTGCACGCGATCCTTGGCGACGGCCCAAAGGACGGCTTCTTCGAGGTCCACGCCGAAAACTACATGGGCACCGGCGGTCCGCCGCACGATGCGCTGACCAGGATTCGCCGCGACTATCCCGTTTCGCTGCACGGGGTGTGCATGTCGATCGGCGGACCGCGGCCGCTCGACAAAGTGCATCTCGGCCGCTTCAAGGCGCTCGTCGACCGCTATGAGCCGGCGCTCGTTTCCGAGCATCTCGCCTGGTCGACCCACGACACCACCTATTACAACGACCTGCTTCCCCTGCCCTATACGCCGGCAACGGTTTCGCGCGTGGCGGATCACATCGATGAAATGCAGGAGACGATCGGCCACCCGATCCTGCTCGAGAACCCCTCGACCTACGTCCTTTTCGCGGAATCGACGATGAGCGAGACGGATTTCATCGGCGCGCTGGTGCAGCGCACCGGTTGCGGCCTGCTGCTCGACGTCAACAATGTCTTCGTTTCGGCCACCAATCACGGCTATTCAGCCGTTTCCTACCTCGCGGATTTCCCGCTCGATCATGTCGGCGAAATCCATCTGGCCGGGCACGCCGAGCAGGAGGATGACGAGGGCGACCTGCTGCTCATCGACAGCCATGACGGGCCGGTCGCCGACGCGGTCTGGAAGCTCTTCGATATCGTCATCGGCCGATGCGGACCGCTGCCGACGCTGATCGAGTGGGACAGCAACATTCCCGACTGGCCGGTGCTCAAGGCGGAGGCCGCCGCCGCCCAAGCGATTCTCGACCATCACGCCGACAGCCACCAAGTGTTCGGAAAAGCCCATGCCGCAGGATGAACTCCAGTCGGGCGATCTTGGCCACCGGTTCGACTATGCCGCGGCATTCACCGCCGGTTTGCTCGATCCTGACCGTGTCCCGCCCGACGCTGTCTCGGGGCCGAACGGCAAGGCAGCGGTTAAACGATACGCCGTCTACCGCAACAACGTCACGGTCAGCCTGATCGATGCGCTGGCCGCCAGCTTTCCAGCGACGCTGCGCATCACCGGCCCGGACTTCTTTCGGGCGATGGCGCGCTTCCATGTCCGCGAAACGCCACCCACTTCGCCGCTTCTGTTCGAATACGGCCACGACTTTCCCGACTTCATCGAGCGCTACGACTATGCGCGGCCGATGCCATGGTTGGCTGACGTGGCGCGCCTGGAGCGGGCCTGGCTCGACGCCTATCATGCCGCCGACGCGGAACCGCTGGCTTGCGTAGCACTGGGCTCGATCCCGCCCGAACGGCTGGCCGATACCGTGTTCGTGCCACACCCGGCAACGCGTGCGATGCGCTCGCGCTATCCGGTCGTGACGATCTTTGCGGCGAACCGGCGCGACCGCCCTGTCGGGCGGATCGAGGCGGACGGCCCTGAAGATGCGCTGGTCACGCGGCCCGGGCTCGAAGTCTTTGTTCGCCACCTGCCGCCCGGCGGCGCAGCTTTTCTGGATCGTCTGATGGCGGGCGAGCCGCTCGGCGCGGCGGCCGCGGCAGCATTTGCGGAAACTGCCGAATTCGACCTTGCCGCCAACATTGCCGGCCTGCTGCAAGCAGGCGCCTTCACAGCGGCAGACCAGGGAGGGTGAGCATGACGAACCATGGATGGAACGCCAGCACCGAGCCGCGAGGGGCTGCCACCCTCGTCGAGAGGGTGAATGCCGCGCTGCGCACGAGTGCCACACCTTCGCTGACGCAACTCGTCCTGCGCTGCGCCCTCGCTGTCCCGTTCTGGCGGTCCGGCGTCAACAAATGGGACGGTTTTTTGCAGCTGAACGATGTGGCCGTGCTGCTTTTCAGTTCGGAGCTCAAGCTGCATCTGCCCGGCGGCCCCTACGATTTTCCCGCGCCTGGGCTGGTGGCCTTCGTCTCAGGATCGGCGGAAATCTTGCTGCCAATTCTCCTCGTTCTCGGCCTGGCGACACGCCTGGCGGCATTCGGCCTGCTCGTGATGACGCTGGTCATACAACTCACCGTGCCGGACGGCTGGCCGCTGCACGTCACCTGGGCGGCGATGGCGCTCGGCATCGTGGCGTGGGGACCCGGCCGGATTGCGCTCGATCACTGGATCGGCACTGACAAGGGCTGATGGTAGGCCGAGGGCTGATCGGGGTTGATGTGAATCTCGCCCTCCGGCGGTGACGCGAAGCATCAATTTCGTTTCGGCATGGCCTGCTTCCAGCGGCTGGCGGCCTCGTCGTCGGCCTCCTTGGCGTCGACCCAGCCGCCTTCCGAGCCGTCGGTGTGGTGTTCCTTCTTCCAGAACGGCGCGCGCGATTTGAGATAATCCATCAGGAAGTTCGCCGCCTCGAACGCCGCCTGCCGGTGCGCGGAGGCAGCGACCACCAGCACGATGTTCTCACCGGGCGCGATCCTGCCGTGGCGATGGATGGCGGTGAGCCCCTGCAGCGGCCAGCGGTGAACCGCCTCGGTGGCGATGCGGCCGATCTCGGCCTCGGCCATGCCGGGATAATGTTCGAGCTCGAGTGCCGCGAGCCTGCCTCCCTCGTCGCGGCAGAGACCCGAGAAAGTAACCACGGCGCCGATGTCGGCGCGGCCTTGCGTCATCTTGGCGATCTCGGCGGCGACATCGAAATCCTCCGCCTGGATGCGCACCGTCGGCACCACCGCGCCGGGCATTTCAGCCACCCGTCATCGGCGGGAACAGCGCGATCTCGCGCGCGCCTGATATCTTCTCGCGGTGCTCGACATGTTCCTGGTTGATGGCGACGCGGATCACGTCAGGATATTGCAGCGCGTGCTCGTACTCCTCGCCGCGCGATTTCAGCCAGCGCAGCAGGTCGGCCACCGTCTCGATGCCGGCGGGCAATTCGACGTCCTCTTGCGGCTTGCCGATCCGCTCGCGCACCCAGGCGAAATAGATGAGCCTCGTCGACATGCTACTCGTCCATGATGTGCTTGAGGCCGGCGCGGAAATAGTCGTAGCCGGTGTAAAGCGTCACCAGCGCGGCGATCCACAACAGCACCAGCCCGACCTGCGTGGTCAGCGGGAAGATCTTGTCGCCGGCAGGTCCGGCGAGCAGGAAGGCGATGGCGATCATCTGGATGGTGGTCTTCCACTTCGCCAGCTGCGTCACCGGTACCGAGACCTTCAGCGCCGCCAGATATTCGCGCAGGCCCGAGACCAGGATCTCGCGGCACAGGATGATGATTGCCGCCCACAGCGACCAGCCGGCGATGCCGGCATGTCTATCGGTATCGGCCGCCAGCAGCAGCAGGCATGTGGCGACCAGCAACTTGTCGGCGATCGGATCGAGCATCTTGCCGATATTCGAGGTCTGCTGCCAGGCGCGCGCCAGATAGCCGTCGAAATAATCGGTGATCGAGGCGAGCAGGAAAATGACCAACGCTGACCAGCGGGCGAAGTCGCTCGACTTCAGATGGCCTTCGAGAAAAAAACACAGCACAACCAGCGGCACCGCTAGGATGCGGACGTAAGTGAGCATGTTGGGCAGGTTGAATGCGCGCTGGGCCATTTCTTTGGAACTCTTTCTACCTGCCTACTCAAATCAGAAGCGAATGTGGGGGGTCAACAGATGATAGTCGATGGACCAGCCGAAAATAGCCGAATCATCAGCTCTCGTGAAAATGGTTGTACACCAGCTTGGCGACCTGTTCGGAAATGCCATCGACCTTGACCAGATCCTCGATCGCGGCGCGGCTGACCGCCTTGGCGGTGCCGAAATGCATGAGCAGCGCGCGCTTGCGACCGGGACCGATGCCGCTGATCTCGTCAAGCGGGCTCTTGACCATCTCCTTCTTGCGGCGGGCGCGGTGGGAGCCGATGGCGAAACGGTGGACCTCGTCGCGCAGCCGCTGAACGAAATAGAGCACGGGGTCGCGTACGGGGAGCGAAAACGGTGGCTTGCCCCTGACGAAGAAGCGTTCGCGGCCGGCGTCACGGTCCTGGCCCTTGGCGATGCCGATGGCCTGGACACGGTCCTCGATGCCGAGGTCGGCGAGGATTTGTCGCACCGCCGTCATCTGGCCCTGGCCGCCATCGATGAGGATGACGTCTGGCCAGGCCGGGAAGCCGCCTGCATCCTCGATATCGTCGCCCTGTTCGGCCAGGATGTCGTCCGCCGCCAGTTCGCTCCGCGGCACATCGCCATGTTCCTTCAGCAGGCGGGAGAAACGCCGCTCCATCACCTCGCGCATCATGCCGAAATCGTCTCCCGGCGTGATCTCGGTCGAGCGGATGTTGAATTTCCGGTACTGGTTCTTCACGAAGCCTTCCGGCCCGGCGACTACCATGGCGCCGACGGCGTTGGTGCCCATAATGTGGGAGTTGTCGTAGACCTCGATGCGCACCGGCGGTTTCTTCAGGCCGAAAGTCTCGGCGAAACCGGTGAGCAACCGCCCTTGCGTCGAGGTCTCGGCCAGCCGGCGGCCGAGCGCCTCACGGGCATTCTGCAGGGCGTTGTCGGTCAAATCCTTCTTCTCGCCGCGCTGCGGCACCGAGATCGCCACCTTGCGACCCGCGCGGGTGGAGAGCGCCTCAGCCAGCAATTCCTGGTCCTCGACGCCATGCGACAACAGTATGGCGCGCGGCGTCGGCTTGTCGTCATAGAATTGCGCCAGGAACGAGCCCAGCACCTCGGCCGCCTCCATCGCCGGATCGGCCTTGGGGAAATAGGCGCGGTTGCCCCAGTTCTGGCCGGTGCGGAAGAAGAAGACCTGGATGCAGACCTGGCCGCCTTCCTGATGGATGGCGAAGACATCGGCCTCGTCGACGGTCTGCGGATTGATGCCCTGATGGCTCTGCACATGCGACAACGCCGCCAGCCGGTCGCGATAGATTGCGGCGCGCTCGAAATCGAGATTCTCCGCGGCCTGCTGCATGGCGGCGGAGATGTCGGTTTTCACCTTCTGGCTGCGGCCGGACAGGAAGTCCTTCGCCTCGGCGACCAGCCTGGCATAGTCACTATGCGAGATTTCGCCGGTGCACGGGCCGGCGCATCGCTTGATCTGGAACAGCAGGCACGGCCGGGTGCGGTTCTCGTAGAAGGAGTTGGTGCAACTCCTGAGCAGGAAGGCGCGCTGCAGCGAGTTGATGGTGCGGCCGACGGCGCCGGCCGAGGCGAAGGGGCCGAAATAGTCGCCCTTGCGCGAGCGCGCGCCGCGATGCTTGTAGATGCCGGGCGAGACATGGTCGCCGGTCAAAAGGATGTAGGGAAACGACTTGTCGTCCCGCATCAGCACATTGAAACGCGGCCGCAAGCGCTTGATAAGATTTGCTTCCAGCAGCAGCGCTTCGATCTCGGTGCGGGTAACGACGAACTCCATCGTCGCCGTCTCGCGCACCATGCGGCCGATGCGGCTGGTGTGGAAGCGGCCTTGTGCGTAATTGGTCACCCGCTTCTTCAGGCTGCGCGCCTTGCCGACATAGAGCACGTCGCCTGCGGCATTCATCATGCGGTAGACGCCGGGCGCGTTGGGCAGCCGTTTGACCAGCGTCTGGATGACTTCGGCGCCGACCATGCCGTCGGCATCGCCGGCATGCGGCGTCCAATCGATGGCGGTGAAGGCGACGTCAGGGCCACCGGAACCGGGCGTTGACGGTTCGACGATCTCCTCCGCCACCTCGTCCTCGAGGTCGACATCAGGGGGCAGGTCGTCGGCGGCGCCGCCGCGTTTGTGTTTCTGGTCCATGGGACTCATTCGACAATGCCTGTCACATCCGGCGTCTGCCATGCAAGGTGCTGGCCGCCGTCGAGCGCGATCATCTGGCCGGTGACCGAGCTTGCGCCCCAGAGATAGCGGATGGTGGCGCCGAATTCAGGCAATTCCGGGCCGCGCTTCAGGATCAGGCCGTCGACCTGCGCGGCAAAGTCGCTGTCTTGCTGACGCGCGCTCTTCAGCGTCGGGCCGGGACCGATGGCATTGACGCGAATGCGGGGTGCTAGCGCCTGCGCCATCATCTGCGTCTGCGTCCACAATGTCGATTTCGACAGCGCATAGGAGAAATAGCGGGGCGTCGGGCGCCAGACGCGCTGGTCGATCATATTGACGATCAGCCCTTCCTCGCCTTCCGGCAGCGCGCGGGCGAATTGTTGCGCCAAAAATGCCGGCGCCTTCACGTGGATGGCGAAGTGACGGTCCCAGGCACGCCAGTCGACGTCCTGAACCGTATCGTCCACGAACAGCGACGCATTGTTGACCAGCAGTGTAACAGGCCCGAGCGCGGCTTCGGCGCGGCCAACGAGGTCCTCGACCGCGGCAATGTCGGTCAGGTCGGCGGCGACCACAGCAGCGCGGCCACCCTGGCCAAAATGACCGCCGTTGATCCGCGCGGCTAATGCTTCCGCCTCGGCCCGTGAGCGGTTGCAATGGATGGCGACGGCAAAACCGTTCGCGGCGAGATCCTCGACGATCGCCTTGCCGATCCGCTGGCCCCCGCCCGTCACCAGCGCCGTTCCAGCGGCCTTGCTCATCCTGTCAATCCTCAATGGGGCTCGATTTTGAGCCTGCCGGCAAAATATGGCCGGCGAAGCGTTAAATGCCGTTCGGACCTTGGGCAGCATTGTGGCAAAGCGGCCGGATCGGTCTTTCGACTGTGGCCGGGACTCGGCCTGCCAGCCGCAATATAGGACTACGGACCCCTTGCTCCAAGCGTCGTTCAGCGCGGCACGGCTAAGCCTCCTGACACCATCTGTTGCGCAGATGCAACGTCAAAGTTCAGCCTTATTCGTGCCAGGTAATGACCCAAGTTCAGGTTCGCTTCAGCCGTATTTTGACACGACATTCGGAACCGTTGAGCGCCAGACCCGTTTTTCCCCCCGGCGGGTTGAGGGCGCTTGTGAAAAGCAAGCCTGTGCCTGTGGCTTAAGGAGTAAAGAACAATGCAAGCCAATCTTAAATTTGCGCGACCGCTGGCGGTGGCGTTCGGGCTCTTCGCCCTCGGCGGAACCGCCTATGCTGCTGACGTCATCGCGGAAGAGCCGCCGGCCCCCGCCCCGATCGCCGAACTTCCGGTCGCTTCCTGGGCCGGTCCCTATGCCGGTGTGAGCGTCGGCTACGGCTTCAGCGGTCACGCCGATGCCGAGGATATCGGCACCGACGTCGACACCGATGGTTTTGTCGGCGGCGTCTTCGGCGGCTATCAGTGGCAGCAAGAGAACTTCGTCTACGGTGCTGAAGCCGATATCGGCTATAGCGGCATCGAGGGCGACGATGGCGGCGTCGAGGCCAAGGGCGGCTTCGAAGGCTCGCTGCGCGCCCGCCTCGGCTACGCCGTCACCCCGGAAATCCTGCTCTACGGCACCGCCGGTGGCGCGCTCAAGAACCAGGAGATCGAAGCGGCCGGCGCCAGCGACGAAAACACCATGCTCGGCTGGACGGCCGGCGTCGGTACCGACATCAAGATCACCGACAATGTGTTTGGCCGTGTCGAGTATCGCTACACCGACTTCGGCGACAAGGACTTTGACGGTATCGGCAAGGTCAAGTCGACCGACAACCGCGTCACCTTCGGCGTCGGTATGAAGTTCTAAAATCGTCCAAGCCACGACACGAAAAAGCCGGGCCTCGTGCCCGGCTTTTTTTATGACCCCTTCTGGCTGCCGCTCACGCTGGGACGCAGGGTTTCAGATCGGCAAACTTCTCGTCAAATCGCGCCGCCCAGCGGACCAGCCTGCTGCGGCCCTTTTCCCATTTTCCGGCAAAGCGCAGTGAGAGATAGCCAAGGCAGGCGCGCAGCGCCAGCTGGCCGGCGGTGATCTTCTTTGGCAGCTTTGGCGGATTGGCGTTGAGCAGGTCGAGCGCGCTGGTGATCTTCGCCCACTGGCGGTCGAGCCACGGTTGGTAGACCATGTCTTCGGGGCGCGTGCGCCGCTCATAGACCATCGACAGCGCGCAGTCGCAGATGCCGTCGGCCAGTGCCTCAAGCACTTCCGCCTCGAGGCGCTTGTCGGGATTGCGCGGAAACAGCGCGTTCTTCGACATGCGGTTGAGATGCTGGGTAATGGCGCGGCTATCGTGGATCGAGCGGCCGTCGTCGAGCACCAGCACCGGGATCTTGCCGAGTGGATTGGCGTCGATCAGATCAGCCGGTTTGTCTTCGGTTTTTATCGGCACGAGCTCGACGGCGATGCCGGCATAAAGCGCGGCCATGCGCACTTTGGAACTATAGGGTGACGTGGACGCGTAGAGCAGTCTGGGCATGATCGGGTTCCTGTTTGCCGAGTACAGAGCATGGACGCGCAAAGGACGCTGTAGCACTTTGAATTTGCGTGTGATCCATTTCCGCGACACTGTTGGCCGGACATCCCGACATGATCAACAGCCCACAGGCGGAAAAACCGGGCGCCACAGCGAACGACCGTCCTCTTCCATGATCCGCAGGCAGATGAGCGGTACAGTTCCAGCCTGAGAGCATCTGAACAGGTCAGACGGGTTCGAAACCGAGCCAACTCGTCTTGCACCAAGAATTTCTCTCCGGGCACAGAGAAATGCCCCACCGGACTTCGCCATATGGCGAAGTCCTGGGAGCTGCGAAAAGCTGTCTTCCCTCCGCCTCTGATGCTGCCCGAGCACTGACCCTGCGAGCGAGGCGCCTATCCGGCACCCGCCCTCAACCGTCCCCAGCACTGTCCTCCGCGAGCGAAGAAGCGCGATTACTTCTTGGCCTTCGCGGTCGCGGCCTTCGCCTTTGGTTTGGCCGCAGGCGCTGCTTTCTTCACCGCTACCGAAGACTTCGCTGCAGCCGCTTTCTTTGCCGGCGCAGCCTTCTTGGCCGGTGCAGTCTTGGCAGGCGCAGTCTTGGCAGGCGCAGCTTTCTTCGCTGCCGGCTTGGCCGCGGCCTTTGCAGCCGGCTTCTTGGCCGGCGCTGCTTTTGCCTTGGCGGGCGCAGCCTTGGCCGGTGCTGCTTTCTTCACTGCCGGTTTTGCCGCAGCCTTCGCAGCCGGCTTCTTGGCGGGCCCTGCTTTTGCCTTGGCCGCGGCGGCCTTCGGCTTGGCAGCAGGTGCTGCTTTCTTCACAGCGGCTGCGGCCTTTGCCGCCACTGCCTTTACTGGTGCTTTCTTTGCCGGTGCCTGCTTTGCCGGTGACTTGGATGCCGGCGCTTTGGATGACTGTTTAGCCATATCATGCCCCTTAGTTATGCCGACGGCCGTTAATGACCCGGCGCGTAATGCATATCTGACTCGCGCTTGTCTAGCCAGCGAAGCATCAGCATGATTTTCGAAGTTTAAGTTTCGGTTACACGCGACACTACGCTCGTGCTGATTTCGCAAAATGCCGGCGCTGCTCTTCGAGCTTTGCCGACCGTTTGCGACAGACATTCTGCGCGCATTGCCGGAGCCAATCCCACTTCAAGGCGCTGAAGCTTAGCAAGCCTTTTTTGTTCGTTGATCGTCGACCGACACCACCATGACGGCTGCTTCATCGATCTCATCTTCTTGTTCTAGCAGGCGATCTACACAAGCTGCAAAAGCAAAGCGCGGCAATTCCGCTGCCATGATTTGTCCGCGGTTGACAGATTACTCTATTTGGCAGAGTATTCTGAATCATCTGGAAGAGCGCATGTCATTCGCGCAATATCGGGCGGCGCTGACCCAGATCAGTGAGACTGAACGCCGGACACCACAGCAGGCCCGATAATGGCTGCCGACGAAATCATCCACCAGAGCGTGCGGCTCAGGATCATGGCGGCGCTGAATTCTCTGGAACGGCGCGAAGCGCTGGAATTCACCCGATTGAAGCTCATCGTCAATGCGACCGACGGCAATCTCGGCGCGCATATCGATACGCTTGCCACGGCGGGCTATGTCGATGTCGAAAAGCTGTTTGTCGGACGTCGACCGCAGACGCGGGTCAGGGCGACGTCAGTCGGACGACGCGCCTTTCGCGGTCACGCCGCCTTCCTTCGCGCCATCCTCGATGAGGCGGAGCAGCCCGGCAAACGCAATCAGCGCAGGACGCGGCAGCGGCCGTTGTAGACCATCCAGCGGTCGAAGCCCGCGACGCAGAATTCGACATTGTCGCCGATCGAGGCAAAGCCCTGCCCTTCCTCGATCAGATACCAGATGGTGCGGGCGTGGCCGTCGGACAGGCTGACGGTGGCGCCGCAATAGCGGCGGCCGATCGGCCAGGTTTCGTTGGCTGGCAGATAGCGATGCTGGTGGATGCCCTGGAAATCGACAATCTCGACGTCGGGCAGATTCGGCACGTGGTGCACCTGGTAGGAGAAGCGGTTGGTGATCTTGTTCAGCACCCAGGCCTCACCGCAAACGCCGCTGTCTTCTTCGGTATAGACGACGGCAAGGTCGGCCGCCTTTGCTGGCTGGATGACAGCGAGGGACGTGCCGAGCGGCGTGCAAAGCGCTATCAGTGCGGCAAGGGCGGATTGGGCGAAGCGAGTCATGGCAGCCTCTTATGGTCGACTGCGCGCACTGTGCGGATTCGCTTGCGCGCGGTCAAGCGGTTGTAGCGACAATGGTTTCCTAGTTCGAAATCGCCTTCAACCAGGACAGGCGCGCGGATAGCTCTGCCGCCTACGCCGCCAGCCATTCCAGCGTCCAGTGCGCCGGTTTTTCAACGACAAGCAAATTGTGCAAAGCCGGCAGCAGCGTGCGCAATTCGCCTTCCAGCGTGAACGGCGGGTTGACCACCACCATGCCGCTGCCGTCAAGGCTGGGCTCGGCCGTTGGCGGCCTGATCTCGAAGCCGATGTCGAGCAGCTTCGGGACACCTGACTGCGCCAGCGCCTTGCGGAAGGCGGCGACCGCCTTGCGGTCCTTGACCGGATACCACAACGCATAGACGCCGCCGGGCCAGCGCTTGTGGGCTTTGCGCAGCCCGTCGACGAGGCGGTCGAACTCGCCCTCCTCCTCGAAGGGCGGATCGACGAGTACAAGGCCGCGCTTTTCCTTCGGCGGCAGATGCGCGCCGAGTGCCAGCCAGCCGTCGAGCTCGATCACCCGGGTCTGGAAATCGCCAGCGAATAGCGCCCTCAGCTTCGCGGCGTCCTGGCGATGCAATTCGACCGCCGACAGCCGATCCTGCTTGCGCATGAGATGACGCGCGATCAGCGGCGAGCCCGGATACTTTTTCACGCCGCCTTCAGGATTGAGCGAACGAACGGCTTCCAGATAAGGCGCCAGCAGTGCTGCCGCCGGCGCGTCAAGCGCGGCATCGACCAGTCGGCCGATGCCGCCTTGCCATTCGCCGGTCTTTTGCGCTTCAGTCGACGATAGGTCGTAGCGGCCGATGCCGGCATGGGTGTCGATGACGCGAAAGGCCTTGTCCTTCTGCTTCAGATATTCGACGAGCCGGCTCAGCACGACATGCTTGACGACATCGGCGAAGTTTCCGGCGTGATAGGCGTGGCGGTAATTCACGATCTAGTTCGAGCCCCTGCCCCAGCGTGGCGGTGGCGGCTGCGAGTTCGGATTTTGCGGCCGGCGGCCGCCGAAACACAACGCCAACAGCAGCCCGATCAGGCCGGCCGCTATCAGCGAGAAGCCGACCGGCCGCGCCCGGCGATCGATCTCGCCGACGCCGGAACGCAGCACGAGGTCCACCGCCCGCATCTCGATGCCTTCGGCGTCGCCCGGGCCGATGGTGAAGAGGTACGGGCCGGGGCTGACCTTCGCGATCAGGCCGGCTTCGTCGCGAAAGATCTTGTCCGGCAGTTGCGGGCTGACCTGGCGCGGATTTTCCGAATGGTTGAATTGCAGCGCCGAGGCGAGCACGGTCCTGCCGCCGGTGGCGGCGGTCAGCGTCAGCACGGTGCGCTGTTGCGAGACGACGATGCGTTCGGTTCTCGCGGTGAGGTCGACCAGCACCCGCACCGGCGCGTCGCGAGCGGCCAGCGGCACCGTCACCGGCATGAACCGGCCCTGTTCGTAAACCCGCCAGGTGCCGATCTCACGGCCGGAGAAATTGGTCATCGCCCAGGGATAGACGACGCCGATGCTGATGCCGGCGAGCAGGATCAGAAGAAACAGAAAGCGCATGCGCTCGACTACCTTGCCGGATATTAGCATTAGCGCCGCGCGGGCGCGTTCCATCTCGTCCCAGGAGCCATGTCGAGGCCGAGATCAAATGTCGTATCGAATTCGGCGGTGCCAAGATAGACAATAGCATCGGACCCAAAGGTGGGAACAGAATCCGAATGATCTGAGCGCCCGATAAGGAGGATCAGCCCTTCCCCTTCTGGAGGCTCGATTCCAATGCGCGCATTCCAGTCTCGTCGAACAAATGCAGATGTTGCGGCGGGAAAGCCACCGTCACCGTCGGGCCAGCCGTCAGCGCCGCCCTGTCCAGCGTGAAGACGTTGAATGGCAGGCCATGCAGGCCGAGATGCAGGATGATGCCGAAGCCGGTCGGCTCGATCAGGTCGACCGTCGCCCTCAGGCTGCTCTCCGATGCCGGCGACATCTCGACATGCTCCGGCCGGATGCCGAGCGTCACCGCCGCGCCCTCCTCGAGTTGATAGGCTGACGAAAGCCCAATCAGCGTTCCGTCAGGCAATCGTGCGCCGGCCGTGCCTGCGCCGACCTCATAGCGCGCCGACAGAAAATTCATCGCCGGCGATCCGATGAAGCCGGCGACGAAGAGGTTGGCAGGGCGGTCGTAAAGCTCCAGCGGACTACCGACCTGCTGCACCACGCCCTCATGCATGGCGACGATCCGGTCGGCCAGTGTCATCGCCTCGATCTGGTCGTGAGTGACATAGATCGAGGTCGCGCCGAGATCGCGGTGCAGCTTCTTGATCTCTGCCCGCATCTGCTCACGCAAGCGCGCATCGAGATTGGACAGCGGCTCGTCGAACAGGAATGCCTTGGGCTGTCGCACGATCGCGCGGCCCATCGCCACGCGCTGGCGCTGACCGCCCGACAATGCCTTCGGCCGCCGCGCAAGCAGCGGCTGCAGTTCGAGCTTCCTGGCTGCATTGCTGACGGCGGCCGTGATCTTCTCGCGGGCAGCCTTCCGGATGCGCAGGCCGTAGCTCATGTTCTCGGCGACATTCATGTGCGGATAGAGCGCGTAGGACTGGAACACCATGGCGATGTCGCGGTCCTTGGGCGCCCGCTCATTGACGCGCATGCCGTCGATCCGGATCTCACCTTCGGTCACCTCCTCGAGCCCGGCGATCATGCGCAGCAGCGTGCTCTTGCCGCAGCCCGACGGTCCCACCAGCACCACGAACTCGCCGTTCTCTATCGACAGGTCGACGCCATGCAGCACGGAGACGACGCCGAAATTCTTGCGGACGTTGCGGATGTCGATCGATGCCATTGAACCTCACTCAGCCCTTGACCGCGCCGGCCGTCAGGCCCTGGACCAGATAGCGCTGGATGAACAGGAAGAAGAGGCAGGCCGGGACCAGCGCCAGCACGCCGGCCGCCATCATCTGCCCGAAATCGACCGAAAACTTCGACACGAAGGTGAGCAGACCGACCGGAAACGTGGCGGCGCTGTTGCCCGAAATCAGCATCAGCGCGAACAGCAGTTCGCTCCATGCGGCGGTGAATACAAAACCCAGCGTCGCCGCAATGCCGGGCAGCGTCAGCGGCAGGACGATCTGGCGAAACGCCATGAACTGCGTGGCGCCATCGATCTTGGCCGCCTCCTCCAACTCCTTGGGAATGCCGTCGAAAAACGACTGCATCAGGAACGTCGCGAAGGGGATGTTGAAGGCGGTGTAGACGACCACCAGCCCGGTCAGGCTGTTGGTCAGCCCGAGTGGCGAGAGCATCTTGAAGATCGGCGCGACCAGCATCACCAATGGAAACATTTGGGTGAGCAGCATCAGCGCGACCAGCCAGTATTTGCCGCGGAAGGTGAAGCGCGACAGCGCATAGCCGGAGAGAGACGCAAGCAGCGTCACGATCACGGCCGTCGCGCCGGCAACGATCATGCTGTTCCTGAAGAAGACCGGGAATGCGCTGTGGGCCAGCACGAAGCGGAAATGTTCAAAGCTCATCCGTGACGGCCACATGCGCACGCCCTCGGAATAGAGCAGGTCGTTCGGCGTGACCGATACTTTCAACAGCCAGAACAGCGGGAACAGTGCAAAGAGGACGTAGCAGAGGATCGCCAGGCGGTGCAGCGCGGTGCCGAAGGTCGAATAGCTGTTCATCTGGTCATCCCGATCAGGCCCGATCCATCAGGACTTGCCGCAGCATGACGATCAGCATCGAATAGGCGAGCAACAGGACGAGCAGCACCAGCGCAATGGCCGAGGCATAGCCGAAATCCAGGGCCCTGAAGGCTTGCGTGAAGATGTAGCTCGCGACGATCTGGGTGCGGTCGGCAGGCCCGCCGCTGGTCATGACGATGATCAGGTCGGCGAAGTTCGAGATCCAGACGGTGCGCAACAGCACGGTGATCGCAATGGTCGGCGCAAGGAACGGCAAGGTGATCGACGTGAACCGCCTGAATGCCCCGGCGCCGTCGATCGCCGCCGCCTCGTAGAGGTCGCGCGGGATGGCCTGGAGCGCGGCCAGCAGCGTGATGGCGAAGAAGGGAATGCCCCACCAGACGTTGGCGACGATCGGTCCCCACATGGCAAGCTGCGGATTGGAAAGGATGTTGGCCGGTTCATTCATGAGGCCGAGCGCATAAAGCCAATGCGGCAGCGGTCCGATGACGGGGTTGAACAGCCACGCCCAGTTGAGCCCGGTGAGGAAAGTCGGTACCGCCCAGGGCAGGAACACCAGCGCCTGCGCTATGGCGCGGCCGGCGAACGGCCGGTCGAGCAACAGCGCCAGGATCAGGCCGAACACGAATTGCAGCAAGACGGACGCGCCGGTCCACCACAGCGTGTTGCGCAGCGCTCGATAGAAATTGTCGTCGTCATAAAGGGTGCGAAAATGATCAAGCCCGACATACCCGCCGGAGAAGGGATTGAGCAAGTGCACGTCGCGGAAGGCGTAGGACAGGCCTAGCACTAGCGGCGCCAGCATGATGGTGACGATCAGAATCAGCGCCGGGGCGGTGTAAAGATATGGCTCGGCGTGGCGCGTGATCCGGTCGACCAGCGACCGGCGGCGCGATTCGGGGAACCCGGCGGTGGCGTCAAAAACCATCAGCTAACGCATTCGCTCCAATTGGCCATCCGTCCAATCGACCATCCTTCCAACCGACCTTGGACGAGAGCCATCGGAGCCGTCCGCGATGGGCGGCTCCGATGCCTGGCGTCCGCCGTTTATTTCTTGGCCAGGTATTTCTGCTGCGCCTTGGTCAGATAGTCGGCCCACTGGTTGGCCATTTCCTCTGGCGTGATATCGCCAAGCAGTGCCTGTTGACTGGTCTTGATGACCATCGAGTCCTTGAAGAAGGCGAACTCCTCGAGATAGGTCGGCATAACCGTTGGCACCGCATCCTTGTCCTCGAGTTCAGCGAACCAGCCCTTGAACTGCTCGCTTGCGTAGAAGGGATCCTTTTCGGCCGACTTGTGGACCGGCAGTGCTCCGGTGCGTTTGTTCCATTCGACATTGCCCTCGGGCTCTTCGAGCGTTTCGATCAGCTTCCAGGAGAGGTCCTTGTTCTGGCTGGCCGCCATCATCGACCAACCGGCATAGCCGATGGTCGGGAACGTCTTGCCGCTCGGCCCCTTCGGCATGGTCGTGACGCCGTAGTCTTCCGGCTTCATCCGCTCGGCTATCGCGATCAGCGCGTCTGGATCCTGATCAAGCATTGCGCAGGTGCCGGTGTAGAATCCCGCGACGATTTCGTTAAAACCCCAGTTGACGCTGTCCTTCGGCGCCAATCCCTTCTTGTACAGATCGACGACCCAGGTCAGTCCCTTGACCCAGCCCTCGCTGTTCATGGTCGAGGTGCCGTCCTCATTGAAGAACTCGTTGGAGCCGGCCATGGTTGCGCCGAACATGATCCAGCCGTTGAGGCCACCCGGCCCGCCGCGCAGGCAGTAGCCATATTTGCCTGGAAGCTTGGATACTTTCTCCGATGCCGCCACGAACTCGTCCATTGTCTTGGGCGGCTCGGTGACACCAGCCTCCTTGAACAGCTTCTTGTTGTAGAACATCGCCCGCAGATAGAAGCCGTAGGGCAGCATGTAGGCGGTGTTGTTCACGTCGCGGCCGAGTTCGAGCGCGCGATCGGTGAGGCCCGAGGTGTGCTCCCATTTGGCAAGATAGGGTTCGAGGCTTTCGAGAAGGCCGTTGTTGGCATAGAGCGACAGCCAGGTGTCCGGCATCTCCATGACGTCGGGGATTTCGCCGGCAGACACCATGGTCGCGAATTTCTGGAACGCCTCGCCCCAAGGCAGCGAGATCACCTCGACCTTGGTGCCCGGGTTGGCCGCCTCGAACTTGGCGACGATCGACTTCAGGGTTTCGGTACGCTCGGGGCTGGTGATCACCTCCACGAGCTTCAGCGTCGTGTCGGCGAGTGCAGCACCCGACATCAGTACGGTGGCGAATGCGGCGATAAGAAGCTTCTTCATTTTCCGTTCCCTTCTTGTCTGGTTGCTTCAGGTCTTTTCTTCGGAAGCGGCGTCGATCGCCGTTTCCAGGTCACTCCACAGCGCCTCGGTTCCCTCGAGGCCGACATGGAGACGCACGGACCGCGGATGGACGCCGAACGCCATCGCGGAATTGGGTTGGGCCTTCTGCTGCAGCACGACCTCGCCGGGCACGATGAGGCTTTCGTGGCCGCCCCACGACACGCCCAGCTTGAACAGCTTGAGGCGGTCCGCAAAGGTGCGGATGTCGATGCCGTCGCGGAAGACAAATGAGAACAGGCCCGACGTGCCGGTGAGCCCTGCGGGAAGCAGGTTGGCCAACCCTGGATGGCAGACCCTCTCAACGATTGGATGATCCCGCAGGCGCCGTGCGATTTCGAGGCCGGAGGCCTGATGAGCGCGCATCCGAATCGGCAGTGTGCGCAAGCCGCGAATCAAGAGCCAGGCATCGAATGGCGACAGCTTGCCGCCGAGATATGGATAGGCTTCGCCGCGGATGCGGCCGATCAATTCCTTCGAGCCCGCGACCACGCCGGCCACCACGTCGCTGTGGCCGCCCAGGTACTTGGATGCGGAGTGGACCACAACGTCGACGCCGAGCGACAGTGGCCGCTGAAAGACCGGGCTGGCCCAGCTGTTATCGATGATGGTCGGGATGCCGCGGGACTTTGCCAGCGCAGCGAGCGCGCCGATGTCATGGGTTTCCATGACCCAGCTGGTCGGGCTTTCCATATAGAACAGCCTGGCGCCAGGCAGGGCGCTCGCGACAGCCGCCTCGTCGCGCCCGTCGACATAGGTCACCTCGATGCGCATGCGCGCGAGCAACGTCCCGAACAGTCTGAACGCGTCCGGGTAGATATGCCTGACCGCGACAATGCGGTCGCCCGGTTCGACGAAGCTCAGCACTGCCGATGAGATGGCGGACATGCCGCTTGCAAAACCGATCGCGTCCTCGGCGCCCTCCAGCTTCGCCAGCATTTCCTCAAACATGCGCACGGTCGGGTTCAGCCCGCGCGTGTAGGTCGGCCGCACTTTTTCGCCGCGGTATGTTTCGAGCATCTCGTCATAATTCGAGAAGGTGAAGAGCGAGGTCTGCACGATCGGCGGGACGACGGCATCGAAGGCGTTGCCCTCGTCATGGGCGGCGATCAGCGAGGCCTGGTCGAAAAAATCCGGGCCATTCATTTCGACATTTCCTCGATATCCTGTTCCACGATCTCGAGGATCTTCAGCGTTTTTCCGCGCGCCAGCTCCGCGTCCCCGGCGACGATGGCATCGAACAGCTCACGGTGATACGGGAACGATCGCCGCGCGAAATCCTGCCGGTCGAAAGGATGGTCCCAGAAGCGCTCGAACGCTTCGCGCATCTGCCCCAGGAGCTGCCGGAAAAGCGGATTGTGCGTGGCATCGTAGACCGCCAGGTGAAAGGCCAGGTCTTCCGGCCCCGACGTGCCGGTGGCGAGATGGACGCGCTCCATCTCGATAAGTTTTTCCTCGATCGTCCGCAGATCGTCGACTGTCCGCCGCCGCGCCGCAACCATGCTTGCCTCGGCCTCGATGCCGCGGCGCACCTCGAGGGTGTGCAAGAGACCATCGCGCAGCTCAGCCGTATTGAGCGACAGCGGCAAATGGATCGTGCCGGCGGATATCGGCTTGAGCAGATAGGTGCCACTGCCTTTGCGGGTCTCGGTGACGCCGAGCGCTTCGAAACGCCCCATCGCCTCGCGAATCGTCGAACGCCCCACTGAAAGCGCGGCCATCAATTCGCGTTCGGTCGGAAGCCGGTCACCGCTCTTCAGCGCAGCGCGCTCGACATAGTCTGCCAGCGCTTCCATGACTTGTTTGCCGCGGTCCAACGGCGGGAGCGTGGCGATTGCCACACGCGTGGCAGGTGCCCCGGGCAGTTCGCCGCGCATACGCATGGGTACCTACGCCCAAAATTGGTCTGACATCTTAGCAGCTTTGCGCGCCACCGGCCTTTCGTCAAGTGGCTTCGGCAGTGCAGAGGTTGCATTTCGGCTCACACCCATTGCGGAACCCTGGACGTTGCCGCGTCTTCTGCGACCTTGCAAAAATCAGCTGCAAAACTGTGATTTTAATCAGCGATTTTGCGACAGTCGCTTTCAGCCAAAGCTACCGTTCAGCCTCATTTTGGAGAGAGGCCATCGAGCAGGAAGCCGAGGCCATTCCTGAAAGCGCCGTCCCAATCATTGTCCAACAGCAGACGAGAGCGTTCGATTGTCGGATAACGTTCGCTGAGACGCGTAAGGCGCTGCTGCGCAGCGGCCCTGTCGTCGTCCGAGAGGTCGAAGCTCGCCCGGGTGATGGTGGCGCCCATCACATAGTTCCAGAGCGACCATATCGCAACGTTCACATCTGCGTCCGCAACACCGGCCCTGGACAAGGTCTTGCTCAGCAGTTCCAAGCGACCGAGGATGTTCGGGCCGAGCGCCCGGCGCGGCAACAGCGATGCCGACCAAGGGTGGCGCAGCATGCTGGCGCGCCAGTCTTCGAGCACATGAACGACTTCTCCGCGCCAGTCTTGAGCTATTTGCGGCGGTCCGCGATATTCAAGCACCGAGTCGAGCGCCAGATCAAAGACATCCTCTTTGTTGTCGACGTGCCAATATATGCTCATCACGCCCGAGCCGAGGCGATCGGCCAGCCGACGCATCGTCAATCCGTCGACTCCTTGAGCGTCAAGCAGTTCCACCGCGGTCGCCACGATACGTTCCCGAGAGAGCGGCGGTTCACTGCGCGGCTCCTGCAAGGGCTGGAGCCGCTCATTTATCCCTCGTTTGCTCCGGCCGCTGCGTTTGGTCGCCATCCGTCTTCCTCGCTGTTCAGAACGTCGATTTTGACCGGCAACGCGAACGAATGTCGATCTGAACGATTGACTCGTACGGCGTACCATACGATGACTCGTACGTCGCACGAGTCATCGTATGGGCGATACGGTTAAAGTTCAATAATGCCGGCCGCGAGGCACGTTGCTCGCATAGTCAAGAGAAAATCATGTCACGCGCAATCAAGCATCTGCTTATCGAAGGGCTAATCATCATGACCATGGGAGTTCCCACTGCCACGACAGCCAATGAGAAGGATCTCAAGCTGACCATCGTCAATCCACAAAACCTCTACGATCCGTCGCCAAATGGCTACAGCACGGCGGTGATCACGCCGCGCGGAGCCCGGGTGGCCTACATCTCCGGACAGGGCGGCCAAGACAGCACGGGAGCCTTGTCGCCCGACTTCGCTGTCCAGGTTGAGCAGGCCTACACAAATTTGCGCACCGCCCTCGATGCGCTCGGTGCGAGGCCGGATCAGGTCGCCAAGCTCACCGTCTTCGTGGTCGATCACGATATGTCCAAGCTCGAGGTGTTGACCAAGAACGTCAAAAAAATGTTCGGTGAAGCGCTGCCGGCGCAGACCCTGATTCCCGTTCCCAAGCTTGCAATTGACCCCATGCTCTTCGAGGTGGAGGCCGTCGTCATTCTGGAATAGTGGTGCCGCTCGCCTTTCGCAATTGTCATGAGCTTCGCGGAATTACGAATTAAGGATTGCGGTAGGGACGCTCAGCAATGGGCGTCCCCACCGCGATCAGTAATTAGACGCCATCAACATCAAAACCGGACAGCCGGCATTTCCGAGATCATGCCATAACCGGACATTTTGCTGATTTGCCTCCCTGACCGCGCTACAACAAGGCACAGATGGTGCTTAACGGGATCTGCATGATGCGGGCAATCCGATCCACCTTGGCAATCGTCCTACTCTCCGTTTCCGCTTTCGGAGCCGATAATTCTCCTGGAGGGGATGCGATTAGGAGCCTCCTTATCAGACCGAAGACCTGGACGATGTACTTGGAGTTCACGGACGCGGCGATGCCCAGCGACCGAGCCCAGAAGATGATCTGGGAGTACTTTCAGCGGGATCAAAAGGTAATGGGACGCCGGGTCGGCCTCGCATTTGGAGGCTGCGATCTTGAACTCTCGTTGAGAAGCGACGGGTTCAGTTTTCGTTGGTGCCCGCCCCTCGACGCCGGCGGGCCATCACTCGTTTACGATCCGAGTGATCCACAATACCCCTTCAAGGGTCACGGTCCGCAAAAGATCTGGCTCAAGGCAAACGAATGAAGGAGGGTGGGCGCGATGGTGGCGCCCGCCACCCTTCCGCTCATGCCGGTACCGGGTTGTTGCCGGCGCCCAGGCCACTGGAATATCGCAATCTAATTTGCACAGCCGTCATAGCGCGTAAGCCCGACCGCATCGCCGAGCAAATCGGCAAGGCCGTGAAAAAGGGGAAAACGAGGCAGGCGACGAAGGAAAAACAGTGTGCGGATCGAGGAGCCGAATGTTGATGGCATTGGATGGCGTACGTGCGTTGGTATTCGACGTGTTCGGCACTGTCGTCGATTGGCGCAGCGGCGTGGCGCGCGAAGTTGAACCGTTCCTGAAGCGGCATGGAGCAGGATCCGCTATTCCTACCGCTTTCGCGGATGCGTGGCGCCGCTGTTACTCCCCAGCGATGGAGGAGGTGCGCAGCGGCCGGCGGCCCTTTGCACGGCTCGACGTGCTGCATCGGGAGAATCTGGAACCCATATTGCCAGAATTCGGGATCGACCCGGCTTCGGTGCCAGCGTCCGAGTTGGACGAACTGAACCTGGCATGGCACCGATTGGAGCCATGGCCGGACGTGGTGGCCGGCCTTACACGGCTCAAGGCCCGCTATATCATCGCGCCGCTCTCGAACGGCAACATCGCCCTCATGCTCAATATGGCGAAGCGCAGTCGCATCCCCTGGGATGCGATCCTCGGCGCCGAAGTCGTGCAAGCCTACAAGCCTGCGCCGGAAGCCTATCTTCGCACCGCTGACGTGCTGTCAATGAAGCCGGATGAGATCTGTCTTGTGGCCGCCCACAATGGCGACCTTGCAGCGGCTCGGGCATGCGGATTGCGAACAGCCTTTGTCCCGCGTCCGACCGAGCACGGGGTAGCGCAGACCACGGACATGCACCCTGATCAAGCCTGGGACCTGGTGGCCAGCGACTTCATTGACTTGGCTGAACGACTTCAGTTGTAGCAACCCCAGGGTGCGGATCGCCCAGGCGGCAGGCTTTACTACGCCTTGCGTTCCCAGCGCCGGTCTGAGGTCTGCTGCCAGTAGGTGACTGCGTGGCCGGCTTCCTTCATCGTCTTCCAGTGCGTGCGCGCCGCCTCGAGCTGGGCCGCATCGTGGCCGTCGAACAGGAACACGGCGCGCTCATAACCGGCAAGCTTCGGCGGCACCGCGCCGTCAACCAGGAAGCGTATCTGCGCCTCGTTCGGATTGTCATGGCCGGTTGTCAAAAGGATCGGCTGCTCGGCCAGATAGGATTCGCGGTCCGTCGCATGCCCCAGGAAGGAATCGTCCCTGAAGGTCCAAAGATGCTGGTCCAGCGCGTCGCGCCGTTCTTCGGAGCCGGTCTGTACCACGGCGCGCCAACCGCGATCGACACTGCGCTCGAGCAGGCCGGGCAACGCATCCTCCAGAGTCGATTCGGTCAGGTGGTAGAACAGGACGTCGGCCATGATCGCGCCTTGAAGGGCCTCACTCCTCGTAGTTGTCGCGAACCAGCCGGTCGAGCAGCCTGACGCCGAAGCCGGAGGCCCATGACTGGTTGATCTCGCTGGACGGCGCGCCCATCGCGGTGCCGGCGATGTCGAGATGCGCCCAGGGTGTATCCCTGACGAATCGCTGCAGGAACTGCGCCGCGATGATGGCACCGCCATAGCGGCCGCCGATGTTCTTCATGTCGGCATTTTTCGAATCGATCAGCTTGTCGTATTCGGTGCCGAGCGGCATCCGCCACACTCGTTCCTGCGTCGCCTGCCCGGCGCTCGTCAGCCTGTTCGCCAATTCGTCATTGTTGGAGAACAGCCCGGCATAGTGCTGGCCGAGCGCGACCATGGTGGCGCCGGTCAGCGTCGCCAGATTGACCATGAATTTCGGCTGGAAGCGATCGCTGCAGTACCACAGCGCATCGGCCAGAACGAGGCGGCCTTCGGCGTCGGTGTTGAGCACCTCGATGGTCTGGCCCGACATCGAAGTGACGATGTCGCCGGGGCGCTGCGCGTGGCCGTCGACGGCATTTTCCACCAGCCCGATGATGCCGACGACATTGGCCTTGGCCTTGCGCGCGGCCAGCGCGTGCATCAGCCCGGTCACCGCGGCCGCACCGCCCATGTCGCCCTTCATGTCCTCCATGCCGGAGGCCGTCTTTATCGAATTGCCGCCGGTGTCGAAAGTGACGCCTTTGCCGACGAAAGCAATCGGGCTGTCCTTGGCCTTGCCGCCGTTCCATCGCATGACGGCCAGGCGCGCGCCACGCGGCGAGCCTTGTGCGACGCCGAGCAGCGCGCCCATGCCGAGCTTCTTCATCTCCTTCTCGACCAGGATCTCGACCGCGACGCCGAGCGCCTCCAGTTCGTTGACGCGGGCGGCGAATTCCACCGGCCCCAGTATATTGGCCGGTTCGTTGACCAGATCGCGCGCCAGGAGCACGCCGTCGATCACCGCCACCTCGTCGGCGAAGGCCTTTTTCGCCGACGCCGGGTCGGCGGTGTGGATGGTCACCTTAACCGGCTTTTTGGGCTCGGCCTTGTTGCCGTCGCGCTGGCCGTCGCCATTGTCCTTTTTCGTCTTGTACTTGTCGAAAGCATAGCTGCGCAGAAGAATGCCCGCGGCAAGCTGTGCCGCTTGCCTGCCGCCGACGTCAGCACCCGGCAGATCGAGCATGACCGCCACCTCCGTCGCCTTGCGCAACGATGCAGCGATGGTGCCGCCAAGCTTGAGCCAGGCATAGTCGTCGAGCGCCGAGACCTTGCCGGCGCCGACCGCCACCAGCCGGTCGAGCGATGTGCCCTCCGGCGCCAGCACTTCGACCAGGCCGGCGAACTTGCCGGAAAAGTCGGCCACCGGAAACGCCCGCTCCAGGGTCTTTGCCGGATCGCAAGCCTTTGCCGCGTCGCCGAGACCGCCATCGTTGGCCGCCAGCATGAAGACGCTGCCTTTTTTGGGCACTGCGAACCTGGCAAAGGCGATCGAAGGTCTCGAAGTCATCATGTCCTGCTTTCGGGAAAGGCGTTGGGTTTTCGGGGGAGTGCCTTGACGAGCCAGATATTTGGCTGTTTCCGACCGGAAGCACCACCCCCATTTTCAATCATCGCCCCTGCCTGGCGATCTGCTGCGAGATTGTGTTGGCGCCGATCACGACCGCACCGTGAAAAATCGATTCCTGGCCGGTTTTGCTGCGCAATTCTGTTACTTCTGCTTTCATGCTTGTACCTGTCGCAGCCGCGGCGGCCATGTCGGTGACCGGCGCGACATTTGGTCGTTTTCCGGCATTTGGCAAGACTTTGCCGGAATCCGATCCCATATGGCAGATGGAATCGATGGCGATTCGTCGCGGCACGGCCCCGCTTTACTGCCGCAACCTGTTGTTAACCATTGATGTTCGCCCTTTCTTATCCAATGCCGCCGACACTCCGGCCACCGGAAACAACGATGTGGGACGGGAACCAGATCGAACCGCCAACGGACCGGTTGTGCAGGCGTCGCCGGGCGACTACCTTGTCTGGAGGCATGATGCCGTTCGGCAAAATCGAGAAAAGCCTTCATGAAGGTCGTTGAACGCTACATCATGCGTCGTGCGTTGGCGGTCTTCCTCGCAGCGCTCATCTGGACGCTGGCGATCGTGTGGACGACGCAGGTGCTCGCCCGCATCGATCTCGTGACCGACAGCGGGCAGTCGGCGCTGACCTTCTTCGAGGTCGCTGCGCTGATCATTCCGTCGATCGTCCCGATCGTCGTGCCCTTCGCCCTGGTGGTCGCGGTCGCGCAGACACTGAGCGCGATGAATTCCGATTCTGAGCTTGCCGTCTTGAACGCCGCAGGCGCTTCGCGCTGGACCATCGTCAGGCCGATCATGCTCCTGGCACTGGCGGCCAGTGTTTTTTCGTTCGCCGTCGACAACGGCGTCGACCCCTATGCACGACAGAAAAACCGCGAGCTGGTGGCGTCGTCGCGCGCCGATCTTCTGTCGCTCATCATCCAGGAAGGCACCTTCCACAAGATCGACGACGGCCTGTTCCTGCAGATCGGCCAGCGGCTTCCGGACAACCGCCTTGGCGGCATTTTTGTCGCCGATTCACGCGAAGAAGGCGTCAACCTCATCTACTACGCCAAGAGCGGCGCCATCATCGAAAGTGGCGACGAGCGGGTGCTGATGATGAACGACGGCGTCATCCATCGCAAAACGCTGGCCGGCGATCTTTCGGTCATCCGGTTCACCTCCTATGCCTTCGACCTGTCGGCCTTCATGTCGGCCTCATCGGAGGTATTGCTCTTGCCGAAGGACCGGACGACACAGTACCTGCTCAATCCCAGTCCGAACGACAAGATGTTCCAGAAAAGGCCGAACAAGTACCTGGCCGAGGTCCACCAGCGTTTCTCCGAATGGTCCTATTCACTCGTTTTCGCGCTGATCGCGCTTGCAGTCGCGGGAGACGCGCGCTCCCATCGCGAGGCGCGCATTCATCCGCTGATCACGTCTATCGCGATTGCCCTTTTTGTGCGCTGGCTCGGTTTCTTTGCCGCTGGGAAGGCCGACAACATTCCGCAATACGCCTATGTGGTCTACGGCGTTCCTATTGTGGCCTCCGCAGTCGCGACATGGTTCATCGTCTCCAACCGGACCATGGAACTGCCGGTCGCCTGGGCCGACTGGATGACGAATTTCGCCGGCCGCTTCGGTGACGGCTGGAGCGCCCTGAAGCTCCGCTTCGCCAGGCGCGGCGCTTCTGGCCAAGAGGCCAGCTGATGGGCTGGACACGCTAATGGGCTGGACTCTGGGCAGATACTTCTTCTTCCGCTACGTGACGATCACCATTTGGTTCTTCATCGGCCTCCTGGCGCTTGTGTTCCTGATCGACTTCACCGAGCTTTCCGGCCGCACGACCGGCTTGCCGGGTTTTACCTACGGCACGGCGTTTGCCATCTCAGGATTGCGAATGCCGATGATCATGCTGCAGACGGTGCCGTTCGTCGGCCTGTTCTCGGCGATGGCGACGCTGGTCTCGCTTAATCGCAGGTATGAACTGGTCATCGCGCGTTCCGCCGGCGTATCCGCATGGCAATTCCTGCTGCCGTGCTGCATCGGGGCGCTGCTGTTCGGGGTGTTGTCGGTCGGTGTCATCAATCCGATCGCCGCGTATGCGTTTTCCTGGTCCGAAAAAATCGAAACCCAGCTCCGCTCCGGCAAGTCGAACACCGTCTCGGCTGACGCCGAGCCCTGGATCCGGCAGAAAACCAGTTCCGGCGATACTATCATCGGCGCGCGCGCCATCCTCAATCAAGGCCTGGAGATGGCCGACGCCGCCTTCTTCGTCCTCAACCCGCAAGGCGACATCGTCGAACGCAAGGACGCAGCGCACGCCTATTTGCGGGATGGCTACTGGGAACTGCAGGACGTCAAGGTGTTCCGGGACGGCAACATCCAATCGGTGGCAACCGACCGCATACCGACCGATCTCAAGCCCGAGTTCGTGCAAGAGCGGCTGGCGCGCCCGGAAACCATCCCTTTCTACGATCTGCCCGGCAAGATCGAGGTTGCCCGCTCCTTCGGCCTCAAGGCAAATGCCTTTGCCATGCAATTTGATTCACTGGTAGCGCTGCCGTTCCTTCTCGTCGCCATGACTTTGATCGCCGCAACGGTGTCGATGCGATTTGCGAGGATGGGACAATCCGCGACGATGATTCTGGGTGGCGTCCTGGCCGGGTTTCTGCTTTATGTCGTGACAGTGCTGGTCAAGGCATTCGGCGTGGCGGGATTCGTACCCACAGTCGTCGCTGCATGGGTTCCGGTTGTCGTGGCTATGTTCTTCGGGGTGACTTTCTTGCTGTACAAGGAAGACGGCTAGTGAGGGGGGCGGTTTTGCGCATCCATAGGCATGCCGATTCGGCGCGCCTCTATGGGGCGAGCGCCTTGGCGTGCCTGCTCGCTTGCGTCGTTCCGAGTATCCCGGCTTTTGCCCAGGATATCAGCGGCATGGCAGCCGACGTTCCCACCGGTTCGCAAATGCTGCTGGCGGCAGATACGCTGGTCTATGACAATGACAACCAGACCGTAACGGCCGTCGGCGGCGTGCAGATCGATTATGGCGGCAACCGCCTCGTCGCCCAGCGGGTGGAATACAATCGCAACACCAAGCGGCTCGTCGCCAGCGGCAATGTCGAGGTCATCAACAGCGACGGCACCAAGATCTATTCGCAGCATGTCGACATCACCGACGATTTTGCCGACGGCTTCGTCAACGCGCTGCGTGTCGAAACCGTCGACAAGACCTATTTCGCCGCCGAAAGCGCGGAACGCATGGGCGGCGTGCTGACGACGTTCCACAACGGCGTCTACACGGCCTGCGAGCCGTGCGAGGACAAGCCGGACAAAGCGCCGACCTGGCGCATCAAGGCCAGAAAGATCATCTGGAACGGCGAAAAGAAGACGGTTCGCTTCGAGAATTCGAATTTCGAGTTCTTCGGCTTTCCGCTCGCCTATCTGCCGGCCTTCGAGATTGCCGACCCGACCGTCAAGCGCAAGAGCGGCTTCCTGATCCCCAGCATCGCTTACAAGAGCGACCTCGGCCTCGGCGTCAAAGTCCCCTATTATTTCGCGCTCTCACCAACCTACGACCTCACCGTCACCGGCAGCGGCTATACCAGGCAGGGCTTTCTCGGCGAAGCCGAGTGGCGCCAGCGCTTCAACAACGGCCAGTACAGTCTGAAGATCGCCGGCATCCGGCAAGAGGATCCCGACGAGTTTATCGACGACGACGGGCGCAATGTCGATTCGGGTGCGGCCGGCGACCCGAACGAGTTCCGCGGCATGATGGGCACCAAGGGCCAGTTCGCTATCAATCCGCGCTGGGACTTCGGCTGGGACGTCCTGCTGCAGACCGACAAGAACTTCTCGCGCACCTACGCCATCGAAGACTTCGGCGACAGCGTGCATCGCTCCTCGATCTACCTGACCGGCCTCAACGGCCGCAACTATTTCGACGTGCGCGCCATGCGCTTTGTGGTCCAGGAAGAGGCACTCCCTGACGATCCGACCGCGCGCGCCGGCAAACAGCCCTGGGTGCTGCCCTCGCTCGACTACGCCTACATCCCCGACATGGCGGTGGGCGGCGGGCAGCTGTCGCTCAATATCAACGCGCAGGCTATCAGCCGCGACAGGCTGGATAGGGCCCTTGCCGATCCGAACAACGCTGCGTCCGTCACCAGTGTACGCGGCATCGAGGGCCAATCGGGCCGTCTCACTGCCGAAGCGGAATGGAAGCGCACCTTCACCACCGATGGCGGGCTGCTGCTGACGCCCCTGCTGGCGCTGCGCGGCGATGCCGGCTATGTCAACGCCTCTTCGGGATCGCTCAATGCCATCAATCAGATGGCGTCTAACCTCGGCGTCGACGACGATACGCGATCGTCGCTCGCCCGCTTCATGGCAACCGCCGGACTGGAAATGCGCTGGCCGGTGCTGTTCTCGTCGACCAGTTCCAGTCACATCTTCGAGCCGATGGCGCAGGTGTTCGTGCGTCCGAACGAGCAATATGTCGGCGGCCTCGCTGTTCCCAACGAGGACGCGCAGAGCTTCGTCTTTGATGCCACTACATTGTTCGAGCGCGACAAGTTCTCCGGCTACGACCGCTTGGAAGGCGGCACGCGCGCCAATGTCGGGCTGCGCTATTCCGGCGCCTATGACAATGGCTGGAGCACCAACGCGCTATTCGGCCAATCCTACCAGCTTGACGGCCAGAACTCCTTCGACGCGCCGGACCTGGTCAACGTCGGCGAAGATTCGGGCCTGGAGACCGCGAGCTCCGATTATGTCGGCCTTGTCGGCTTCAACAGCCCCGGCGGGCTTTCCGGCTCGGTCAGCGGCCGCTTCGACGAGCAGAGCTTCGAGATTCGCCGCGCCGAGGTGAAGGCAGCCTATTCCGGCCTGCCGATTTCGTTCAGCGCCAAATACGCCTTCATCCAGGCTCAGCCGCTCTATGGTTTCACGACCGATCGTCACGAGGTCACGCTCGGCGCCTCGGCGCAACTTGCTGAGAACTGGCGTGTCTTCGGTACCGGCACCTACGATCTCGAGCAAAGCGTCCTGGTCAAGGACGGGGTCGGCTTTGCCTATAGTGATGATTGCTTCACCTACTTGATGACGTTCTCGGAATCCCGCGACCTGAGCACCAAGGAAGTGTCGCAGAATATCGGTTTCAACCTGTCGTTTCGCACGCTCGGCGATTTCGGCTCGACGCAAAGCTCCTTCAACACTGTCCAGTAGCAGACCACTGGCCAATAACGGACAGGCGGAACGGGCGGCCGGCCAACACACCAGCCCGAAAAATTCAAAGTGTCTTGAGCATACGTCGTGCGTCAAAGTGGACGCACTTCGCAGCTAACGACATCGTTTCGCCGCATAGGGCAGGCACGGGTTCCAGTTCCCTCAAAATGCGATAAAATTGGGCCGCAACCGAGATAGGATTGGGATGCTTTCGATGAGGAAATACCTCTTTTCGGCAGGGTTCGCGCTGCTGGTGGCGGCGACCTCAGCCTCGATCACCATGATGACGCCGCCGGCTTTCGCCAGCCAGATCAAATACGTCGTCAACAACGTACCGATCACCACTGGCGACATCCAGCATCGGGCTGCCTTCCTGCGCCTGCAGCGCAAGAAGGGCAATGCCGCCGAGGAAATGATCGAGCAGACGCTGCGCGTCGCCGAAGCCAAGCGTCTCGGCATCCGCATCAGCGACGCCCAGGTCGAGGCCGCCTATCAGCGCTTTGCCACGACCAACAAGATGCAGCTCAAGCAACTCGATGGCGTCATGGCGCAGTCCGGCGTCGGCAAGGAGCATTTCAAGGAGTTCATCCGCTCCCAGATGGCCTGGAACCAGGCGCTGACCGCGCGCCATCGCTCAGAGAGCGGCGGCTCCGTGAGCGAGCAGGACGCAGTCAGGCGCATGCTCGACAAGGGCGGCAACAAGCCGACCGCCATGGAGTACATGCTGCAGCAGGTCATTTTCGTCGTGCCGGCGGCCGAGCGCAGCGCGACGCTGTCCAAGCGCAAGCGCGAGGCCGACGCCATGCGCGCCCGCTTCAACGGCTGCAACACCTCGCGCGAATTCGCCAAGGGCCTGATCGACGTCACCGTTCGCGATCTCGGCCGGATACTGGCGCCGCAATTGCCGCCGGACTGGGCCGACCAGATCAAGGCCACCAAGGTCGGCGGCGCCACCCCCACGCGCGAAACAGACCGCGGCGTCGAGTTCATCGGCATCTGCTCGTCGCGCGAAGTGTCCGACGACAAGGCCGCCCAGATGGTGTTCCAGAGCGAAGGCTCGAGTGGCAAGGACGCCGACGAACTCTCCACGAAATATGTCGAGGAGTTGCGGAAGAAAGCCCGCATCGTCGAGCGCTGAAGCCGCCAGAGGCAGCGCTGGCGCTGAGCGCCGGTGATCCATCCGGTGTTGGGCCGGAAATCGCCATTGCCGCCTGGCAGGCGCGCGACAGCGCAGGTGTGCCGCCCTTCTACCTTATAGCCGATCCGGCGCTGATTGCCGCACGGGCGCGCCTGCTCGGCGCCGATGTGCCAATCACGGAGACAGTGCCAGCCGAAGCGGAGCGCGTCTTTGAGCGCGCCCTGCCCGTCATGCCGCTTGGCGCCCGCTTCGTCGACGACCCCGGCCGGCCGGACCCGGCCAACGCCGCCGGCATCATCGAGGCCATCGACCGCGCTGTTGACGACTGCCTTGGCGGTCGCGCGGCGGCGGTCGTTTCGTGCCCGATCGCCAAGAAGCCGCTCTACGATGCCGGCTTCCGTTTTCCCGGTCACACTGAGTATCTGGCGCATCTGGCGACGCTCCACACCGGCGCACAAGCGATGCCGGTGATGATGCTTGCCGGTCCCGAGTTGCGCACGGTTCCGGTCACCATCCACATTGCACTGCGCGAGGTGCCGGAAGCGCTGACGACGGAATTGATCGTCGCGACCGCCCGCATCACCGCCGCCGACCTCGAATATCGCTTCGGCATTGCCAAGCCGCGGCTTGCCGTTGCCGGCCTCAATCCGCATGCCGGTAAAGGCGGCGCGATGGGCGCCGAGGACGAGCGCCTCATCCGCCCGGCGATCGAAAGGCTGAGGGCGGAGGGCATCGACGCTTTCGGGCCGCTGCCGGCCGACACGCTGTTCCGCGCCCGCGCCCGAGCCGGCTACGATGTGGCGCTGTGCATGTATCACGATCAGGCGCTAATCCCGGCTCAGGCGCTGGCGTTCGACGAGGCGGTCAACGTTACGCTCGGCCTACCCTTCATCCGCACTTCACCGGATCACGGCACCGCTTTCGATATCGCCGGCAAGGGCATAGCCCGGACCGACAGCCTGATCGCGGCGCTCAGGCTCGCCCGCAGGCTTGCGGACATCGGGGCGAAGGCTGCCGCCGCATGAGGCTTTGCATGAGAGCGGTCGCATGAGCATCGACGGGCTGCCGCCGTTACGCGCGGTGATCGAACGCCATGGGTTGCAGGCAAAAAAGGCGCTCGGCCAGAATTTCCTGCTCGACCTCAACCTTACCGGCAAGGTCGCGCGTGCCGCCGGCGACCTGACCGACGCCACGGTAATCGAGGTCGGTCCGGGTCCAGGTGGCCTGACCCGGGCGCTGCTTTCTCACGGCGCGGCTCGGGTCATCGCCATCGAGCGCGACGAGCGCTGCCTGGCAGCGCTCGCGGAGGTGTCAGATCACTATCCGGGCCGTTTGGAAATCATTGCCGGCGACGCGTTGAAGACGGATTTTGCAGCGCTTGCCGAAGGCGCACATGGAGGCAATGGATCTGTGAGGATCGTCGCCAACCTCCCCTACAATATCGGCACCGAACTTTTGATACGCTGGCTGACCGTCGCCGAGTGGCCGCCCTTTTACGCATCGATGACGCTTATGTTCCAGCGCGAGGTGGCCGAGCGCATCGTCGCCCGCCCCGGCAGCGATGCCTATGGCCGGCTGGGCGTGCTGGCAGGCTGGCGGACGGAGGCAAAAATCGCTTTCGACGTGCCGCCGCAAGCCTTCACGCCGCCGCCCAAGGTGGTGTCGTCGGTGGTGCATCTGGTGCCGCGGGCCAATCCGCTGCCCGCCGAAGTCAAGAAGCTCGGCCGCGTTACCGAAGCGGCCTTCGGCCAGCGCCGCAAAATGCTGCGGCAGAGCGTCAGGAGCCTCGGCGGCGAAGCCCTGCTCACCCGCGCCGGCATCGATCCGACGCGGCGGGCGGAAACCTTGAGCGTCGAGGAATTCGTGCGACTGACCAACGCGGTGTGATTGCGGCGGCCCCTAGTCCGTCTTCTCATCGAGCAGCCCCGAGACGAAATCGAACAGCCCGGGCCGGCGGTCGCGTCTGAGCCGCTCGGCGATGACTATGCCGCGTACCTCGGCGAAGGCACGGTCGAGATCGTCGTTGATGATGACGAAATCATATTCCTTCCAGTGCTCAATCTCGTTGCGAGCGTTCTTCAGACGCGTCTCGATCACCGATTCCTGGTCCTCGGCGCGGCGCTTCAGCCGCGCCTTCAACTCTTTCATCGAGGGCGGCAAGATGAAGATCGAGACGATGTCGGCGCGCATCTTCTCCTTGAGCTGCTGGGCGCCCTGCCAGTCGATGTCGAACAACATGTCGCGGCCCTGTGCCAGCGCCAGTTCGGCCGGCTCACGCGGCGTGGCATAGCAATTGCCATGCACTTCGGCCCATTCAAGCAGTTCGTCCGAATCGCGCAGCCGCTCGAACTCACGCATGGTGCGGAAATGATAGTGGACGCCTTCGATCTCGCTGCCGCGGCGCGGCCGCGTGGTGACGGAGACCGACAGTTCGAGACTGGAATCGCTCTCCAGAAGATTGCGCGCGATCGTCGACTTGCCGGCGCCGGACGGCGACGACAGCACGAGCATCAAACCCCGCCGGCGAATGCGGGAACCCAAATCCCTGGCAACCATAGGCTCCTTGGCGACCATCAGGGTTACTCCAGATTCTGGACCTGTTCGCGAAACTGGTCGACGACCGCTTTCAGCTCCAGCCCTATGGCGGTGATCGCAGCGGCGTTCGACTTCGAACACAGCGTATTCGATTCGCGGTTGAATTCCTGCGCCAGAAAATCGAGCTTGCGGCCGATGGCGCCGCCGCCTGCCAGCAGCACCCGGCCGGATGCAACATGTGTCTTCAGTCGGTCGATCTCCTCGCGGATGTCGGCCTTGGTGGCCAGGAACGCCGCTTCCATATGCAACCGGCTGGCATCGAGATTGGCGGAGGCATCCATCAGCAGCCGCACCTGCTCGGTAATCCGTTCGCGGATCACCGCCGGCTCGCGCGACGGATCGGCCTCGGCGCGCAGCGTCAGCGCCTCGATAGCGTCGATATGACCGGACAGCAGCGAGCGCAGGGCGGCGCCCTCGCCCTGGCGTGCCTGCTCCAGCCCGCCCAGCGCCACTTCGAGCGCCGAGAGTATCGCGCTGTCAAGCGCCGCCCGCGCCTCTTCGGTTTCGACGGTTTCGGGGATGTCGAGCACGCCGCGCAGCGAAAGCAGCCCGTCGGCTGTCGCAGGCGCTGCGCCGAACATCTCCTGCAGCCGCTGGGCCAGCCCCGCCAGATCTCTCAGGAAGGCCTCGTTGACCACGGGCTGCGCCTGCTGGCCGGGTGCGCGGCCGACGGTCAACGTTGCCTGGAAATTGCCGCGCGCAAAGCGCTTCTGCACCGTCTGCCTGACGGCCGGCTCAAGCCGCTCGAGGCCTTGCGGCAGCCGCAGCCTGACCTCGACGCTCTTGCCGTTGACCGACTTCACCTCCCAGGCGATCGACGTGCCGTCATGTTCGGCGACGGCCCGTGCAAAACCGGTCATGCTCTGCAAATTCATGATGCCCTTGCTTCCCCTGGCGCATGATCCCAGAAGCGGTTCCGGGCCAGATCGTGCGCGGCTTCAAAATCCGGAGCGCCTGTTCGCGTCGAATCGGACGCAGGGCGCTCCTGATGACAAAATCAGCACGTCCCGGCCGTCAGACGAATCGGAGGGACGACTTCACAACCGTCCGGGCGCTACTGCGCCGCCGCTCCGGCGTCGCCATCGCCGTCGTCAACCGGCGCGTCGGTCTGACCTTCCACCTTGGCGGCGTCGGCCTTGGCAGCACCGGCCTTGGCGGCTTCATCGGCCAGTTCCTTCTGCAGCGCCCGGTAGCGGGCGACGTTCTCGTTGTGCTCGGCCAGCGTCGCGGCAAAGACGTGACCGCCGGTGCCGTCGGCAACGAAATACAGGTCGTCGGTCTTCGACGGATTGGCGACGGCTTCCAGTGCCGCACGGCCAGGATTGGCGATCGGCGTCGGCGGCAAGCCGTTGATCAGATAAGTGTTGTAGGGCGTCGGCTTCTTGATGTCAGACTGATAGATCGGGCGGTCGGCGGGTTTGCCCTTGCCGCCGAACAGGCCGTAGATAATGGTCGGATCGGACTGCAGCCGCATGCCCTTGGCCAACCGGTTGAGGAAGACCGCCGCGACCCGCGAGCGTTCGTCGCCCTTGCCCGTCTCTTTCTCCACGATCGAAGCCAGGGTGACGAAGTCTTCGACACTGGCCAGAGGCAGATCGGGGGCGCGCCGCTGCCAGACTTCCTCGACAAGGTTCTTCTGGTCCGCCAAAAGCTTTTCGACCATCTGCTGGCGTGTCGCGCCGCGGGTGAAACGCAGCGTGTCGGTAGCAAGGCTGCCCTCGGGTGGAATGGTCCCCGGCATATCGCCGTCGAGCGCTGCCTGGTCGGCGATGCGCTGCAGCGCCTGCTCGACCGTCAGCCCCTCGGGGACGGTCAGCGAATACATCACCGACTTGCCGCTCTTCAGCAACTCCATGATGTCGCGCATCGAGGCCTGCGGCTTGATCTCGTATTCGCCGGCCTTCAGGGCGGAATCATTGCCAAAAGCGCGCACGCCAAGGCGGAAGATGCGCGCATCGCTGATCAGTCCGCGCCGCTCGAGCTGCTCTGCAATCTCCTGGACGCCGGTATTCGGCTTGACCAGGAAGGTGTCGGCATTGGCCGAAGGGCCGGGCTCGTTGAATTCCTGCTTGCCGAAATACAATGCAAAGCCAGCCGCGAGAACCAACAGCATCACCAGGGAGATGACGAAGTTCATGAATACGACGAACTGGCTGCGCGAGGCGCGCGAGCGCTTGGGCGGCGGCGTGCCGGCTTCAGGCCGCAATGCCTCGCTGGCCGTTTTCGGCACGATCGGACCCGACGGTGCGGACCGTTGCCCGAATTGCCCGTTGTCCGCCGAATTTGTGCTCATGGCGCCCTACCGTTTGGTCTTGCAACGAACCCCCTTGGGCACAGTAGGGGCGAATATGGCAAAATTGACGACACGCATAGACCGTGCCGGTCGGCGGACCGGTCAGCCATTGTAGCGCTGGAAGACCAGCGAGGCGTTGGTGCCGCCGAAGCCGAAAGAATTGGACAGCGCCACGTCGATTTGGCGGGCGCGCGGCTTGTGCGGCACCAGGTCGATCGCCGATTCGCGCTCCGGGTTGTCGAGATTGATGGTGGCCGGCGCGATGTTGTCGCGAATGGCGAGGATCGAAAAAATCGCCTCGGCGGCGCCCGCCGCACCCAGAAGGTGGCCTATCGACGACTTGGTCGACGACATCGATATTTTCGACGCGGCGTTGCCGACCAGCCGCTCGACGGCGCCCAGTTCGATCGTGTCAGCCATGGTCGAGGTGCCGTGCGCATTGATGTAGTCGACGTCTGCGGGCGTCAGCTTGGCCCGGTTCAGCGCCGCAACCATACAACGGAAGGCGCCGTCACCATCTTCGGCCGGCGCGGTGATGTGATAGGCATCGCCGGTCAAGCCGTAACCGGTGACCTCGGCATAGATCTTGGCGCCGCGCGCCTTGGCGTGTTCCAGTTCCTCCAGAATGACGACGCCGGCGCCCTCGCCCATGACGAAGCCGTCGCGGTCGCGGTCATAGGGACGCGAGGCCGTTTCCGGAGCGTCGTTGCGGTCGGTCGACAGCGCCCGGCAAGCGGCGAAGCCGGCGATCGACAGCCGCGTCACCGGCGCTTCCGTGCCGCCTGCGACCATCACGTCGGCATCGCCCCACATGATCAGCCGGGCGGCATCGCCGATGGCATGCGCACCAGTGGAGCAAGCGGTGACGACGGCGTGGTTGGGGCCTTTCAGCCCATGCCGGATCGAAACCTGGCCGGATACAAGATTGATGATCTGGCCGGGGATGAAGAACGGGCTGATGCGGCGCGGACCGCGCTCCTTCAGGATCATCGCGTTCTCGGCGATGCCTTCGATGCCGCCGATGCCGGAGCCGATCAGCACGCCGGTGGCGCATTGCTCCTGATGCGTCTTCGGCGCCCACCCCGAATCCTTCAGCGCCTCGTCGGCGGCCGCGATCCCGTAGAGGATGAAGTCGCCGATCTTGCGCAGTTCCTTCGGCTCGAGAACGGTCTCGGGATTGAAGGTGGCATTCTCACCATTGCCGCGCGGGATGACGTGGGCGACCTTGCAGGCAAGATCCTCCACCTCGAACTCGGTGATCCGCTTGGCTGCGCTGCGGCCGGTCAGAAGTTCCTTCCAACCGTGCTCAAAGCCTACGCCGAACGGCGAAAGCAGCCCAAGGCCCGTGACGACGACACGCCTCATCGCAGGTCCTCCTCGGTGATGACTGCAAATAGCGTCAGGCCGAAGCCTTGTCGATGTACTTCACCGCATCGCCGACAGTCAGGATGGTTTCGGCCGCATCGTCCGGGATCTCGACGCCGAATTCTTCTTCGAACGCCATGACGAGTTCGACCGTGTCGAGACTGTCCGCGCCCAGATCATCGATGAAGCTCGCCTGCTCCGTCACCTTGTCGGCATCGACGCCAAGGTGCTCGATAACGATCTTCTTGACGCGCTCTGCGGTGTCACTCATTTGGGCATCCTCGTCTTTTGTTTGTCTGTCTTCGTTAGCGGGCAGAATGCCGCTAATCAAGCTGAAAGATGGTCCTGTCGGAAACGCAACGGCACCGGACCGGTTTTTGCCCGAACCGCCGGGTTGCGGGCCGCATTACACGAAAATCGGCCGGGCTCCAAGGCGAAAAGGGGTGTTTCCCGCAACTGTCAAATCATCGCCATGCCGCCATTGACGTGAATGGTCTGGCCGGTGACATAGGCGGCTTCGTTGGAAGCGAGGTAGGCGACGGCGGAGGCGACTTCGGCGATGGTGCCCATGCGCCGTGTCGGAATCGCCGCCATGATCGCCTCTTTCTGCTTGTCGTTGAGCTTGTCGGTCATCGCCGATTCGATGAAGCCCGGGGCGACGCAGTTGACGGTGATGTTGCGCGTGGCGATCTCCTGCGCCAGCGACTTGGAAAAGCCGATCATGCCGGCCTTGGAGGCGCAGTAGTTGGTTTGGCCGGGATTGCCGGTGACGGCAACCACAGAGGTGATGTTGATGATGCGGCCATGCCGGCGCCGCATCATCGGATGGGTGAGTTCGCGGGTCAGCCGGAACACGGCGGTCAGATTGACCTCGAGCACCGAATCCCAGTCGGCGTCCGCCATGCGCACGAACAGCCCGTCCTTGGTGATGCCGGCATTGTTCACGAGAATGTCGACGCCTTCGAGATCGGCCTCGGCCTTCTGGCCGAGCGCCTTGACCTCGTCGCGATTGGAAAGGTTCGCCGGGAACAGCTTGACCCGGTCGCCGAGTTCGGCCGCCAGCGTTTCCAGCTTCTCGACGCGGGTGCCGTGCAGGCCGACGACAGCGCCCTGCGCATGCAGCACCCTGGCGATCGCCTCGCCGATGCCTCCCGATGCGCCTGTGACGAGCGCCTTGCGGCCGGTCAATTCAAACATGTCTTATCCTCTTCTCAATCGTACAAGCCGGGTGAGTTCGGCTACCTCTAAACGCGTGGTTCACCCCAACGCCGCCAGCGCCGCCTCGACATCGGCCGGCGTGCCGACCGCGCCGGTGGCGATGTCGCGGTTGATGCGCCGCGCCAGTCCCGACAGCACCTTGCCGGCACCCACCTCGTACAGCGTCGCAATGCCGTTGGCGCCAAACCATTCCACCGTTTCGCGCCAGCGCACGCGCCCCGTCACCTGTTCGACCAGGCGGTGGGCGATTGCATCCGGATCGCTGGACGGCGTGACCGACACGTTGGAAACCACGGGTACGAACGGCGCGTTCTTCGTCACGCCGGCCAGCGCCTCGCGCATGACCTCGGCCGCCGGTGCCATCAGCGCCGAATGGAAGGGCGCCGAGACCTGCAGCATCAGCACCCGCTTGGCGCCCTTTTCCGTGCACAGCTTCGCCGCCTGCTCGACGGCCGCCCTGGCGCCGGAGATCACCAGTTGGCCACCGCCATTGTCGTTGGCGATCTGGCAAATCGAATCTTTGGCCGCTTCAGCGCAGGCGGCTTCGACATCGGCCTGTTCCAGCCCGATGATCGCCGCCATGGCGCCCTCGCCGGCCGGCACAGCCGCCTGCATGGCATTGCCGCGGATACGCAAGAGCCGGGCGGCATCGGCGACCGAAACGAAACCGGCGGCGGCAAGTGCCGAATATTCGCCGAGCGAATGGCCGGCGACATAGGCGACCTTGTGCTTCAGCGAGAGGCCGCGCGATTCCAGCGCCCGGATCGCGGCGAGCGACACAGCCATCAGCGCCGGCTGGGCATTGGTGGTCAGCGTCAGCCTCTCTTCCGGCCCTTCCCAGATCAGCTTCGACAGGTTTTCGCCGAGCGCGTCGTCGACCTCTTCGAAGATCTTCCGCGATTCCGGAAAGGCGTCGGCGAGGTCCTTGCCCATGCCGACAGCCTGGCTGCCCTGTCCCGGAAAGGTGAATGCGACGGCCATGCGTGCCTCCCAAGCGGCTGATTTTTCCTGCCTGTGACGCAAGGCGGGCGGACAAGTCAAGTCCGCTAGCACCCCGACCCGCGCCGCTCCGGCTCGGTATCGCTGGCCGAGTACCTGTTCCAAAAGGCTTTTTTTCGATCACTCATGATGAAAATCGCTCACGATTCGTTTGCTGGCTCTTCTTATTTCAGCCACAGACGCTAGCTTTTCGTGACATATCGATGACAGCTCAATGACACTTGTGTGTATGGTCGGGGGAATTGTAAGGTGGCAAGGATCAAGAAAGGCGTTGGCAAATCCGCGCCACAGTTTCTAGAAGGCGATCCGGCCACCGGCTATCTGCCGGGCCGGAAATGGCCTGTTATCCGCTATGGCCTCGTCAGCCTTCTCGCCGCCACCATCCTGGTTTTTGCCATCGAACTGATCGTGCGCGGCGACTTTGCCGGCACCGTCGGCTTCTTCCTGCAGCCCTTCAAGCCGGGCTGGACCACCATCATCATCTTCGCGCTGATCCTCATCGGCCTCGATGCCGTGCTCGGCCGCAGCCACCAGAGCCTGATGATCGTCGCGCCGCTGACGCTTGCGCTGGCCTTTGTCGGCCACCAGAAATCGCTCTATCTCGGCGATCCGCTCTATCCGACCGATTTCCTCTATTCACGTCAGATCGTGGCGCTGATGCCGCTGCTGGTGCGCGAACGTCCGGGAACCGCCATCGCTCTGGCGGTCGGCATCGTCGGCAGCCTCTCGCTGCTCGTTTATGGCTGGCGGCTGTGGCGCCGCCGCGTACCGGCGCTCGGTCGCAAGGGGCGCCTAGCCCGGCTGACGCTGACCGTGCCGCTGCTCGCCTTCTTCGTGTCGATCATGGATTACGCGACGTTCTCGTGGACCCGCGACCGGCTGCAAATCATCCCGATCATGTGGGACCAGAAGGAAAATTACGCCTCCAACGGCTTCGCACTGGCCTTCGCCCTCAACGTGCCAATGGCCCATGTCCCCGCGCCTGCCGGCTACTCCGACAAGGCGATCGCGGCGATCGAAAGATCTGATGTGAAGGCATCGGTGCCGGCCGAGAAGCCAGACATCATCATCGTCATGAGCGAATCATTCTGGGATCCAACCGAACTGCCCGGCGTCACCATCACGCCCGATCCGATTCCCAATGTGCGGGCGTTGCGCTCCGGCCACGTGTTCTCGCCCGAATTCGGCGGCATGACCGCCAATGTCGAGTTCGAGGCGCTGACCGGCTTTTCCAACGCCTTCCTGCCGGCCGGCAGTATCCCCTACCAGCAATATGTCCGCGCGCCGGTGCCGTCGATGGCGACGTTCCTGAAGAGCCAGGGCTATGAGACGCGCGCCATCCATCCGGGTACAAGCTGGTTCTGGAACCGAACGCCGGTCTATGCCGATTTCGGCTTCGATGACTTCAAGTCCGAAGAAAACATGCCATATCTCGAAAAGCGCGGGCCGCTGACGTCGGACGCGGCGATGACCGACGAGATCATCCGCGAAGCCGACGCCACGGACGATCCGTTCTTCTACTTCGCCGTCAGCCTGCAAAACCACGGACCCTACGAACCGAATCGCTATTACAATCCGACCCACAAGGTGCAGGCTCCGACCAGCCAGTGGGCAAAGGATTCGCTGCTGAGCTTCACGGAAGGCGCATCCGACGCCGACAAGAGCCTCGAGCGCCTCATCGAATGGGCGAAGAACCGGCGGCGACCGACGGTCATCGCCTTCTTCGGCGACCATCTGCCGCCGCTCGGTCCGGTCTATGTCGAGACCGGCTTCCTTAGGGATAACGTCGCGCCGCGCAAGGAGCCGCCCGACCAGATGCTGCTGCATCACAAGACGCCGCTGGTGGTATGGTCGAACCGCACCGGGCCGACCGCGGACATGGGTGCGGTAAGCCCGGCTTTCCTGCCCTACCATATCCTGACCACGGCCGGGATCAGCCACCCCTATTACACCGGCTTCCTCGGCCAGATGCGCGAGCGCTACAGCGTCGTCGACCGCAATTTGTTATTGACGCCGACGGGCGAGGACACGCCCGACTGGGCGCGCAAGAAGCAAATCGACCCGGCGATTCGCGATTTCCGTCTGCTGCAATACGACATGATGTTCGGCAAGCGCCGTGCAGCGCCCGATTTCTTCCCGGAGACGGTGAACAAGCGGGTCCCGCATACAAGCTGAAGATGCGCGACATGTCGTCCTGAGCGCGGTGGTTTTTCGGCTCGCCCTTGTCTTGCGGCCAAATTCCTGTATAGACGCCCGCAATCTGCCGGTCCTTGCTGGGGGCTGAACGGAGGGCCGGAGGTTTTTCGAAACCTTCGTGTGGAGCCAGAAGCGCTTCCGCCTCCCGTGTCTCCGCTCTCGACCGTCTCGTCATGCTCCTTTCTTCCCCGCCCCGCCAGGGATCGCCGGGTCAGAGAAGTTGCAGAGGCTTTTGCCGCCGGGACCGGGAGAGAAACGAAGAAAGGCAAAGAACAATATGGCTCTTTACGAACATGTGTTTCTTGCCCGGCAGGACCTCTCGCAGCAGCAGGTCGATGCGCTTGTCGAACAGTACAAGAGCGTCATCTCCGCGAATGGCGGGTCCGTCGGCCGGGTCGAGAACTGGGGACTGAAGTCCCTCACCTACCGGGTCAACAAGAACCGGAAGGCATACTATACGCTGATGGACATCACCTGCCCGCCGGCCGCGCTCAACGAGATGGAGCGCCAGATGGGCCTGTCCGAGGATGTGCTGCGTTTCCTCACCATCAAGGTCGATGCGCATGAGGAAGGCCCGTCGGCAATGATGCAGAAGCGCGAAGAGCGCTCGGAACGCGGCGGCTTCGGCGACCGTGACCGTGGCCCGCGCTCGTTCGGCGACCGCGATCGCGGCGACCGTGGCGATCGCCCGCCGCGCAGCTTCGGTGGCGATGGTGCAGACCGTGGCCCGCGCCGTCCGCGCGAAGCTGTTGAAGGGGGAGCAGAATAATGGTCGACATCAACCAGATCCCGACCCGGCGCCCGTTTCACCGCCGCCGCAAGACTTGCCCGTTCTCCGGCGCCAACGCGCCCAAGATCGACTACAAGGACGTGCGTCTTCTGCAGCGCTATATTTCCGAGCGCGGCAAGATCGTGCCGTCGCGCATCACCGCCGTCAGCCAGAAGAAGCAGCGCGAACTCGCCAAGGCGATCAAGCGCGCCCGCTTCCTCGGCCTGCTGCCCTACGTGGTTCGCTGACACTGATTAGGTGACCAAGATCTTATCCGAAAACCGGTTTCCACTTTTCGGGATCATGGTCTAGCCAGCGGGCGGTTCGCCGCCCGCTTTTCCCACGGCGACGGGCGCCGCAGGTTGCCATCAAATCCCGGGTTGAGGTGAAGACCTCTAACTGCCGCGACAGGCAGGACAGCGACATCGGCGGCGACGCCCTCAGCTTCCTGACCTGTTCCAGACAATTCGGCGTCGATGCCAGTGACTTGGCGCCCCAAACGAAGGAACAAAACCATGGAAGTCATTCTTCTCGAACGCGTTTCCCGCCTCGGCCAGATGGGCGATACCGTCAAGGTCAAGGATGGATTCGCCCGCAACTTCCTGCTGCCGCAGGGCAAGGCGCTGCGCGCCAACGAAGCCAACAAGAAGAAATTCGAAGGCCAGCGCGCCCAGCTCGAAGCCCGCAACCTCGAGCGCAAGTCCGAGGCGATGCAGATTTCGGAGAAGCTGGACGGCAAGAGCTTCATCGCCGTGCGTTCGGCCGGCGAAACCGGCCAGCTCTACGGCTCGGTGTCGACCCGCGACATCGCCGAGTTGCTGACGGCGGAAGGTTTCTCGGTGAACCGCAACCAGATCCTACTCAACCAGCCGATCAAGACCATCGGCCTGACCAATGTGGCGATCGCCCTGCATCCGGAAGTCGAGGTCACCATCACGCTCAACATCGCCCGCACGGCCGACGAAGCCGAGCGCCAGGCCAAGGGCGAGACGCTGACCACAGCCGAAGCCATCTATGGCGACGACATCAACGACAATGCGCGCCCGGACAACTTCTTCGATCCCAATGCCGAGTTCGAAGGCGGCGAAGACAACGGCTGATTGCACGTCACAAGGCGTCAGAGCGGCGCTTTAAAACGTTCCGTCGGCTTCCAGTCATTTCTGGACCAACGCCCGGGCGCCTCGCCCGGGCTTTTTTGTGCCAAACGGAACTTTTCGACCCCCTATATCTTGATGCAGACTATAGCGCCGCGCGTCGTTTGGACGCGCAAAGGACGCTGCAGGACTTTGGTTCGGCGCATGATCCTTTCCGAAATCGATTTCGATTGTCGGGTCATGCGCCGAGGCAGCGTGTCTGACCGAGAGGGGACATTTGTTCATGAATATTCTGCTGAAACGCATTCTCGACCGCCTAGTGCGCACCGGCAATCTCAAGGTCACCGGACCGAAAGGCCTCTCCGTGACTTTCGGTGACGGCAGCGGCGATCTGGTGCACATGCACATCAAGACCACGCATGCCGAGCGCGCCATCAGCTTCGATCCGATGCTGGCGGTGCCGGAAGCCTATATGGACGGTGAGCTCGATATACTCGAGGGCGGCGTGCTGGGGGTGATGCGCATCGCCTTCCAGAACATGGACAGCGGCGGCATCGATGCCACCTGGTCGAAGGCGATTGAAGGCCTGCGTCACGCCTTCCGCCGCCTGCAGCAGATCAACACGGCGGCGCGAGCGCGCCGCAACGTGCAGCGCCATTATGATCTGTCAGGCGACCTCTACAGACTCTTCCTCGACGAGGACATGCAGTATTCCTGCGCCTACTTCGAGCAGCCGGACATGACGCTCGACGAGGCGCAGGCAGCCAAGAAGCGCCACATTGCCGCCAAGCTCAGGCTGAAGGCCGGCCAGACGGTGCTCGACATCGGCTCCGGCTGGGGTGGGCTCGGTCTCTATCTCGCCAAGTCCTTCGACGTCGACGTGCAAGGCGTGACGTTGTCGACCGAGCAGCATGGCGTCGCCACCGACCGCGCCCATGCGCAAGGCCTGGAAAACCGCGTGCATTTCGAAGTGAGGGATTACCGCGAGCTCAACGAGCGCTTCGACCGCGTCGTCTCGGTCGGCATGTTCGAGCATGTCGGCGTCAACCACTACCGCACCTTCTTCGACAAATCGGCGACGCTCTTGAAGCCGGACGGCGTCATGCTGCTGCACACGATCGGCCGCTCCGGCGCGCCGTGGGCAACCAGCGCCTTCATCCGCAAATACATTTTCCCGGGCGGCTACGTCCCCTCGCTCTCGGAAGTGATGCCGGCGATCGAAAAGTCGGGCCTCATCGTCACCGACATCGAAGTCCTGCGGCTACATTATGCCGAGACGCTGAGACATTGGAGCGAGCGCTTTGCCGCCAACCGCGACAAGGCCAAGGCGATCTATGACGAACGGTTTTGCCGCATGTGGGAGTTCTATCTGGCAGCCTCGGAAGCCGCTTTCCGCTGGCAGGATCTGGTGGTCTTCCAAATCCAGATCGCCAAGAAGAACGACACGCTGCCGATGTCTCGTGACTATATGGCCAAATGCGAGAAGGCGTTGCAGCTGCGCGACATGGGGCATCGTCCAAAAGCCCCTGCCGCCAAGCCCGCCCGGCGCCGCAAGGTGGCGGATATGGAATAGACCGCCGGCGATCACGCCATTGCCGCTTGCCATTGGCGGCCCACACGCTGAAAAAGGTCTCGCCGTCGCCGCGAGACTTTTTTCATGACCTATCTCATCTACATCGTTGCTGCCCTTGCCGAGATCGCCGGCTGCTTTTCGATCTGGGCGTGGTGGCGGCTGGAAAAGTCGCCGCTATGGCTGGCGCCAGGCCTGGTCTCGCTCGCTTTGTTCGGCTTCCTGCTGGCGCTGGTAGACATCAGTGCTGCGGGCCGCGCCTATGCCGCCTATGGCGGCATCTACATCGCCGCCTCGCTCGGATGGCTGTGGCTGGTGGAAGGCGTGCGCCCCGACCGCTGGGACCTTGCCGGTTCCGCGCTCTGCATCGTTGGCGCCTCGGTGATCCTGCTCGCACCTCGGGGTGCCTGAGCTATGGAACTGCCTATCCCGCTTCGACAGGGCGTCGAACGCCTCCTCGAAAAAGTGCCGCTGCCGACGCTGAAACAAGCGGCAAAAACGCTGTCGGACCGCTATCGCGCCGAACTGCGCGACGGCCGCCTGCATATGGCCGAGGAGATCGCGGTCAAGGCCTATCTGGCGACGCGGCTGCCGGCGACCTATGCCGCTGTCCGTGCCAGTCTCGATGCGGTCAGCGAGGCAAGGCCCGATCATGCACCCAAAACCCTGCTCGACGTCGGCGCCGGCCCCGGCACCGTGCTTTGGGCTGCGCTCGATCTCTGGCCCGACCTCGAGCAGGCGGTGCTGATCGAGGCGAGCGCGGCGGTGCGCCGGGTCGGCGCGGCGCTTGCCGCCGAGGCGATGACGGCCAGGGTCGCCTGGCTGGCCGGCGATGTCAGCCTCGATCTCGCCGATCTCAAGCCGGCCGAGCTGGTCACCTGCGCCTATGTGCTGGACGAGATCGGACCGGTGTCGCTGCCAAAACTGATGGACCGGCTCTGGCACCTGACCGACGACACGCTGCTGGTCGTCGAGCCGGGCACGCCGGCCGGATGGCAGCGCATCCTTGCGGTGCGCCGGCAGCTGATCGAGGCGGGCGCGCACGTGCTTGCGCCTTGCCCGCATGCGGCTCCCTGCCCGCTCGTGCCGCCCGACTGGTGCCATTTTTCGCGCCGTGTCGCGCGTTCGCGCCTGCACCGGCTGGCCAAGGACGCCGACGTGCCATGGGAGGACGAGAAATTCATCTATGTCGCTGCCTCCCGCCACGCTGCTGCCCCGCCGCAGGCGCGTGTGATCGCACCGCCGAAATCGGGCTCGGGCAAGGTCCTGCTGAAACTTTGCGAGGAGGACGGCAGCGCCGACGAGAAACTGTTCACCAAACGTGACGGCGATGTGTTCAAGGCCGCGCGGCGACTCGACTGGGGCGACGCACTGCCGGAGTGATTGGCAGCTATTTTCCTGTTTTGTTCTCGCCCGAGAACGACTAGGCTCGCCGTCTTGATTCGAGTCAATCGAGATTCTTTCCACCGAAAAATCTTGGCTGTGAATCGCGGGCACCGAAGCTGATTGAATGAAGACTGATGCAGATAAGTCATCACCGACCTATCCCGTTCTGATATCGAGAGACCGGCATCGAAATCGGGGACGTTATGGCAGAGGCAGCACGAAAATTCGGCGTGGCGGAAACACCGCTCTATCGCGAGGCACCGAACAACATCGAAGCCGAGCAGGCGCTGCTCGGCGCCATCCTCGTCAACAACGACGCCTTCTACCGCGTGTCGGATTTCCTGAAATCCGGCCATTTTTACGAGCCGCTGCACAGAAAGATCTTTGAGGTCGCCGCCGAGCTCATTCGTATGGGCAAGATAGCGACGCCGATCACGCTGAAGACCTTTCTGCCGGCCGACGAGCGGGTCGGCGACATGACGGTTGCGCAATATGTGGTACGGCTGGCCGTCGAGGCGGTCACCGTCGTCAATGCCGCCGACTACGGCCGCGCCATCTATGATCTCGCCACGCGACGCGCCCTGATCACCGTCGGCGAAGACATGGTCAACATCGCCTACGACGCGCCGGTCGACATGTCGCCATCCGAGCAGATCGAGGACGCCGAGCGGCGCCTGTTCGAACTGGCCGAGACCGGCCGCTACGATGGCGGTTTCGAGAGCTTCACCGACGCGGTCAAGACCGCCGTCGACATGGCCAACGCCGCCTATATGCGCGACGGGCACCTGTCGGGCGTCGCCACGGGCCTGCGCGATCTCGACCGCCGCATGGGCGGCCTGCAGCCGTCCGATCTGATCATCATCGCCGGCCGCCCGGGCATGGGCAAGACCTCGCTTGCCACCAACATGGCCTTCAACATCGCCGAAGCCTATGTGCCGGCACAACAGGCCGACGGTTCGTTCAAGGCGGCAAATGGCGGCGTCGTCGGCTTCTTCTCGCTCGAAATGTCGTCGGAACAGCTCGCCACCCGCATCATTTCCGAACAGACCGAAATCCCGTCGTCGAAAATCCGCCGCGGCGAGATCAGCGAAATGGATTTCGAAAAGCTGGTCGCCTGTTCGCAGACCATGCAGAAGATCCCGCTGTTTATCGACCAGACCGGCGGCATCTCGATCGCCCAGCTGTCGGCGCGGGCGCGGCGGCTGAAGCGCCAGCGCGGCCTCGACGTCATCGTCATCGACTATATCCAGCTGATGCAAGGGTCGAGCGCCAAATCCTCGCAGAACCGCGTGCAGGAGATCACCGAGATCACCACCGGCCTGAAAGCGTTGGCCAAGGAGCTTGCCGTGCCGATCATCGCGCTGTCGCAGCTGTCGCGTCAGGTCGAAAGCCGCGACGACAAGCGCCCGCAGCTCTCGGACCTGCGCGAATCGGGTTCGATCGAGCAGGATGCCGACGTGGTGATGTTCGTCTACCGCGAGGAATACTACCTGAAGAACCGCGAGCCGAAGCCGGGCACCGACGAATACATCAAATGGGAACACGAGATGAACGAGATGCGCGGCAAGGCCGAGGTCATCGTCGCCAAGCAGCGCCATGGACCGACCGGCTCGGTCAGCCTCGCCTTCCAGGGCGAGTTCACCCGCTTCTCCGACCTCGCCGAGGAGCATCATATTGCTGAGAGGTTTGAGTAGGTATGGGTAAGCGTTTCAGGTTTTCGGTCCGCCTGACTCTCGTGCTCGTCAGCGCGGCTGTCCTGCCTGACGTCGCTTCCGCTTGTTCAATGCCTGCAAACTGGACGCCACAACGAGCATTTGCTGAGGCGGCCCTGGTGTTCCGAGGCTTGGTGACAGCCACAGAGCTTAGTCCGACAAAGCTTGGAATTGTCGCAGCCGATGAGGGTGATGGTCGGATACTGGTTAACGTTCGCTATGAGACAATGGAGGTGTTCAAGGGCAACCCGGAACCGAATGGTGTGATCTCCACGACCACTTTGATCATGGGAGGATGCGGCGTACCTGTTCTGGCTGGGCAAAATTTCTTGTTTTACGTCGACGCGATTGATGAGGAGACGCGAAAAACGCAGCCTGAGTTTGCAGGCCAAACACAAGGCATGATCTCCATTTACGACAGCCAGATGCTATCGCCCAATCCGCAGTTGCTCGATGAGTCGCTTGCCGAATGTACGCGCTCTCGCCAAGAAACACTGAATTGTATCCGCGCTCGCCAAATCCCGGCCGAAAATGCGGACGTTCTCGATCCGCTTCCCTTCTAAGGTATGCGAGATTTCATGGCTAAATCGCGCGTCCAGTTCATCTGCCAGAATTGCGGTTCGGTGCATCAGCGCTGGGCTGGCAAATGTGATGCCTGCGGCGAGTGGAACACGCTGGTCGAGGAAGGCACGTCCGGCGGCATCGGCTCGGGCCCGGCCAATACCCGCAATGCGCGCAAGGGCCGCGCCGTGGTGCTCACGACTTTGTCCGGCGACATCGAGGACGCGCCGCGCATCGTTTCCGGCATCGGCGAGCTCGACCGCGCCACCGGCGGCGGTTTCGTGCGCGGCTCGGCCCTGCTGGTCGGCGGCGATCCCGGCATCGGCAAGTCGACGCTGTTGACCCAGGCCGCCGCAGCACTGGCGTCCAAGGGCCACCGCATCGTCTACGTCTCGGGCGAAGAGGCGGTCGCCCAGATCAGGCTGCGTGCGCAGCGGCTCGGCGTCGCCGATACTCCGGTGGAGCTTGCCGCCGAGACCAATGTCGAGGACATCCTCGCCACCATCGCCGACGGCAAGCGGCCGGACCTGGTGATCCTCGATTCGATCCAGACGTTGTGGACCGACATGGCCGATTCGGCGCCCGGCACCGTCACCCAGGTGCGTGCCGCCGCCCAGGCGATGATCCGCTATGCCAAATCCACAGGCGCGGCGATCGTGCTTGTGGGCCACGTCACCAAGGAAGGCCAGATCGCCGGGCCGCGTGTCGTCGAGCATATGGTCGACGCGGTGCTTTATTTCGAGGGCGAAGGCGGCCACCACTACCGCATCCTGCGCACGGTCAAGAACCGCTTCGGACCGACCGACGAGATCGGCGTGTTCGAAATGTCTGATATGGGCCTGCGCGAGGTCGCCAATCCATCCGAGCTTTTTCTCGGCGAACGCCATGCGAAAGCGCCGGGCGCCGCGGTTTTCGCCGGCATGGAAGGCACCAGACCGGTGCTGGTCGAGATCCAGGCGCTGGTGGCGCCGTCGTCGCTGGGCACGCCGCGTCGAGCCGTCGTCGGCTGGGACGGTGCCCGGCTGTCGATGATCCTCGCCGTTCTCGAAGCCCATTGCGGGGTCCGCTTTGGCACGCATGACGTCTATCTCAACGTCGCCGGCGGCTACCGTATCTCGGAGCCGGCCGCCGATCTGGCGGTGGCGGCCGCACTGGTTTCCTCGCTCACCGGTCTTGCCCTTCCCGCCGATTGCGTCTATTTCGGCGAAATCAGCCTTTCGGGCGCCGTGAGGCCGGTTGCGCACGCGCAGCAGCGCCTGAAGGAAGCCGAAAAGCTGGGTTTTGGAAGCGCGGTTCTGCCCTTGGGCAGCGAGGAACTTGCCGGGGGGATAGGGGCCGGCGCTTTCCAGCCCACCGAGCTTGCCGATCTCGTGGCGCGCATAGCCGGCTCACGGCGCAGCCGCGCCGACGAGCAAGAATGACGCGGCTCATGAAGTGGGGCAAAAGACATGCCGATTACGCTGCTTGACGGAATTCTCGTCGGCTTCACCTTGGTCTCGGCGATGCTCGCCATGGTTCGCGGCTTTTCGCGCGAGGTCCTATCCGTCATCTCCTGGATAGCGGCGGCCGCGGCAGCGTTCTTTTTCTATCAACCGGTCCTGCCTTACGTTCAGCCCCATGTCGACAATGAGAAGATTGCCATGGTGGTGGCCGCCGGCATCGTCTTCATCGTCGCGCTGATCGTCGTCTCGATCATCACCATGAAGCTCGCCGACTGGATCATCGATTCCAGGGTCGGCGCGCTCGACCGCACGCTTGGTTTCCTCTATGGCGCGGCGCGCGGCATCCTGGTCGTCGCGGTGGCCCTGCTGTTCTTCAACTGGCTGGCCGGCCCCAAGGCTCCGGGCTGGGTCGCCGATGCCAAGTCGCGGCCGCTGCTCGAATCGATCGGCGCCAAGCTCGAAAGCCTGCTGCCCGAGGATCCGGAAAACGCGATCCTCAACAGGCTCAATCCGAATCAGCCGGCACCCGAGACCGGCGCCGAGACACCTCCGGCAGCGGATGCACCCGCGGCGGACGCACCGGCAACTGGCGACGATGCTCCGGCGCCCGACGGCAGCGAAACCGACGCGCCACCGGCCGACAATGCACCGGCCAATCCGGCGCCGGCAAACTGACGATCATGTGAAGGCCGCAAACTCTACGTTGCTCTCGAGCCGTCATCACACTATATAGCGACTTTAGCGGAGCTGAAGATGGCAGACGCAGACGACGTGCTTTCCGCCGAGGCTGACGATCATTTCCATGACGAATGCGGCGTGTTCGGTATTTTTGGCCGGCAGGACGCTGCGGCTATCGTCACGCTCGGCCTGCATGCGTTGCAGCACCGCGGCCAGGAAGCGGCCGGTATCGTTTCCTATGACGGCACCCAGTTCCATGTCGAACATCATGTCGGCCTGATCGGCGATACGTTCACCAAACAGCGCGTCATCGACAGCCTGCAAGGCAACCGCGCCATCGGCCACACGCGCTACGCCACCACCGGCGGCGCCGGCCAGCGCAACATCCAGCCGTTTTTCGCCGAGCTCGCCGATGGCGGCTTCGCCGTCGCCCACAACGGCAACCTCACCAACGCCATGACGGTGCAGCGCGCGCTTCAGAAACAGGGCGCGATCTTCTCGTCGACCTCCGACACCGAGACACTGCTGCATCTGGTCGCCACCAGCAGGGAACGCGATCTCAACTCGCGCTTCATCGATGCGGTGCGCCAGGTCGAAGGTGCCTTCTCGTTGGTGGCGATGACTTCAAAGAAGATGATCGGCTGCCGCGATCCGCTCGGCATCCGGCCGCTGGTGCTCGGCGATCTCGACGGCGCCTGGATCCTGGCTTCCGAAACCTGCGCGCTCGACATCATCGGCGCGCGTTTCGTGCGCGACCTGAAGCCCGGCGAGATGGTCGTCGTCACCGCCAAAGGCATAGAGAGCCTGTTTCCGTTCGAGCCGCAGAAGACCCGCTTCTGCATCTTCGAATATGTTTATTTCGCGCGTCCGGATTCGTCGGTCGAGGGCCGCAACGTTTACGAGGTGCGCAAGCGCATCGGCGCTGAGCTGGCGCTCGAAAGCCCGGTCGAGGCCGACATTGTCGTGCCGGTGCCGGACAGCGGCACTCCGGCGGCGATCGGCTTTTCGCAGGCCGCGGGCATCCCGTTCGAGCTCGGCATTATCCGCAATCACTATGTCGGCCGCACCTTCATCCAGCCCGGCGATTCGATCCGCCACATGGGCGTCAAGCTCAAGCATAACGCCAACCGCCGCATGATCGAAGGCAAGCGCGTGGTGCTGGTCGACGATTCGATCGTGCGCGGCACCACCAGCCAGAAGATCGTGCAGATGGTGCGCGATGCCGGCGCCAAGGAAGTGCACATGCGCATCGCCTCGCCGCCGACGCGCGCTTCCTGTTTCTACGGCGTCGATACGCCGGAGAAGTCGAAGCTGCTGGCGTCGCGCATGTCGGTGGAAGAGATGGCCGAGTTCATCCGCGTCGATTCGCTCGGTTTCCTGTCGATCGACGGGCTCTACCGCGCCGTCGGCGAGGCCGGCCGCGACAATGAGCAGCCGCAATTCTGCGACGCCTGCTTCACCGGGCAATATCCGACCCGGCTTGCCGATTTCGAAGGTTCGGACAATGTGCGCACGCTGTCGCTGCTGGCGGCGGGCGGGGCGTAGGATTGCCGGAACACCAATTGCCTTCCCGAGTTTCACGCCTACTCACGGAGGCCCTCGCATGATCCCCACCCCTGGCCTCGACCTTTCCGGCCGCGTCGCAGTCGTCACCGGCGCCTCGCGCGGCATCGGCTACTTCATCGCCCTGGAACTTGCCGCAGCTGGAGCCCACGTCATCGCGGTTGCCCGCACCGTCGGCGGACTGGAGGATCTCGACGACCAGATCAAGGCAACGGGCGGACAGGCGACCCTGGTGCCGCTCGACCTCGCCGATATGGCCGGCATCGACCGGCTGGGCGGCGCCATCCATGAGCGATGGGGCAAGCTCGACATCCTGGTCGCCAATGCGGCGGTGCTCGGCGTCATCTCGCCGATCGGCCATGTCGAGGCCAAGACTTTCGAGAAAGTCATGACCATCAACGTTACCTCGACATGGCGGCTGATCCGCTCGGTCGACCCGTTGCTCAGGCTCTCCGACGCAGGCCGTGCCATCGTGCTTTCCTCCAATGCCGCCCATTCGGCGCGGGCCTTCTGGGCGCCCTACGCGGCGTCGAAGGCGGCAGTCGAGACCATGATGCGTTCCTGGGCGCATGAGACGGAAAACCTGGCCCTCAGGGTCAATGCCGCCGATCCCGGCGCCACCCGCACCGCCATGCGTGCGCAGGCGGTGCCCGGTGAGGATCCGGAGACGCTGCCGCATCCTTCAGAGATCGCCAAACGCATCGTGCCGCTGGCCAGCCCGGCGCTTAAGGAAACCGGGCTGATCTTCCAGGCCAAGCACAACCGCTTTGTTGCCTACCGGCAGCCGGAGTAGATGCATCGCGCATTTCGACGGAAGAATTGCGCCGCCGCCGACGTTATTGGAATGCCAGATTTTCCGAAACGGAGGACCACTATGCGCAGACTGCTTCTCGTCACCGCCGCTGCATCGCTGGCAGCCATCGGCGTCGCATCCTCGCAGGACGCGACGATGAGCTTCTTCGTCACCAGCGTCGGCTCGGGCAAGGGCGCCGATCTCGGCGGCCTCGCGGGCGCCGATGCGCATTGCGCCTCGCTGGCTGAAGCCGCGGGCGTTGCGGGCAAGACATGGCGCGCCTATCTCTCGACCAGCGACACCGATGCGCGCGATCGCATTGGCACGGGACCGTGGTTCAACGCCAAGGGCGTCAAGATTGCCGACGATGTCGCTTCGCTGCATAGCGATGCCAACGCCATCACCAAGCAGACGGCGCTCAACGAAAAGGGCGAAGTGGTCAACGGCCGCAGCGACAAGCCCAACCGGCACGACGTGCTGACCGGCTCCAAGCCCGACGGCACGAAAATTGCCGACCAGACCTGCGGCGACTGGACGCTCAGCGGAGCGGAAGGTGCGGTAATGACGGGCCATCACGACCGCACCGGTCTCGACGATTCGGCCGCCGCCAAATCGTGGAATTCCTCTCACGCTTCACGCGGCGGCTGCAGTCAGGAGGCACTGAGGAGCACCGGCGGCGACGGCCTGTTCTACTGCTTTGCCGTAAACTGAGCCGGCCCAACAAATGCAGGACATCACGCGGCTGTGGCGACCCACCGCGCCCGGCCGAGCTTTCGTCGGTTGCCCAGAATTGATAGGATCGCCCGACTCCCACAACAAACGAGGAATCCCATGGCGGCTCCGAGCGTAGCGCTGGTCTGGTATCTGGTGATTGCCGGCCCGCAAGGCGGCATGGTGGTGCTGCCCAGCACGTTCGACACTCGCGAACAGTGCGCCTTCGCCGTCACCGAATATCAGAAGCAGCCAACGCCGGCCGGCTGGTCGGTGCAGTGCGTGCCGAGCGCCTCGCCGTTCGCCGACGAGGGCGAAAGCGAGTAGCCGGCGGCGCGCGTTCAGCGCTGAGCGCTGACCGTCAGTTCCGGCCTCGTATTGATGGTCTGAAACACTACGCAATAGCGTTCGGTCAGCTTGAGCAGTGTGTCGACGCGCTCTTGTGGCTCGTCGCTGTCGAGGTTGAAATCCAGCCGGATGGCGCGGAAGCCGACCGGCGCATCTTTTGCCACGCCTAAGGTGCCGCGAAAATCGAGATCGCCTTCGGCCTCCACGGTGGCGGCGCCGAGTTTGAACTCCAGCGCCGTCGCCACTGCCTTTAGCGTTACGCCAGCGCAAGCGACCAGCGCCTCCAGCAGCATGTCGCCCGAGCACAGTTCGAGCCCGGAACCGCCAGTAGCCGGATGCAGACCGGCAACGGCGAGCGCCCTGCCGGTCTCGACCTTGCAGGCGATCGACTGGTCGTCGACCGAGCCCTTGGCCCGAAGCGTGATCAGCGCGCGCGATGCGTCGTCGCGATACGCCTCCTTGAGCGGCGCCTGCATGGCCTTCAGTCCGGTGGTGTCCATGTCCAACCCTTTTCGGCAGTCATTTTCATCGCTCGTCACGATACTCGAATAGAACCGGTACGGCCTAAACCTTGATTTCACGACATTTGGATCGGAGTGACAAGCTGTCCAGACATTGCTGCGTCGTTAGACTTGATGCCTTTCATGCGGCCTGGGGCCGACACGCGATGACGCCGTCCGTTTGCGCCCGCACCTCGGGTGAGGCCAGGCAGGTGGCGACGGCCTCGTAGCCGGGAGTGCCGGGGTACCGGGCGACGTACGTTGGCGGGCTGTGATTGGCGGGGCAGAGGATGATCGCTTCGTCGGTGCCGACAGCCGCCAGGTCGAGTATCGCGCAGGAGCGCGTGAGCAGAAAAAGCGGTCGACCGCCGGGGCCGCGGCGACGCAAATGGGCAATCAGGGCTTCTTGCGAGGCTTGATCCAGCCCCTGTTCGATCATGTCGACGACCAGGATGGCCGGACCTTCGGCTTCCAATCCGACGAGTAGAGCGATCATTGCGTCGGACACCGCGGCACCGTCCTCGACGAGCCAGGCCAGCGTCTGATCGACCCGCGACCTGAGAGCGGGGTCGGCGTCCACACGAGCCAGAGCCGCCGCACAGCCATTCGCCAGTCGATCCAAGCCAAGGAAGGCGGCGTCAGGCAATGTCTCGGCCAGGCGCTGAGCCAGCCGGGTCTTGCCACTGCCCAGCGGGCCGATGATGTAGTTCAGCGGTCGGATCTGTCCCAGTTCGAACCGCTCGCCTCCCCAAGGCCAGGGAAGGTCGAAAGCGACGCTGAGCGTAGCCTCTGGCGCCAGCAGCGCGCCAGTTCCCCGGCGCTTGGCGCTTCGCCTCGCGCGAGGTCGTCCCGCAGGCTACCGATCTTCTCTATTACGCCGACAAGCTGGCGCAGCCGGCTCTCGAGTACTGCCTGGTGTGCGGCCAAGGCCGGCTCCATGCCCCGGGAGTCACCCTCCATCACCCGCGCCAGCTGGGCCAGGCTGAAGCCAAGCGCGCGCAGGGCCGCGATCTCGGCGGCGCGGCTCATTTCGACAGGACCGTAGGCGCGCCATCCGGCCGCAGTGCGGATCGGAGCGATCAGGCCGCGCTGCTCATAAAGCCGCAGGGCCTTGGCCGACACCCCGAGCCGGCCGGCGGCTTCGGAAGCGTTCAGGCACTGGGCGGAAGAGTTCATGAATCACCTTGTTGCTGTCGACCGCCTTTCTATCGGGGCTGACCCTGGGGCTGAGTCAACAGGGATGTTCGCGGTCCGCAGGAGCCGTGGGAGAGGCAAGACCACTTCGTGTCGAACTGACACATCGGCTTTGATGAGATGAATCGACTTGCAAAAGGGCTTTTCCGCAGCGGCTGCAGGATACGGCACCCCCTGCTGACAGTACGATGTCAGGACAGGGCAGCATAGTCTGGTGACATGACCGGATTCCCAACCATGCCTGACACCGCCGCCGAGCGCACCCTTGGCATCATCCTGGTTTCGGCGTCGGCAGCCGTCTTCGGCCTCACCGGCGTGCTAACCAAATCGATCCATGCCGATCCGCTGACCATCACCTGCTGGCGGGGCTTCGTTGGGTCGATCCTGATCACCCTCTATGTGCTTTGGCGGCGCCGTCAATCCGGTGGGCGTGAAAGCCTGCGCCTCGGCTGGCGCGGCTGGCTGTTGGCGAGCGAGGGCGCGCTAGCCAGCATCGCCTTCATCTCGGCGTTCAAGTTCACCTTCGTCGCCAATGTTGCGATCATCTACGCCACTGCGCCCTTCGTCACCGCGCTGCTTGCCTTCATTCTGGTTCGTGAGCGCTTCCGGCTGCAGACGCTTGCCGCCGCCGCCGTGTCGCTCAGCGGCGTGGCGATCATGGTCTGGTCCGGCTTCGGCGCCGGCCATCTGTTCGGCGACGGGCTGGCGCTGCTGATGACAATCGGCAGCGCGCTCTACATGATCATGGTGCGCGCTTTCCGCGACACGCCGGTGGTGTGGGCCGGGGCGGTGTCGGCATTCCTTTTGTTCGTGCTCGGTTGGTCCGTCACCGATCCATTGGCCGTCTCGGCCAGGGACGCAGTGTTGCTCGTCGCCTTCGGCACGTCGTTCGCGCTGGCCTCTATTCTGTGGACGGAGGGCGCGCGGCTCATTCCGGCTGCCGAATCCGGCCTGCTGGGCTCGGCTGAAGTACCGTTCGCGATCCTGTTCGCCTTCCTGTTCCTGGCCGAGGTCCCGCCAGCCGCCAGCATGATCGGCGGCGCCATCGTGCTCTGCGCGGTGTTCGCCCATGGCGGGCGCGACTGGCAAGCGGCCAGGCAGCGCTCTGCCTGAGAAAAATTTGCCCCCGAAAATAAAACTGCGGGTGCAAATAAATTAGCAAGGTCATGGAACCATCAACAGGTTCAGGCATTGTTGGCTTTGACGGGTCATCCAAGTCCCCCCAAACCCCTCGGCCCGTCTAACCTATAGCCGATCGCAAGGTCGGCTTTTTCTTTTGCGAAATCAGCTGGGTGCGCCTGGCAAGGCAAGGTTGCCGCTGAACAGCGCAGCCAGATCCTGGGCCGGGGGCTCGGCATCCTGGCGCAGCCGGATGGCGAACTCGGCGATGGGAACCTGAGGCAGGCCAAAGTCGCGCGGTGCCTCGACGATGCCGGAATGGGCAAAGCGCGCCGTCCGCAGCGTCAGAGCGATGCCGGCATTCACCGCCGTACGCAGCCCGGCCAGGCTGGCACTGCCGGCGGCGATGCGGTAGCGGCGGCCTGCCCTGTCGAGTGCCGCGATCGCCGCTTCGCGAAAGCCGCAATGCGGATCGAGCAGCGCCAGCGGCAGTTCGTCCTGGCGTGTGGCCAAGCCTCTTTGCGAACAGAGCCACATCATCGGCTCGCGGAGCACGCCGATCTCGTCCGGCGCCGGAGCCTGTCGCATGGCGACCATCAGATCGAGGGTGCCGGTTTGCAGTGCCTCGGCCAATTCGGCGGAGCGGCCGACGCGCAGTTCGATCCTGACGCGCGGATAGCTCGCGGCAAAGGCCCTGAGCAGCTCTGGGAGGCCGCTGTCGGCGAAATCTTGTGTCGTGCCGATCGCCACGCGCCCATCCGCTCGCACGCCCTTGAGGGCCAGCCACGCTTCGCGATGCACAGCAAGGATGCGCCGCGCATGACCGACCAGATCCTCGCCCGCCGGCGTCAGGACGCGCCCTCTTCCCTGCGGCACCAGAAGTGGTTCGCCGACACTATCCTCAAGCCGCTGCATCTGCGTGGTCACCGCCGACGCCGAGCGCCCGACAAATGACGCCGCCTGCGCCAGCGAGCCGCTATCGACGAAGGCGAGAAAGGTTTTGAGGAGGTCGGGGTCGAGCATAATTCGATAGTATCAAAGTTTTTTCTGAAAACCATTCGATATTCATAACGCAAGAGCGATGGCAATGATCTCCGACGGCGAAGAGACGCCGCGTAACCCGAGGAGAGAAATTATGCCGATCATCAGTGTCAGCGTCACGGGCAAGCCCGATGCCGCTTTGTCCGCCGCCATCGCCAGGCAGGTGACCGAACTGACCGCCACGCATTTGCGCAAGGATGCGACGATCACAGCGGTGGCCATTTCCTACCATGACCCCGAGCACTGGTTCGCCGGCGGCAAGTCGTTGGCCGAGCATGACGCCAACAGTTTCTGGCTCGACATCAAGGTGGTCGACGGCACCAACACCAAGCTTGAGCTGGAGGCCTATCTCAAGGCGCTCTTCCTTGGCTTTGGCAGCCTGCTGGGCAAGGTGCATGAGGAGAGCTATGCCTTCGTGCATGAAGTCCCGGCCGCCGCCTATGGCTATGGTGGCAAGACACAGGAATTCCGCTTCATCAGCGGGAGATTGAAGGCGGCGTGATCCGCCCCCATCAATCCAGGCTCATGCCGCAGGCGCTTTCTCTGCCGCAAGGAAACATAGACACCGCACTTTTCATGGCCGGCCAGGCCAGTAATGCGAAGGTACCGCACCTCCGCATTGACGTTGAGCCCACTTCGTCTAGGTTCTCATCGAAGCGGTCAGGAAGAGCCGCGAGGTTAAAATCTGTTGGGAGAGACGCGGCATGATCCTGACACTGGCGCTGCTTGCGGGTCTCGTCGCGGCCTGGCTGCTGATCGGCGTGGTTGAAAAATTCCGCCTCGGCCTGCGCTTCACGCAGGCGCTGCTCTATGTGCCGTTCAAGCTCGCCTACCGGATTGCCGACGATCGTATCAAGATCGCCCGCAGAACAGCCGCCCCGGTCATTTACGTCATTTCGCACCAGTCGCGCCTCGAACCGGCGCTGATGCTGTCACTGCTGCCGGAAGACACGCTGCACATCCTCGACGGGGTCTCGGCGCGATCGCCCTGGCTCGAACCATGGCGCGAGCTTGGCCGCACTATCGCTTTCAACGCTGAGCATGTCTTCGTCAGCCGCCGGCTGGTGCGGGTGCTGAAGGGCAAGGGCCGCCTTGCCGTCTATCTGCCGGATGCGGTGGAGCCTGATATCAAGACATTTCGCCTGTTTCGCGCCGTCACCCGCATCGCCATGCAGGCCGATGCCCGCATCGTGCCGATCTTCGTCGCCGGCGCGCGCACTCTGCCGGTATCGCTGACTGCGGCGGACAAGGCGCCCCGGCGCTGGTTTCCGCTCCTGTCGATCAGCGTGCTGGAGCCGATGACCATCGCCGAGCTGGTGGCGCGAAACCCTGATCAGTCCTCGAACACCAATACGCTGTTCGACCGTTTCGCCGAAGCCCGGCTTTTCGGCAGCGATCTTGACCGCGGCCTGTTCCTCGCCATACGCGACGCCGCCGACCGAGTCGGCGCCTCGCATCCTATCGTCGAAGACGTGGTCAGCGGCACGCTGGATTACAGAAAGCTGTTCATCGGCGCGCGGGTGCTGGGCCGCCGCTTCGAGGCGGTGACGGCGCCGAATGAAGCGGTTGGAGTGCTGCTGCCCAACGCCAACGGTGTCGTGCTGTCACTCGTTGGCCTGTTGTCGGCGAGCCGGGTGGCGGCGATGATCAACTACACCGCAGGCCCGGCCAGCGTCACCGCCGCCGTGCGCACGGCGGAGATCCGCACCGTGGTCTCGTCGCGCGCCTTTGTCGACAAGGCCAGCCTCGCTGACATCGTCGCGGCGGTAGAGGAAGGCGGCGCCAGGCTGTTGTGGCTGGAGGATGTGCGGGCCAGCGTAACCGTACTGGACAAGCTCGCCGCCGCCTTGCTGTGGCGCTGGCCGCTGCAGCCGCAGAATGCGGCCAAACCAGCGGTGATCCTGTTCACCTCAGGCTCGGAAGGCACGCCGAAGGCGGTGGTCCTGTCGCACAGAAATCTTCTCGCCAACGCCATGCAGGCTGAGGCCCGCATCACCATCTCGCCGGCCGACATCCTGCTCAACGTGCTGCCGGTGTTCCACTCGTTCGGGCTCACCGGCGGCACCATCCTGCCGCTGGTCACCGGCGTGAAACTGTTCCTCTACCCCTCGCCGCTGCACTACAAGCTGATCCCCGAGATCGCCCGCAAGGCAAGGCCGACGGTCATGTTCGGCACCGACACGTTCCTCGCCAACTATGCGCGCACCGCCAAGGACGGCGATTTCTCCAGCCTGCGCTTCATCGTCGCCGGCGCCGAGGCGGTGAAACCGGAGACGCGCCGCGTCTACCGGGAGCGCTTCCAGGCCGAGATCATCGAGGGTTTCGGGCTGACCGAGGCAGCGCCCGTCGTTGCCGTCAACACCGCCATCCACGGCCGCGACGGCACGGTCGGGCGACTGTTGCCGGGCATGCGCATGAAGCTCGAGTCGGTCGAGGGCATCAGCGGCGCCGGACGGTTATTGCTCAAGGGGCCGAATTTGATGATGGGCTACATGACCTCAGATCGGCCCGGGGAATTGCAGCCGCTCGACGGCTGGCACGATACCGGCGACATTGTTTCTGTCGACCGCGAGGGCTTCATTACCATTCGCGGCCGGGCCAAGCGCTTCGCCAAGATCGCCGGCGAGATGGTGTCGCTGGGCGCGGTCGAGATGCTGGTGCAGTCGCTGTGGCCGGAAGAGCACCACGCTGTGGTCGCGGTGCCGGACAAGCGCCGCGGCGAGCGTATCGTGCTGGTCACCACCGCCGATGACGCCGACCCCGATGAATTGCGCAAATTCGGCAGACAAGCCGGCGCCGCCGATCTGATGGTGCCGAACGACATCGTCAAGGTCGAGGAAATCCCGGTGCTGGGCTCTGGCAAGACCGACTACGTCTCGACCCGCAAACTGGCGATTGACCGACTGGGGCTCAGCGCGGCGGCCTAGCGCCTAAAGCGCGTCGCGTCTGGAGGGATTTATGCGACGCGCTTTAAGTTCTTGCTTGAATGCATCTCGTTGTCCCAAAACCGCTGCGCACCTTCGGGTCAGGCCCGAGGGCATGCTTTTGGGCGACATGCATTAGAGGACCACCACCGACAACAGCAGGATGAACCCGACCGCCATCATCAGCAGGCCCGGCCAGTTCTGCGACAGGCCGAGGAAACCGAGGCCGCGCCGCCGCGGCTCAAGTGTCGGGCCTGGCGTTGCAAGATTTGGCGTCGAGCGATCCGGCGCCGCGCGAGCAGGCGCCGGATCGCTGAGCCGCCCACGCCAAAGGGCTGCGCCGGCCATATACACAATGCCAGCGACAATGAGCAACGCGCCAATGAGGACGACAGCCATTTCTCCTCACTCTTCTTCAAGCTCCTGCGCCTGGGACAGCAGCTTCAAGGACTGATAGCGAGGCGTTCGCGACGTCGCTCGCCTCGCCCGCTGAGACAGAACGGTCAAGACGCCGGCAGGTTCCCGCTAGAGCGGGATGCGTCCGACTTGAACTAGTTGAACTATCAGCGAATTGGCGACAGATCTGTCAGCCGAAGTCCGAAGGCGGCACCTTCTCGCCTTCGCGCTTGGCGCGCCTGGAATAGGCGCGGATGCTGAGCGGCAGGAAGAGCAGATAGCCGGCAACCGACGCCGTCAGCGTGTACCAGGGATAGGTCATCAACAGCAGGATGTAGAGGACGACACCGAGGATGATCGGCAGCACCTTGTCGCCCGGGACTTTCAGGCTTTTTCCGGAATAGACCGGCAGCCGGCTGACCAGCAGGAAGGCTATCAGAACGGTGAAACCGGCGGCGATGAAGGCGGCAGGGCGGGACGGCTCCACACCAAGCCGCAGGAAGTACAGGTAAAGCGGCAGCATCACCAGCACGGCGCCCGCCGGCGCCGGCACGCCGACGAAATACTCGGTCTGCCACTGCGGGCGATCAGTTTCTTCGTCGAGCACGTTGTAGCGAGCGAGTCTCAGCCCGCAGGCGATGGTGAACAGCAGCGCGGCAATCCAGCCCGGCGAGCCGGCCTGGTCGAGCAGGAAGGCATAGAGCACCAGCGCGGGTGCTACGCCGAAATTGACGATGTCGGCCAGCGAATCCATCTGCGCGCCGAATTTGGACGTCGCCTTCAGCATGCGTGCCAGACGGCCGTCGATGCCGTCGAGGAAGGCGGCCAGCAGCACCATCACCACTGCCGGCTCGAAACGGCCTTCGAAGCCGAAGCGGATGCCCGAGAGGCCGGCGCAGATGGCGAGCACTGTGACAAGATTGGGCAGCACCATGCGCATCGGAATTTCACGGATGCGCGGGCCGCCGCTGCCATGCGCCTCGAATTTTTTGAACGGCGCGCCCACGGCTCAGGACACCCGCACGAGCGGCGTTGCGGCAACGCCGCCGAATTCGGCCAGTATGGTTTCACCGCCGACTGCAGTCTGGCCGACGGCGACACGCGGCGTTGCGGTCGACGGCAGGAACACATCGACGCGCGAGCCGAAGCGGATCAGCCCGAAGCGCTCGCCGATGCCGATCGTGCCGCCGGTCTCGGCCCAGCAGACGATGCGCCGCGCCACCAGGCCGGCGATCTGCACCGCGGCCACCGTGCCGTTCGGGCTGTCGATGACCAGGCCATTGCGCTCGTTGTCGGCACTCGCCTTGTCAAGTGCGGCGTTGAGGAACTGGCCGGGCCGATGCTCTATCCTTGTGATGCGGCCGCGCACCGGAGCCCGGTTCACGTGGCAGGAGAAGACGTCCATGAACACCGAGATGCGGGTCATCTCGCCGCCCCCGAGGCCAAGTTCGCGCGGTGGCACTGCCGGACCGACCGCCGTGATGATGCCGTCGGCCGGGCTCACCACCAGCCGGTCGTCGACCGGCGTGACGCGCTCGGGATCGCGGAAGAAATAGACGCACCAGGCCGTCAGGATGAGGCAGACCCAGAACAGGATCGAAGAGAAATAGCCGAGGAAAAGCGTCACCGCTGCGAAGGCGGCGATAAACGGATAGCCTTCGCGATGGATCGGAACCAACGTTTTCTTGATCGTGTCGACGAGGTCCATGGAATGGAAACAGCCTAGTTTCAGGTCCGGCCTCAATAGCGGAAACACCCTGTGGCCGCAACGCGACAATGAGGGAACGCCGGATCCGGCGTTCTCGTCCGCATTAGCCGATCGCGGGCGTTGGAAGGGGTCCAATGAGCCTGTCCAAAAAAGCATGACTGGTGTCGGGGCGAACCGGCCTCATGCGTCCTTGGAGATACGGGCCTTGTCAAAGCGCCCGCCGAACGAAAGCTGGAGGCAACAAATGCTGTCACGGAAATCAGCAGCAAAGGAAGCGCGGGTCGTGATGAACGGTCTGGCGTTCGGCGAATCGCCGCGCTGGCATGGGATCTGCAACTGGGGAACCGGCCAGATCATCGCCGTCGATTCCGACGGCAACAGTGAGGTCATGCTCACCGTGCCGGCCACCCTGCCCTATTCGGTCGACTGGCTGCCGGACGGTCGCCTGGTCGTCGTCTGCGGGCGTGAGGGCTTGGTGCTGCGGCAGGAAGCAGACGGGACGCTGGTCACCCACGCCGATCTGCGACACCTCTCACGGAACGCCTGGAACGAGATCGTCGTCGACGGGCGCGGCAACATCTACGTCAATGGCGGTGGGCCAGCGCCGGTTCCCGGCCAGCATTTCGGCCCCGGCACCATCGTGCTGATTGCACCGGACGGGTCGGTGCGGCAGGTGGCGGACAAGATCGCCTTCGCCAATGGGATGGCGGTGTCGTCTGACAACAAGACGTTGATCGTCGCCGAGTCCCACGCCAACAGGCTGACCGCCTTCGACATCGCCGCCGATGGCGGCCTTGCCAACCGGCGGCGATGGGCCGACCTCGGCAACGGCTTTCCCGACGGCATCTGCCTCGATGCCGAAGGCGCCATCTGGTATGCCGACGTCCCCAACCGGCACTGCGTGCGGGTGCGCGAGGGCGGGGCGATGCTCGACAGTGTCGATGCCGATCGCGGCTGCTTTGCCTGCATGCTCGGCGGCGCCGACGGCAAGACGCTGTTCATCGTCGCCGCCGAATGGCGCGGCTTCGAGCACATGATCAGCGATGCGCGCACCGGCCAGGTGCTCAGCATCGAAGCTTCCGCGCCGGGCGCTGGCTGGCCGTAGGGGCTACGACACCTCGGAGGGGCGGCGGCGGACGACAACGCCGAACTCGTCGCGCTCGCGAGCAATGCGCAACCGCTCCTCGGCCTCGGTTGCCTCACGCTGGCGATCCCACATCGACGCGTACAGGCCGGCCTTGCGCATCAAGGCGGCATGCGTGCCGCGCTCGGCGATCTGGCCGTCCTGCAGCACGATGATCTCGTCGGCCGAAATCACCGTCGACAGCCGGTGGGCGATGACGATGGTGGTGCGACCCTTGCTGACTAGGTCGAGTGCCGCCTGGATCTCCTGTTCGGTATGGCTGTCGAGAGCCGAGGTCGCCTCGTCGAGCATCAGGATCGGCGGCGCCTTCAAAATGGTGCGGGCGATTGCCACGCGCTGCTTCTCACCGCCGGACAATTTCAGTCCGCGCTCTCCGACCATCGAACGGTAGCCGTCGGGCAGCCGCTCGATGAACGGCCCGATCTGGGCGAGTTCTGCCGCCTTGCGCACATCCTCCTCGCTGGCATCGACGCGGCCGTAGCGGATGTTGTAGGCGATGGTGTCGTTGAACAGCACGGTGTCCTGCGGCACCATGCCGATCGCCGCGCGCAAGCTCTGCTGAGTCACGTCGCGAATGTCCTGGCCGTCGATCAGAATCTTGCCGCCCTGGATGTCGTAAAAGCGGAACAGCAGCCGCGAAATGGTCGACTTGCCGGCGCCCGATGGCCCGACAATGGCAACCGTCTTGCCGGCCGGCACTTCGAAGCTGATGCCTTTCAGGATCTTGCGGTTGGGATCGTAGGAAAACTGCACGTCGCGGAACTCGACCTTGCCGGAGCCGACGACCAGCGGCTTGGCCCCCGGCTTGTCGACGATCTCCTGCGGCACATCCAGCAGACCGAACATCTGCTCGATGTCGGTCAGGCCCTGGCGGATTTCGCGATAGATGAAGCCGATGAAGTTGAGTGGCACCGAAAGCTGGATCAGCATGGCGTTGATGAACACGAAGTCGCCAACCGTCTGCGTGCCGGCCTGCACCTCCAGCGCCGAAAGGCACATGACGATAACCGTTCCGAGACCGAAGATGACGCCCTGGCCGAAGTTCAGCCAGCCGAGCGAGGTCCATATCCTGGTGGCAGCGGTCTCGTAGCGCGCCATCGAACGGTCGAAGCGCTCGGCTTCCATGCCCTCGTTGTTGAAATATTTGACCGTCTCGAAATTGAGCAGCGAGTCGATCGCCTTGGTGCTGGCATCGGTGTCGCTGTCGTTCATGTCGCGGCGAATGACGATGCGCCAGTCGCTCGCCCTGATGGTGAACCAGATATAGAGCCAGACCGTCACCGCCACCACAGCCACGTACTTCCAGCCATAGGTGACCGCGAAGATGCCGGCTGTCAGCGCGAATTCGAGGATGGTCGGCAAGGTGTTGAGCACGGTGAAGCGGACGATCGTCTCGATGCCCTTGGTGCCGCGCTCGATGATGCGCGACAGGCCGCCGGTGCGGCGCTCGAGATGGAAGCGCAGCGACAATCGATGCATGTGGATGAAAGTGCGGAAGGCGAGTTGGCGCACCGCGTATTGTCCGACGCGGGCAAACAGCGCGTCGCGCAGCTGGTTGAAACCGAGTTGCACCAGCCGCACGACATTGTAGGCGATGACCAGCATGACTGGCGCCAGCATGAAGGCCGGCAGCGGCGGCGCCGACTTGGCGTCACCAGCCAGCGCATCGGTCGCCCATTTGAAGAAGTAGGGACCGGCAACCAGCGTCAGCTTGGCGACGACCAGAAGCACGGTCGCCCACACCACCCTCGCCCGCAAATCGGCACGGTCGGCCGGCCACATATAGGGCCAAAGATTGCGCAATGTCTTGAAGGTCGAGCCAGAATCGGCGGAGACGGTTTTTTCGGCCATTTTATCGCCTTTTCGTATTTCTTATTGCTTGACCACGATCTTTTCCGAAAACCGGCTTCCACTTTTCGCTGAGACGGTCCTTCGGTTCGGGATGATGGTCTAGCGGCCGGAGCAGCACGAATTGACCAGAGCGGCCAGCGATGCGGAAACATCTTCGAGCGCATCGCTGTCGACTTCATAGCGCGAGCGTTGCCGATCCGGCTGGTAGCGGACGAGCCCGGCTTCGACCAGTATCTTCAGGTGCTGCGAAACGGTGGACTGCGCTAGGTCGAGATGGTCGACGACCTCGCGGCAGCAGCAGGAGCGGCTGGCCGAAAGGTGCCGGAGAATTTCGATCCGGGCCGGATGCGAAAGCGCGGCGAGCTTCGCGGCGACGGCCTGGCTGTCGGCGAAGCCGCAGGTCTTCTCGGTCAAGGGAGCGTTCATCGTCTATCGGCGATAGACGATGAATGAACTTTCCGCAAGAGCCCGCTAGAGAAGAAAAGGATTTCTAGTTGGCCTTTGTCGGGGCCGTCGTCATCTGGTCGCCCATCGCCTTGAGGTTGGCGGCTTCGCCTTCCTGCGATTTTCCGGGGACCTTGAACACCTGCCCCGGCCAGATGCGGTCGGGATTCCTGATCTGATCCTGATTGGCGAGGTAGATGGTCGAGTAGCGAACGCCTTGGCCGTAGACGCGCCGCGAAATCCGCCACAGCGTATCGCGGCGGCGGATGATAACGGCGCTGTCGGCGTGTTCGAGCTTCGGCGCCGCGGTCTCGGGCACTCCGGTCGGGGGCGTCGCAGCCGCCATATCGGCTGGCGCCTCGGCCGCGGGCGCCGCAGGCGTGGTTGTCGGCGCGGCCGGCTTTGCCTCGGCAGGCGCCACGGCGGCGATCGACTCGCCCGGCTCGCGCTCGAACGGCACGGCGGCACGGGCCACCACCTTGACCCCGTCGGCATCGAGCGCGTCGACGTGGATCGTGTAGGTGCCGACCGGAATGTTGCGCGTCGCCTCGACCAGGAAATGGCCGTCGGGCGAAGTCTTCGCGTCGCCGAGCAAGATATCGTTGGCATAGGCGCGCACCTTGCGGCCGGGGTCGGCGAGGCCGGCGACGAAGATCTTGTTGCCGTCGATCTCGATCGCTTCGACGACGACCTTTGGCCCTGCAGCTGGTGTCGCTGGTGCGGCCGGCCCGCCCGGAGCGGGCGCGGGGACGGCTTCGACGGTGGCCGGCGCGGTGGCAGCCGGTGCGGCTGGTGCTGCGGCAGCGGGGTCCCCGGCAGCGGAGTCCTCGGAAGCCGGGGCGGCCGCCTTGTCGCCGGCAGGCGGCGATTCAGGCTTTGTCTCGGGTGAAGGAACGGTGAGCAATTCGGAGGCCTTGCCCGGCTCCTCGATCATCGCCAGCACCTGGCCAGCAGGACTCTTGGGAATCGAGACGATAGCCGTCTGCGCCGAGGGGGTCACGACATTGCCGGTCATCGAGCGCAGCGCGATCGTGTAATCGCCGGGTTTCAGCGCATCGTCGAGAACGATGGCAAAAGCGCCATCGGCACCGGCGACCGTCGAGCCGAGAACCGTCGAACCGTTGAGAATCTCGACCTTGGCGTTGGGTGCGGCTTTGCCGGCGACGACAATAGAGCCCTTGATCTCGACCCGAACGATGTCGAAAGTCGGCGCAATCGCATCGGCCGCCGCCGGCGCTGCCGGTGCCATCGCACCAGCGGCAGGCGCCGGCGGCGGCGGTGCATCGGTCACTGGTTCGGCCGGCGTCTCCACCGGCGGCGTCAGCGATGCCACTCCCGCCGGCGGCGTGCGAGTGAGATACGGATCGAGCGCGCCCGACACATAGGCGGTTCCCGCCGCGGCGACGGAGCCGCCGACGACGAACAAAAACGCCTTCAAAGGATTAATTGCCATATTTCCCTGCCCTTAGCCACCTAATGCGGTCTAGCCTGTTTTGCCCAAGGCGACAAGAACAAGGGGGGCCGACAGGAAAAAGGGCCGACACGAATAAACGGGGCCGACAAGAAAAAACCCGCCCGGGCTTGACCGCGAATAAAGACCCAATCACCAATCATCTCATGAACACGATTCGATCCATCTGCGTCTATTGCGGCTCGTCGCCGGGCCGCGATGTAACCTATGCCAAGGCCGGACACCTGCTTGGGCGTTCGATCGCCAAGTCCGGCCTGCGTCTGATCTATGGCGGCGGCACCAGGGGCATCATGGGAGCCGTCGCCGAGGGCGCAATGCGGGCCGGCGGCAAGGTGACGGGGATCATTCCGCGCTTCCTGATCAACAGGGAGGCCACCGAAACCGCGCTTGACCGGCTTGACGAGCTCGTCATCACCGAAAACATGCACGAGCGCAAACATACGATGTTCGAGAAATCCGACGCGTTTGTGGCGCTTCCGGGCGGCATCGGCACTGTCGAGGAAATCATCGAGATCATGACCTGGGGCCAGCTCGGCCATCATCGCAAGCCGATCGTCTTCGGCAACGTTGGAGGATTCTGGGACCCGATGCTGGCGCTGCTCGACCATATGATGGCCGAAGGCTTCATCCACACCGCGCAGCGGGTCAGGCCGCTGGTGGTCGACGATCCGGAAGCGATCGTCGCTGCCATCATGGTCGCGGGATCGTCGGTCGACGCACCGACCGAAGGCGTGCAGTCGGTGATCGACAAGCTTTAGGGTATAGTGGAGTATGTAGTGCATGCCGCGCTCATGAGGCGCTGCCCTACTGCCCTACTGCCCTACTGCCCTACTGCCCCCTACTGCCCTACTGCCCTACTGCCCTACTGCCCTACTGACCAGCCAGATGACATTGCCGACATCGTCGGCGACGAGCAGTGCGCCGCTCTGATCGATAGCAACGCCGACCGGACGGCCCATCGCCCTGCCGTCACGCCCGACGAAGCCAGCGAGCACATCTTTCGGGGGACCGCTCGGTTTACCACCGCGGAACGGCACGAAGATCACCTTGTAACCGCTGAGCACACTTCTGTTCCACGAGCCGTGCTGACCAACGAACGCGCCGTTGCCGTAGGCTGGGCCGAGCGACGCCCCTTTGGAGAAGGTCAGTCCCAGCGAGGCGGTATGGGAACCCAGCGCGTAGTCGGGCTTGACCGCCCTAGCCACGAGACCGGGGCGCTGCGGCTTGACGCGTTCGTCGACGTTCTGTCCGAAATAGCTGTAGGGCCAGCCGTAAAAAGCGCCGTCACGAACCGAGGTCATATAGTCCGGCACAAGATCGTCGCCGATCTCGTCACGCTCGTTCACGGCGACCCAAAGCTTGCCGGTTTCAGGGTTCCAGGAGAGCCCGTTCGGGTTGCGCAGCCCTGACGCGAAGACCCGGGTACGGCGGGTCGACCGGTCCACTTCAAGGACGGCGGCGCGGTTCTTCTCCGCGGCCATGCCGTTTTCTCCAACGTTACTGTTGGAGCCGACGGTGACATAGAGCTTGCGTCCATCCGGACTTGCGATCACATCTTTGGTCCAATGATGGTTGAGATCTCCGGCCGGTAAGTCGACGATCTTTTCCGGCGGCGTTGTGGCTTGGGTCTGGCCATTGGAGTAGGGGAAAGCGACAAGCGCGTCGGTATTCGCTACATAGAGAATGCCTTTGGACAGCGTCATACCAAAGGGAGAATTGAGGCCTTCTGCGAACGTCCTGCGCACATCCGCAATGCCGTCGCCATTGGTGTCGCGCAGGAGCGTGATGCGGTTGGCGCTTTTGGTCGCGGCCCCGGCGCGCTTCATAGCGAGGTCCATAAAGACCTTTCTAAGGCTGAAGCCTTCGTCATGCTTGGCAGGGGCATTGGTTTCGGCAACCAGCACGTCCCCGTTCGGAAGCACGTGCAGCCAGCGCGGATGGTCGAGGCCGGTGGCGTAGGGGTTCACCGTCAGCCCGTTCGCCGGGGTCGGCATACCACCTTTCTGCCAGCCTTTCGCCTCGGCGATGTTGACGGTCGGGATCAGCGTCGGTCTTGGTTTCGGTAAGGTTGGGTTGGGGCCATAGCCGATTATTGCCCCCGTTTTCTGCGCCGAAAAGCCAGCGCAGCCGGCAATGACGGCTCCCAATACCGCTATGAGTAGGCTTCGTGGGAAGCCGGCATGCATCGGACGTCCTCCGCATGGATTGCGTCGTGCTCTTTACGCAAACGCGAGTCAACGACGTATTATTCCAAACTGGCTCCAAACAACGGCGTTGGTACGCCGCCTCGGATGACCGTCAAAACAGTCACACGAAAACGGTTCGCCCGTGCTAATAATCACAGTCTAGGTCGCCGCCACGCGGCGTATTCGAGAGACTGGCGACGCGATCATGAACATCCCTCTCAATCCAGACGGCAGCGATCTGTCGCCTTACCTGCCGGACGAGCACGGGCTGTTCTTCGTCTATCACTTCGCCGCCGAAGGCACGAGAACCAAAGACGCGACCGCCACACGCTGGACATGGCGCAGCTACCAGCTTTCCGACATGCGCGCGCGCCACGAGATCGCCACCGAGCCGGCTTTGCCGCCGCCGGTGCGCGATGCCTTCCTGTCGGCCGGCCATGGCTGCCATATCGACCTCGAGGGCGACTGGCTGTATGGCGATTTGCCGGACCTGCGCCACGACTATTCGGCGGAGGCGCGCGGGCTTGGCCATTTCCGCTTCGCCTTCAACGACACGATGCTGATCGGCGGCCGCAAGCAACCGCTGCAATCGGTCGACAAAATCCGCAAGGCGATCGACAACGGATCGCGAAAGTTCCGCTCTCCGGCCGAACTGATCGAGGCTGTCATGGGCCAGTCGCTCGACGGCATGACGACGGAACTCGCTGGCCTTGGCGACACGCTCGATGGCATCGAGGACCGCATCGTCTGCGATGCATGGCACAATGAGCGGCAGGCGCTGGTCGATGCGCGCCGGCAACTGGTGGTGATCCATCGGCAGATGGCGACGCTGACCAGCCTGTTCCGCCATCTCGACCATTCGCATCGCAATGACCTGCCGGACGCAATCAACGACATGGCGGCACGGCTTTCGCACCGCGCCCATACGTTGCATCATGACGGCGAGCAATTGCGGGCCCGCGCCCGGCTCTTGCAGGACGAGCTGATGGCCAAGCTGACGACGCAGTCGAACCAGTTGCTTTACATGCTGTCGGTGATGACCGCGGTGCTGTTGCCGATGACGATCGTCTCAGGCCTGTTCGGCATGAATGTCGGCGGGCTGCCGCTGGTCGACACGCCGGTGGGCTTTTGGGTGGCGTCGGCGATATCGCTCGCCGTCGCGGTGGTCGTCTATCTGTTCGTCAGGCGGCTGGGGCGCGGGATGTAGCGGCAACCGTTACAAGGTCGCGCGAAAATCCTCGATGACAGTGCCGGCGGCGCGCGCCTCCGCTTCGTGGTTCGGCTCGCGCCACTCCTCTGCAAGGGCTGCCGCGTACCATTCGCGCATCGCCGGCAGAGCCAGCAATCGCGCCGGATAGGTGGCAGCCGCGCCCTCGAAGGACAGTCCGTAGGACTGAACCCTAAACGCCACCGGGGCAAAGAAGGCGTCAACGGCAGTGAAGCGATCGCCAGCCAGGAACGGTCCGCCGAAGCGGCGAAGCCCGTCGTCCCAGAGATCGCCGAGGCGAAAAAGGTCGTGCTTCAGCGCATCCGACATCGGCACCGGCGCGACGCGGACACCGCAGTTCATCGGACAGGAGCCGCGCAAGGCGGTGAAGCTCGAATGCATTTCGGCCGCTGCCGACCGCGCCCAGGCTCGCGCCTTCGGCTCGGCAGGCCAGACGCCAGCGTGGCGCTCGGCCAGATATTCGGTGATGCCGAGCGAATCCCAGACTGCCCAGCCGTCGTCAATCAGGCACGGTACGAGGCCGCTGGGCGAGAACGGCCGGTAGAGGCTCCAACTCGATCCGGTCGGAAACGGTGTCAGCCGCTCCTCGAAGGCGACGTCCAATGTCCGCATCAGCACCCATGGCCGCAGCGACCACGAGGAATAATTCTTGTTTGCTATGTGCAGCACGTACATCGAAAATCCTTGCTCTAACGCATTGCCGGCCGGATCTCGCGACCGCGGAACATCGACCAGGAATAGATCGCCAGCGCCGCCCAGATCAGGCCGAAGGCGATGGCCTGGGTGCTGCCGAAGGGTTCGCCGAAAATCAGCACGGCGATCAGGAACACAATGGTCGGCGCGATATACTGCATGATGCCGATGGTGGAGAGACGCAGCAGCTTGGCCCCGAAGCCAAACAGCAGCAACGGTATGGCGGTGACCGGGCCGCAGCCGATCAGCAGTGCGGTATCGTTCAGGGAACTGGAGACGAAATGGTCCTGCCCGGTGACGATGAGGAAGATGATGTAGCCGAGCGCCGGCATCGACAGCAAAAGCACTTCAAGCAAGAAACCCTGGCTGGGACCGATCGGCAGCGTCTTGCGGAAGAAGGCGTAGGCGGCGAAGGAAAACGCCAGCACCAGCGACACCCAGGGCAGCTTGCCGGCGTCGATCGTCAGCACCGCGACCGCGATGGCCGCCAGCACCACCGCCGCGATTTGCAGCCGGTCGAGCCGTTCGCTGAGCAGCAGCGCGCCGACGACGACACTGACAAGCGGGTTGATGTAGTAGCCAAGCGCAGTCTCGATGGTACGGTCGACCGCGATGGCCCAGACATAGATGCCCCAGTTGACCGAAATCAGCGCCGCCGTCAGCGCCGCCATGGAAATAATGCGCGGCGAATGCAACGCCGCTTTGAAATCCGCCGTGCGGCCGGCCCAGATCAAAACTGCCGCCGCGATCGGCACCGACCAGACGATGCGGTGCGCGATGACTTCGGCCAGTGGCAGATGTGCAACCGCCTTCATATAGAAGGGCAGCAACCCCCACAGGAGATAGGCGCCCAGCGCCAGCAGGAATCCACGCCGGGCCTTTGAGTCTGCTTCGAGCTGAATTGCGTCCGTGGCCATCGCCCAACGCTATGCGCCAGCCGCCGGGCCAAGACCATCGCAAAGTTCTGATGGATCAATGGACTTTCGCTGATGGTTCAATCCTACTCCGCCGCGACCAGCCCGGCCATCTCGCGGTTCTTCATCAGCTTGTAGACGATCGAATCCATCAGCGCCTGGAATGAAGCGTCGATGATGTTTTCTGAGACGCCGACCGTCCACCAGCGGGCGCCGGTTGCATCGTGCGATTCGATCAGCACGCGAGTGATCGCCTCGGTACCGCCATTGAGGATACGCACCTTGAAGTCGGCGAGCTCGAGGTCGGCGATCTCGTTCTGAAATTTTCCAAGATCCTTGCGCAGCGCGATGTCGAGCGCGTTGACCGGGCCGTGCCCTTCCGCCACCGACATCTTCTCCTCGCCATCGACCAGCACCTTGACGATCGCCTCTGAGACCGTCTTCAGCTGGCCATTGGCGTCGAAGCGGCGCTCGACCATGCAGCGGAACGAGGTGACGCTGAAGAATTCCGGCAGGCCATGCAGCATCTTGCGCGCCAGCAGCTCGAAGCTGGCATCGGCGCCTTCATAGGCATAGCCCTCGGCCTCGCGCTCCTTGACCACTGATATCAGCGCGTCCAGCCGGTGGTCGTCTTTCGGCATTTCGATGCCGCGCCGTTTCAACTCGGCGAGGAAATTGGCCTTGCCGCCTTGGTCCGAGACCATGACCCGGCGGCGGTTGCCGACCGCTTCCGGCGGCACATGCTCGTAAGTGGCCGGCTCCTTGGCCAGCGCCGAGGCATGGATGCCGGCCTTGGTGGCGAAGGCGGAAGCGCCGACATAGGGCGCCTGCGCTTCCGGCGCGCGGTTCAGCAATTCGTCGAAGGCGCGGGACAGGCGCGATATGCCGGCCAACGCTTCGGCCGAGATGCCTGTCTCGAAGCGGCTGGAAAAGGCCGGCTTCAGCGCCAGCGTCGGCACGATCGAGATCAGATTGGCGTTGCCGCAGCGCTCGCCGATGCCGTTCAGCGTGCCCTGGACCTGGCGCGCGCCGGCCTCGACGGCGGCCAGCGAATTTGCCACCGCCTGGCCGGTGTCGTCATGGGCATGGATGCCGAGATGGTCCCCCGGTATGCCTGCCTCGATGATCTTTTCGACGATGGCGCGCACTTCCGACGGCTGCGTGCCGCCATTGGTGTCGCACAGCACCACCCAGCGCGCGCCGGCGTCGTAAGCGGTCCTGGCGCAAGCCAGCGCATAATCGGGATTGGCCTTGAAGCCGTCGAAGAAATGCTCGCAGTCGACCAATGCTTCCTTGGCCGAGCCAATCGCCGCTTCGACTGACGCCTTGATCGCCTCGAGGTTTTCCTCGTTGGTGCAGCCCAGCGCAACGCGGACATGGTAGTCCCAGCTCTTGGCGACAAAGCAGATGGCGTCCGACTTCGACTGGACCAATGCGGCAAGGCCTGGATCGTTCGAAGCCGACACCCCTGCCCGCTTGGTCATGCCGAAGGCGACGAATTTGGCGGTTGCCGTGCGGTGCTTGGCAAAGAAGGCGGTGTCGGTCGGGTTGGCACCGGGATAGCCGCCTTCGATATAGTCGACGCCGAACGCGTCAAGCAGCCCGGCGATGGCGATCTTGTCCTCGACCGAAAAGTCGATGCCCGGCGTCTGCTGGCCATCGCGCAGTGTGGTGTCGAAGAGATAGAGGCGCTCGCGGCCCATGATCATTTCCCCGCAAACTTATCCGTCGCCCGGATCAGCCGGTCGAGGATGCCCGGCTCCGAATAGGCATGGCCGGCGCCCTCGACCAGATGGAAGTCCGCCTTCGGCCACGCCTTGTGCAGCGCCCAGGCATAGCGCGCCGGGCACGGCATGTCGTAGCGGCCATGGACGATGGTGCCGGGGATGTCCTTCAACTTGAAGGCATCACGCAGCAGCTGCCCTTCCTCAAGCCAGCCAGCATGGACGAAATAATGGTTCTCGATGCGGGCGAAGGCCACGGCGTAATCGTCTTCGCCAAACCGGCTGCTGGTTTCCGGATCGGGCAACAGCGTGATCGTCTCGCCTTCCCACAGGCTCCAGGCGCGGGCGGCCTCGACCTGCGCCTTGCGGTCGCTGCCGACCAGCCGCTTGCGATAGGCGGCCATCATGTCGCCGCGCTCGCCCTCGGGGATCGGCGCCAGGAAGCGCTCCCATTTGTCGGGGAACATTTCCGAGACGCCGAACTGGTAATACCAGTCGAGCTCCGCGCGCGTCAGCGTGTAGATGCCGCGCACGACCAGTTCGCTGACCCGCTCGGGGTGCGTCTCGGCATAGGCCAGCGCCAGCGTCGACCCCCACGAGCCGCCGAACACCAGCCATTTGTCGAAGCCGCACATGTCGCGCAGGCGCTCGATGTCGGCGATCAGATGCCAGGTGGTGTTGGCCTCGAGCGAGGCGTTGGGCGTCGACTTCCCGCAGCCGCGCTGGTCGAACAGGATGACATCGTAAAGCTTCGGATCGAACAGCCGTCGGTGCTTTGGCGAAATGGTGCCGCCCGGTCCGCCATGCAGGAACACGGCCGGCTTGGCGCCCCTGGTGCCGGAACGCTCCCAATAGACCTGATGGCCATCGCCGACATCGAGCATGCCTGAGTCGAAGGCCTCGATCTCCGGATAGAGGGTGCGCAGGTCATTGCTCATAATTTCAGGCCCTGCTGCGGCCAATTGGCCGTCTCGTGATCCGGATGCTGGAAGGAGATGATCGATTCCTGCCGGGTGTAGTAGTCAGGATCGTCATGGACCGGCGCGTCGAAGATCTTCTCCACCCAAGGCAGCCGGGCGGCATAGTTGATCTGGATCTGCGGTGCGAGGTCGGAGCGATCGTCAAAGGCGCCGATGGCGATCTCAAGCCCGCCAGGCTGCCTGTAGGTCAACGGCGTGCCGCAGCGGCTGCAAAAGCCGCGATCGATGTTGACCGACGACTGGAAATAGCTCGGCTCCTCGCGCACCCATTCGACACCGTCATTCGGCACCGTCACCAGCGCGCCGAAGAATGAACCGAACTGTTTCTGGCACATGCGGCAATGGCAGATGGAAGGGCGTCCAAGCGCCCCACGAATGCGGAAACGCACGGCGCCGCACTGGCAGCCGCCGGTTCGAACGGTTTCGGTCATGATCTTTCCTCCGGCGGCCATTGTTCGGTGTCGTGGTCGGGGTGCTGGTAAGAAACGAGATCGGCGAGATAGGAGGACGACGAAACATCGGCCATCGTCTCCTCGCCAGGCAATTCGTGGATGTGATCGACATAGGGGAGTTTTGCTTCGGTGCCCCACTGGATGGTCGGCGCGATCTCCTCCGCATGGTCGAAGGCCGCGATGGCGAGTGCGATGCCGTCGGGCGCCTCGAAAGTCAGCGGCGTGCCGCAATCGGCGCAAAAACCGCGCCAGGCGGCGTTGGAGGAACGAAAGCGTTTGGGCACGCCGCGCGTCCAGTCGAGTTTTGCGCCACGCACCGACACCAGCGGCAGGTAAAAATTGCCGCTTGCTTTCTGGCACATGCGACAATGACAGACGGAGGCGTCGCCCAGCGCGCCTTCGACACGGAAACGCACGGCGCCGCACTGGCAGCCGCCTGTGTAGACCGGTCTGTTATCCAGGCTCATCACTTCACTCCGGGGCATGGCAGACGGCTTCGACATTGTTGCCGTCGGGGTCGAAGACAAAGGCGCCATAGTAGTTCGCGTGATAGTGCGGACGAAGGCCCGGCCCACCATTATCCTTGCCGCCGGCGGCGATGGCGGCGGCGTGGAAGGCATCGACTTCAGCGCGGCTGCGCGCGGTGAAGGCGACATGCTGGCGGTCCTTCGGCTTGTCCTTGCCTTGATGCAGCCAGAACACCGGCCGGTCGCGGCCATAGCCGCCGACCTTGGCGCCACCGGTGTATTCCTGCGGCACCATGTAGAGCAGCGAGGCACTGAGCGGCGCCATCGCCCTGTCGTAGAAAGCTTTCGAAACGTCGAAATCGGAAACGGTGATGCCAAGATGGTCGATCATGGAACTACCTCCCTCGCTGCTTCGCCGGCCGGCATTCCGGCAGCGGCCAGGCCGGCTTCGATGACAATGTGCTGGCAGACGTTGTCGATGTCGCGAATGTCGTCGTCGTTCCAGAAACGCAGGATGGTCCAGCCCAGCGCCTCTAGCTTCGCGCTTCTTGCCAGATCGGATGCCGAAGGTTCAGACCGGGCATGCTGGGAGCCGTCCAGTTCGACAATCAGCTTTTTGGCGGGGCAGGCGAAATCGACGATATAGTGGGCGATAGGCATCTGCCGCCTGAAGGCTAGTCCCATCAGCCTGTGCGCTCTAATCTCATTCCAAAGCTTCAGCTCGGGTTCGGTCATAGCGCTGCGCATCTTGCGCGCATTGCTGCGGTTGTTGGCGGGTACTGGGAAATGCGTCATCGCGGTTCGCCCCCCTCTGTCCTGCCGGACATCTCCCCCTCCAGCGGGGAGATTGGACGGCACTTCGGCTTTCGCCAATCGCCGTCGTTGGTGATTGGGCGCTTCCGGCGAAGCTGCCAATCTCCCCCCTTGAGGGGGAGATGTCCGGCAGGACAGAGGGGGGTGCCTCGCGCCACCTTCACCGCTTTACCTCCCAGTTGGTGATGCGGGTGCCGGTGGCGGGATCCTTGCCGTCCTTCAGTTGCACGCCTTGCGCCAGAAGCTCGTCGCGAATGCGGTCGGCCTGGGCCCAGTTCTTGGCGGCGATCAGTTCCAGGCGCCTGGCGATGGCCCTGGCGGTGGCATCTTCATCAACCTTGGCCGGCGCAACGTCGAAGCCGAGGAACGACAGTGCCGCCTTCAGCGAAGCGGCAGCATGGTTTCCCGCGGCGGCGTTGCCGCCACCGGCAGCATTGGAATCCACAGCCTCGCCGGCCAGTTGCGTCAGCACCTGGAACGCGGAATAGGTTGCGAGATCGTCCGACAAGGCTTCCACCACTTCGACCGGCAATTGCTTGGCCGCCGCCGGTGCCAGGTCCGCCGCCCGCTTCCATTTGCGCAGCGTATTTTCCGCCTCTTCCAGCTTGCGCACGGAAAAGTCGATCGGCTCGCGATAATGCGTCATCAGCATCGCCAGCCTGAGCACCTCGCCTGGCCACTTGCGGCCACCAAAGGTCTCCGTCTCCAGCAACTCGTTGATCGAGTGGAAGTTGCCCAGGCTCTTGGACATTTTCTGCCCCTCGACCTGCAGAAAGCCGTTGTGCATCCACACCTTGGCCATCACCTCGGTGCCATGGGCGCAGCGCGACTGTGCAATTTCATTCTCGTGGTGCGGGAAGATCAGGTCGAGCCCGCCGCCATGAATGTCGAAGACCTCGCCGAGATAGGCGGCCGACATCGCCGAGCACTCGATGTGCCAGCCCGGCCGGCCCCTGCCCCACGGGCTGTCCCAGCCCGGCTCTTCCGGCGAGGACAGCTTCCACAGCACGAAATCGCCAGGGCTCTTCTTATGCGGATCGACGGCGACGCGAGCGCCGGCCTGCTGTTCGTCGAGATTGCGTTTCGACAATTGGCCGTAGTCCGGCATCGAGGCCGTGTCGAACAGAACTTCGCCTGCCGCAACATAGGCATGGCCGCGTTCGATCAAGCGTTGAATCAAGGAGATCATGTCGACTTTGCCATCTGCGCGCGGCTCGACGAATTCAGTGGCCCGCGGCTCGACCGTAGGTTGCAGGCAGCCGAGCGTCGCCACATCCTTGTGGAACTGGTCAGCGGTCTTTTCGGTGACCCGCCGGATCGCCTCGTTCAGCGACAGCTTTCCCGAGGCAATCTCGGTGCCGAAATCGCGCAGCGCGCGGTCGTTGATCTTGTCGTCGACATCCGTGATGTTGCGCACATAGGTGACGTGCGCTTGCCCGTAGAGATGGCGCAGCAGACGAAACAGCACGTCGAAGACGATCACCGGTCGCGCATTGCCGATATGGGCAAAGTCGTAGACCGTCGGGCCGCAGACATACATGCGCACATTGCGCGGATCGATCGGGAAGAAATCCTCCTTGGTCCGCGTCAGCGTGTTGTAGAGGCGCAGGCCCTTCGATGTGTCAGACATTCGTGCCTTCCCGGTGCGTTACTTTTTTGGTTGGGGCCACTTGCGCCGAGACGCAAATCAGCCACCAGCCTGCTGGCCGGGGCGTTTGTCCACTCTAGAAGGAAGATAGGCGAAAACGTCCGGACCAGCGCGAAGCTAGCCAATAATGCAGATGCCACAAATGGCGAAAGACGTTCTCATGAGCGGCTTTATCGCCTCAGCCAGTGTTGCCGTCAAGTCGCAACTTTCGGCAAAAGAGCCGCTGGATCACAGGTAATGACGCGGTGAAACATTTTATTAAACATCTCGGCACAGTCATGAAACATTCACCGGCTAGATCAGCAGATGTCACGATTTGGTCGGATTCGACCAGCAAACGCGGACACGAAGACGTTACCAGGGAAGAGAAAGATGCCTCGAGCCAAGCAGGACTCCAGCAGCGCCAAGCAACCGGCGCTCGCCACCCAATACCGGGCGATCGGCCCGGCCGCGATCGTCGCCGCCCTTCTCCACACAGCGAAGAAGAAGAAGCCGGCGCAGAAGATCACCTCGCCGCGCGCTGCCTGATGTGACGTGCGGCCGGCCGTTCGCCAGGAAATGGCAGCGCCGGCAATGAAGGCGCTGAGGCGCCCCAGAAAATAGCAGCTACTGCTGAAACAAGCTCATCTGACTGTCGTCGGCGCCCGGCTTCCGGCGCCTGGCCTTCTTGCGCTCCGGCCACCTTTCCTGAATCTGCGGCCCGGTGTTGGCGACCTTGTTGACGAGGTCGGAAACCGGGACGGCCTCGAAGAAATCGAGTTGTGCCGGTCTGAGCAGGTCGGCCACGTCGCGCGGCTCGCGCGTGCGGCAATCCAGCCAGCGGGCGAAATCCTGCGGATCTATCACCACCGGCATGCGGTCGTGGATATGGGCAATGTCGGCATTGGCGTTGACGGTCAGGATGGCGCCCGTGTCCATCTCCGAGCCGCCCGGCTCGGCATAGGTCTCGATCAGTCCGGCGAAGGCGACAAGCCCGCCATGCTTCGGCCGCACCCAATAGGGCTGTCCTCGCTTGTCGCCTGATTGACGCCATTCGTAGAAGCCGGAAGCCGGCACCAAAGCGCGGCGATGGCGCATGGCGGCGCGAAACGAGGCCTTTTGCGCTGCTCCCTCCGCGCGCGCGTTGAACAGCAACGGAAACGCACGCGTGTCCTTCACCCACGCCGGGATCAGCCCCCAGCGCACCAGCATCGGCTGCCGGTCTTGCAGGTTCGAGTCTGGCAGGTTCGCGCCTGGCGCTCGCGGCAAGCCTGCAATCGCCATCAGCACCGGCTGCGTCGGTGCGATGTTGTAGCGGGGCGGGAAATCCTCCAGTTCTGGCAGACCGAGAAAAGCGGCGGCCCGGTCCGGCGTGGCGGTCAAGGCGAAGCGTCCGCACATATGCTGAAACTCGTTGGATTGGTCGGATGTGAAGGTGGCGATGGAACCGGCGTTGCGCAACCGCTAATGCTTGCTCTCGCCGACCGGTCCACACCGGCTGCGGCAAATGGCGATCGAAGATCCATGGACGAGATGCGCAAAATACTCCCGGCTGTATCGGTCGCCATTGTCCGGGGCGACACGGTGCTGCTGGTCAAGCGGGCGCGGCAGCCTTCGCAAGGATTCTACGCGTTTCCAGGCGGCAAGGTCGAGGCCGGCGAAACGCTGGAACAAGCCGCGCAGCGCGAATTGCTGGAGGAAACCGGGTTGCATGCGCACAACTACCGCCGCCTTCGGGAAATCCACATCGACGGCGGCAGCGACGGGCATCCGGTCGACTATCTGCTGACGGTATTCGGCGCCACCTATGCCGGCGGCGAGCCCGTGGCCAGCGACGACGCCGAGACCGCCGCCTTCTATACACTCAGCGAAATGACGGCGCTGCCGCTTGCCGCTTCGGTATTTGCCGTTGCCGACGAATTGCTCAGGAATACAGGCGCGTAACCTCCAAAATCGCCTTGCAGGCGACAAATTGTTTGGCCACATAGATTTATGATCCGCGCATCGGTTTTCCTTGCAGCTTGCCTCGCCGCCAGTACGGCAATCGGGACGCGGCCGGCCATGGCCACCGAGTCGCCGTTCGAGCCGGGGCTGATGCGGCTGGCCGAGGTGCTTGGCTCGCTGCATTTCCTGCGTAATCTGTGCGGCGAGAAGGGCGACCAATGGCGGGTCGAGATGGAGAAGCTGATTGCTTCGGAAAACCCGAACCCGGAGCGGCGCGCCCGCTTCATCGCCAGCTTCAACCGCGGCTACCGCTCCTTTGGCGGCACCTACACACAGTGTACCGCCTCGGCGACCGAAGCCATCAGCCGCTACATGAAGGAAGGCGAGACGCTGTCGCGCGACATCGCCTCGCGCTACGGCAACTGAGCCTGGCCTGGCTCCCCCTGCTTGTGTCCCGGCCCGCTTGTGTCTGGTGGCGTCTTGGTGCAAATGTTGTGTTGCACTTCTGCAACGGTGTTAACAAAACGTTACGGCGCGGATGTGGAATTAACTCAAACTGAAGGTTTTCATCCCGCTCGCCGGCCTAATCGGCTAAGTTTTGAATCGGATCGAACGCAGGTTTGCAAAACGTGACGAACCCTTGTCGAAACGACCCCAGAAATGTCGTATTTACAAGTACTTACTTAACCTGCGAGTAAAAGGGACAGCCCAAGCCTGATCCGCATCCGCCGGATCGCCGCTTGAAAAGGGTGGACATCGCAATGGAACATGGCGTCAACGACATCGACGCGCTGGTCAGGGAAGAAAAGCGCCTGACTGCAGTGGAAAGCCACAGCGAGGCCTGGGCGGAAGGGCTTTCGGCCGGAATCGAGACGGAAATCATCGCCGAGGCGGCCCTCGAAACCGCGTTCGGCGAGATGCTGCGCGCCAATGGCGAGACCTCAGCCCTTGCCTTGCTCGACCGCATGCGTGAAAAGGTGATAGCTGGGGCCTTCGAGCCGGGACGGCTGCGGCACTGATTGGCATCAGGCTCTTCGATGACGGCGTGCCGCTTGGGCGTCATGCCCCGGGCACCTGGGCGGGCCTGGGCACCTGTAAGGGCCCGGGCAGCTGGACGGAATCATGGAGAGGCAGGCGGTGAATTTTTCGACGTCAGGCCAGCCGCGTGGCTTGGCCCTCAGCATCCGGCTTGCCGCTTTTTGCGCCGCGTTTCCGCTGGCGCTTTGCCTCGCAATCAGCCCCGCCTATGCTTTGAGTGAAATCAAGCGCGAGGACCTGCCCTCGCCAGTCACGCCGCCCGCCGACGACGACATGTCGCCGCCCGGAACCGCGGTGCCGACGCCCGGCCCGCTCGGCGCGACGCCGCCTGCGGCGAGCCAACCGACGCCACCCGACGAACGGGAACAGGTCGAACCGGGCGGGCCAACAGACGATGGTGGCATAGCCAATCCGCAAGTCGACCCGGATGAACCCTTGCCCGAGGTCGTCTACGATCTCGGCAAGCTGCCGGAGCCGGTCAGGCGCATGCACAATTTGATTATCGGGGCCTGCAAGAGCGGCGACATCGAAAAACTCCGGCCGCTGATCGGCCAGGGCGATGCGATGACCCAATTGTCGCTGGCCGAGATCGAAGGCGATCCGATCACCTTCCTGAAAGGGCTTTCGGGCGACGCGGAAGGCCAGGAAATCCTCGCCATCCTGGAAGAGGTGCTCAGTGCCGGCTATGTCCATGTCGATGTCGGCACGCCGCAGGAGCTCTATGTCTGGCCATATTTCTTCGCGCTGCCGCTGGACAAGCTCAACGCCAGGCAGCGGGTCGAGCTGTTCAAGATCGTCACCGCCGGCGACTACGACAGCATGAAGCAGTTCGGCGCCTACATCTTCTACCGCGTCGGCATCACCCCGGATGGACAGTGGACGTTCTTCGTCGCCGGAGACTGAGCGGCATAGCCTCTCCTATCCTCAAGCCCGCGCAGAGCATCGGAGTGGATACCGGTTTTGGGAAAATCCGATGCTCAAACAGAAGATAAGCGGCGGGACGATGCGATTTGAAAGTCCGCCGCTCTATACCGCCAGCGTCTCGGAAAACTCTACCGCACTGCCCTGTCCGGGTGTGACGATCTCGCCTTCCCACATCACGCGCCGGCCGCGCACGATCGTGCCGACCGGCCAGCCGGTGACTTGCCGGCCGTCGTAGGGCGTCCAGCCGGCCTTCGAGCCTGCCTGCGCATTGGTGATGGTCTCGCGGCGCTTCAGATCGACGATCGTGAAATCGGCGTCGTAGCCGGCGGCGATGCGGCCTTTCCTGGCCATGCCGAAGATACGCTGCGGGCCGTGGCTGGACAGGTCGACGAAACGCTGCAACGTCAGCCGGCCCGCATTGACGTGATCGAGCATGATCGGCACCAGCGTCTGCACGCCGGTCATGCCCGACGGCGAGGCCGGGTAGGGTTTCGCCTTCTCGGCCAGCGTGTGCGGGGCGTGGTCGGAACCCAGCACATCGACAATGCCTTGCGCAATGCCGCGCCAGATGCCGTCGCGGTGGCGCGATGCGCGCACCGGCGGGTTCATCTGGATCAGCGTGCCAAGCTGCGCATAATCGTCCGCGCTCAGCGTCAGATGATGCGGCGTCGCCTCGCAGGTCGCGACGTCCTTGTGCTGTTCGAGGAAAACAATCTCCTCGGCGGTCGAGATGTGCAGCACGTGGATGCGGGCGCGAACCTGGCGCGCAATGCGCACCAGGCGCTCGGTGCAGCGTAAGGCGGCGATCTCGTCGCGCCACACAGGATGCGAGGCCGGGTCGCCCTCGATGCGTTCGCCGAGCCGCTCGCGCAGCCGGAATTCGTCCTCGGAATGGAAGGCCGCACGGCGGCGCGTATTCCTCAGGATCGAGGCGACGCTTTCATCGTCCTCGACCAAAAGGTCACCGGTCGACGAGCCCATGAACACTTTTATGCCGGCAGCACCGGGTAGCCGCTCAAGGTCGCCGGCGTCCTTTGCGTTCTCGCGGGTGCCACCGACCCAGAAGGCAAAGTCGCAATGCATGCGGCCGGTGGCACGCCGAACCTTGTCGGCAAGCGCTGCTTCGCTCGTGGTCAGCGGGTTGGTGTTGGGCATCTCGAAGACGGCGGTGACGCCGCCCAGCGCCGCTGCCCGCGAACCTGTCTCCAGATCTTCCTTGTGCTCCAGCCCCGGCTCGCGGAAATGCACCTGGCTGTCGACGACGCCCGGCAGGATGTGCAGGCCGCGACAGTCGACCGTTTCGCCAGCGGAAGCCTGGCCGAGATCGCCGATAGCGGCGATGCGCCCGCCGTTGATGCCGATGTCGCGCCGGCCTTTGCCGTCGTGGTTGACCACCGTGCCGCCTGTCAGGATGAGGTCGTAGGTCGTGGCCATGCTGATCCGGTCTCTTGCGGGGGGAGTGCCAGCGGCTTACGTAATGGCCGACCGTTTTGCAAGATCAGGTTCTTTTCCGCCCATGCCCTTTGCCCAGTTGAAAGACCGCGCGCTCGTTTCCGTGTCAGGCCCGGATGCCGAGAGTTTTTTGCAGAACATTCAGACCACCGACCTCGACGCGCTGGCTGCCGGCGAGGCAAAGCCGGGCGCTTTGCTGACGCCGCAAGGCAAGATTCTGTTCGACTTCCTGATCTCCCGCGCTGGCGAGAATTTGTTCCGCCTCGAATGCCGATCCGATATATCAGACGATTTCATACGCCGGCTGATGCTCTACAAATTGCGCGCCAAGGTCGAGATCGCCAAGGCAGATCAGGGACTTGTCGCTGTTGTTTGGGGGGATGATTCAACTGCTTCGCAGTTTGATTCAACGCCGGTTGCCGATGCACGGTTCCGCGACGCAGTCGTCAATCGCTTTTATGGCGCCGCTGCCGCTGGCGGCGACCCGGCCGCATGGCAAGCTCTGCGCATCGCCCATGGGATTGCCGAAAGTGGCAGCGACTATCAGCTCGGCGACGCCTTCCCGCATGATGTGCTGCTCGACGAGACCGGCGGCGTCGGCTTCAGGAAGGGTTGCTATGTCGGCCAGGAAGTGGTTTCGCGGATGCAGCATCGCGGCACCGCCAGACGGCGGGTGCTGATCGTTTCGGCCGAACGGCCCCTGCCCGCTCCTGGCACAGAGTTGACAGTTGCAGGGCGACCGGTCGGCACGCTTGGCACGGCCGCCGGCACGGCGGGCCTCGCCATAGCCCGCATCGACCGCGTCAAGGCAGCGCTCGACTCCGGCCAGCCGATCATGGCGGATGACGTCCCTGTGTCGCTCACCATCCCGGCCTGGGCGAAATTCATCTTCCCGCAGGAACCCGTCGGCGCGGAGGAGGCCTGATGGCGGCTGACCGTCCCGGCGCGCCGCCGCGCGCCTGGCAGCGCATGCTGTCGGGCCGGCGGCTCGATCTGCTCGACCCCTCGCCGCTCGACATCGAGATTTCGGACATCGCCCATGGGCTTGCCCGCGTCGCCCGCTGGAATGGCCAGACCATCGGCGATCACGCCTTTTCCGTCGCCCAGCATTCGCTGCTGGTCGAGGCGCTTTTCGGCGAGCTGGTGCCGGACGCCCCAGCCGATGCGCGGCTGGCGGCTTTGCTGCACGACGCGCCGGAATATGTCATCGGCGACATGATCTCACCGTTCAAATCGGTCATGGGCGGCAGCTACAAGGAGTGCGAGCTGAGGCTGCAGCGTGCCATCCATCTGCGCTTTTTGCTGCCGGTCGAACCGGTTGCGGGCCTGCGCAAGGAGATCAAGCGCGCCGACCAGATCGCCGCCTATTTCGAGGCGACGCTGCTTGCCGGTTTTTCGACCGCCGAGGCGACCGAATTCTTCGGCCGGCCGCGCGGATTCAATGCCGACCGCTTCGATTTCACCCCGCGTTCGGTGACCTGGGCGCAAAACGCGTTTCTCAAACGGTATGCGGCAATCGAGAAATCGCGGCGCCAAACAGTGCAGCCGGCCGACTGAAAAACGCTGAGGGGATACAGCGCCGTGTTCGGGCGGGGAGCCGAAGGTGTGAGCCTGCCGCGACGGATAGAAGGCTGGGGCTTCGATCGGATAGAACCCCTGCTACCGTCCCTGTCGGTCGAGCCGCTCCAGGAACCACTGCGTCAGCCGCACCCAGACCTCATCTTTTTCGCCAGAGTCCTCCCAGCCATGGTCGAGGTTGGGATTGTCGTTGACCTCTATGACGAAGACACCGTCCTTGGTCTCTTTGAGGTCGACGCCGTAGAGGCCATCGCCGATGCAGCGCGCCGCCCTCACCGCCGTCTCGACGACATGGGCCGGCGCCTCCTTCAAGGTGAAGGTCTTGATGCCGCCCTGGTCAGGCTTGCCGTTGGCCTTGTGGTTGACGATCTGCCAGTGCTTCTTGGCCATCAGGTAGTGCACGGCAAACAGCGGCTGGCCGCCGAGCACGCCGACGCGCCAGTCATATTGGGTCGGAATGAATTTCTGTGCGATCAGGAGATCGGAATCCTCCAGCCATTCGGTGGCAAGCGTCTTCAACTCCTCAAAGGTAGCGCATTTCTTGACTCCGCGTGAAAACGACGAGTCCGGGATTTTCAGCACCAGCGGAAAGCCCAGCGTCTGCGCCGCCACTTCAAGGTCCGAGATGCCGGCGATCATCACCGTCGGCGGCACCGGCACCTTGTTGTAGGTCATCAGCTCGTTGAGATAGACCTTGTTGGTGCAGCGGATCATCGACAGCGGATCATCGATGACCGGCATGCCTTCCTGCTGGGCGCGGCGCGCGAAGCGGTAGGTGTGATTGGAGATCGAAGTCGTCTCGCGGATGAACAGCGCGTCGTAGTTGGCGAGCTTGGCCAGATCCTTTTTGGTGATCGGCTCGATTTCGACGCCCATCTTCTCGGCGATCTTGGCCCAATAGCGCAGCGACGAGATCTCCGATGGCGGCAACTCCTCATGCGGATCGACCAGCGTGGCGAAGGTGTAGCGCGCCGGCGTGCGGCCCTTGGTGTCACGCCACTCGCGGCTGGTGTAGGTCTCGAGGCACTGAAGAAAGCGCTTTTCTTCGTCCTCGGTCATCCTGGCCAGCGGATGGAAGCCGATCTTGCGGATCGACGCCCATTCGGCGTTGTCCGTGATATGGACTTCCAGCGCCGGCGCCCGGAACCAGTCGAACAAAAGCTTGGCGAAGCGATCCCAAATCTTCGACGAGCCGATGCCGAAAAAGATGCAGACTTTTTGCGGAAAGGCTCCGCCCAGATCCTTGCGGCATTTGTTGAGCGCGAGTTCCAGTTCCGGCAGCGCATGCTCGTAGAGCTTGCGCTCGGACAGGTCGATCATCGTCTCGACCGTCGGAATGACCTTGTGACCGCGCGAACCGGCGAGCAGCGAGGCATAGTAGCCGCGGCTTTGGTAGCCGTAATTGTTCGACAGGTTGATGACTTTCGGCCGTTGGCCGCGAAACAGCGCCGGATGCGCAAGATAGTCGCGATTGGTGATGATCTTGTGCGGTGTCGCCACCTGATCGAGATCGTTCTGCCGGCCGGTAAGGATGACCCAGGTCATTGTCTTCAGCGCTTTCCGAGGATTATGGCGGCACGCAATCCATCGCGGCCGAATTGCGCCATGTTCATGAAGATGCCGTAAGGCACCGGAATGTTGGCGGCATCAAGGATGGTCTCCTGTCTCTCGTCTTCGACCCAGGGATCGTGGATCAGGATATGGTCGCCATCGTCGCCGATGGCCAGCACCCAGTGCGGAACCTTCTTGCCGAACATAAGGAAGCCGCTGATCAGGACCAACACCAGTTTTCCTTCTGCGATTGCGGTGCGGATATCGTCTATGGCGAATGGACGGTAATTCACCGGGATGCCGTAACGTTCCGCGCGCCGGCGAAAGTCGACCTGCGCCAGTTCCATCACCCGGCGCTTGTCTTGGCTGCGCACCGACTGCAGGAACAGCGCACCATGAAAGGAGACATATATCTCGGCAGACAGCCCACTTTCGTGGCCGGCAACGGCGAGGCCGAACGGCTCGCAGCCGCCCGGCCCCGACATCATGAAAACGGTGGTCGACTCGCGCCACAAACGGATTTCCATCACCGGGTCGGGCACGAAGCCGGCATCGAAATTGGCCATCGCCATCATCAGGCAGCACGGGCCGCAAGTGAAATCGCAGGTCTGCTGGTAGAACGGCACCCTGGTGGCGACCGGAATGTCGCCGCGCAGGGTCTTTTCGTAGCGCAGCGCCGTGGCGCCGTCCTCGTAATAGCCCGGTTCGCGGCCGATCTTGCGGTAGCCGCTCTGCTCGTAAATGCGGATGGCTCGGCTGTTGTCCTCGCGCACCTCGAGACGCAGCATCATGCGGTTGTGCTCGAAGGCGGCTTCCTCGGCCCGTTCCAGCAGCATGCGGCCAATGCCGAGCCCGCCGGAAAACGGACCGGTGGCAATGGAATAGAGCCGCGCGACTCCGCTGCCCTTGCGAAACAGCACGACCGCATAGCCGGCGATGCGGCCGTCGTTTTCGGCAACCAGCATCTCGGCGGTCTCGCGTTCGATCAACTGACGAAAGGAACGGCGGGAAATGCGGTCGCCAGAGAAAACAGCTTTTTCGATCGCCGCGAGGTCATCGACGTCGGACGCGCGGGCCGTGCGAATCTCGGCAGGCATGCGGGCTTGGAAAACCTCGATTGGATTCTTGGAAAGGCCTGGTCAGAAGTGTCGACAACACAGCCGAAGCGCCAGCATCCGTCAAGCGCTATCGCACCTCGATTCGGGCTGAATTGTGACAGTTTCGGCGGCGCATGACCCCCAAAAAAATCGAAATCGATTTTCGGAAAGTATCATGCGCAAAAATTAAGTGCCGCAGCCTTTGCGTGTCCAAAGACGCGGCGCTGTAGACGCAAGCTTTGAAAAACAGCGCAGCTCAGCTGGCAAGCCCGGCGACAAGCTGGCTGTAGGCGCTCTTCGCCACTGCAGTCAGCTGCGCGCGCGGCAGCGAGCCGACGACGGCGCAGCCATAGCCCTTGTCCAACCAGTAGATCGCCTCGGGGCCGTCTTCTTCCGATCCATAAGTGCCCTTGGTCTTCTCGGCCGATTCCGCTGTGACGAACAGCGAGATGCGCTCGCCCTTGGCGTCCTCATAAAGCAACATCGCGGCCTTGCTCTCGCCAGCGGGCAGCAGCCGACCGCCGATGAGCTGGAATCCTTGCGCCGCCAGATCCGGTGCGACCAGCTTCAGGCCGAGCCTATTGGACAGCCAGGTCTGCAAATGATCCTTGTCGCTGGCCGGCACTTCCACCGCATGCCGCTGCTCGGCGGCATAGAGGACATGGGCTGCGATCGCCTGTTCGGCGAGTTGGTCCTCGGCCGGATCTTCCAGACCGAGATGGTCGATGCCGGCGACATAGCCGCCAACACCGCCGATGGCCAGCATCGCCGCTGCGGCGGCCGCCCGCCACCAGCGCGAGCTCGATGCCGCCGTCTTGACCGGCCCCTCGCCGAACACGATATTTTGCAACCGCGCCGGCACCGGCTCGTCGAGCACGCCGGCGAAGGCGGCACGAAGTGCTGCGCGGTCGGCGACATAGCGGACGCTCCTCGCCTTCATTTCAGGATTGGCCTCGAGCCAGGCGTCATAAGCCACGCGCTCGTCAACCGGCAGCTCGTCATCGAGGGCCATATGGATGTCGCGTTCGGAAAAGTCGCGCCGGGTCATTTCTCGACGATCCTTATCGCCCGGCGACGCGCGGCATCATCCAGCAACCCGCGCAACTCGTCACGCCCGCGCGCGATGCGCGACATCAGCGTGCCGGCCGGAACGCCGAGGATGTTGGCGGCCTCGGCATAGGAAAAGCCTTCGATGGCGACCATGACCAGTGCTGCGCGCCGATCGGGGCTGATCGCCTGCAACGCGTCGATGATCTCGCGCGAGGCGATGCTCTCCACCTGCTCAGCGGGCGCTGCCTGCGCCTCGCGCGCTTCCAGCGGCAAGATCGCTGCTTCGCCGCGCCGGTTCACCTTGCGCATCTGGTCGATGAACAAATGATGCATGATCGTAAACAGCCACCTCCTGGGGCTTTCTCCAGTCTGCCAATTGTCGAGCCGCACAAGCGCCCGTTCGAGACAGTCCTGAACGAGATCGTCGGCGGAATCGCGATCGCGCAGCAGCGAGCGCGCGTAACGGCGCAGGCGTGGTATCTCGCCAAGGATTGCTGCCTTCTTTTCGTCCATGACCGCTGGTTCTGAGGTCGCCCTTGTTCATCCGATTGAACGCGCCTTCACGGCGCGGCGCAAGCGGCCAGCGCGAAGCGGTCCGCCGCCCGGCCACCCAAGCAATGCAATAACGCTGGCGCGGACCGGTTTATTCCCGGTGGGATTGAGAGGCAACGCAGAGTCCTCTCATCGCGGGCCCCGATAACCCGCCGTGGCATGTGCGGAAGGCGCAGCGAGCCGCCGAGTTCCTTCGCACCCCTCCAGCGCTGCGAAATATCCCACGCCGTATTGGGACTCACAGTTGAACCGCCCAGACCGGGCTCGCCAGCGTCAGTCTTCCCATGCCTCGTCAGTAAATGCCTTCATGTCGAAGTTGGGATCGGATGGCCCCAACGCGGCACACTTCTCCTGCCACACCGCAATCCTGTCACGTAAAGGCTTGCAGGCGTGGTTACGCTCAAGTTCATGCAAAAGCGCAATCCGCACGGCTTCCGTTTTGCTGGCGGCGTTGATCTCTCGCTGCAGTTTCGTGGCCAACGCATCCACTTCGTCATCGCGAATATAGAGCGGCACTTGAAAGTCTCCTTCGGGATATTCAAATATTTCATTTTGAATATCCAAACAACAGACCTTTAGGTTCCTCTCGCTGCTCTTGTCAGCAGCCGCTGATAGAACAGGCCGATGCCGATCAGCACCGCGCCGAGGCCGATGAAGGACAGCGCCCTCAGAACGCCTTCCAGTTCCGACATGTCGAAGAGGAACACCTTCAACACCGCGACCGAGATCAGGGCGGCCGACGCAACGCGCAGCACCTGCGACTTCAGCCAGACGCCGGCGGTGAGCAGCGCCACGCCAATGATCAGCCACAGCGCGGAATAGGTGTAGGTCTCGAGCTGGCCGAGGCCGCTCCACAGGCCGATGAACTCGCCCTTGAACAGCCGCCGCACCGATAGCGTCGCATAGACGAAGGCGAGCAGCGCCGCCATCAGCGCCAGCATCGCGGCATACCATTTCGGCCGCTTGTCACGGGCGTAGAGCGCGAGCCCGCCGGCAGCGATGGCCGGCAAGAGATAGGCGAGGAACAGCAGGTTGAACACCGGGATCCGGCCGGTTGATTCGTCGGTAAACAGCGGGTTCAGCGCCACAAAATGCTGGATGACGATGAAGGCGACCGAGACGACGCCCGCGGCAAGCGAACCATAGCGCAGCACCAAGCTTGGCGAGCGCATGTCGATGGCGACCAGGATGGCGCCGGCGCCGATGGCGATCAGCGTGTAGATCGCCTGCTCGGCGAGCGTCGCAGCACCCGTGTCGATGACGCCGCCATGCATGGCATGGCGCACCAATATGGCAACCGTGAGCACTGCAAACAGTGCTGCGCCCGCTTCCATGGCGAGGCGTGGCCGGCCATTTGTGGTGCGGGCGAGTTGCCAGGCGGCAAAGCCGAAGGCAAGCGCCGGCACGCCGTAGCCCAGCAGCAGCCAGTTGAACACCGGCGTCCTCGACAGGAATTCAGCGCCGACGATTGTCGGATCGAAGGCGATGCGGCCGAGCACCGCGATGACCGCAGCGACCGAAATCCAGCCGAGCACCGGGTAGGCGCGCCAGCGGGTGGCCAGCGCCGGCACGATGGCCGCGGCACCCAGAAGCATGGTCGTCCAGCCGGACCCAAAGGCCATATAGAGCATCAGCAAGGCAGCGACTGCTGCCCCGCCAAGCGCGAACGAGATGGCCGCACCGCCCTGCAGCGGCGGCTGTTCACCGCGCGCAATCCACTCGCCGCCGGTGGCGAAGACCACCACCAGAAGGGCTGCAACCGCCGCGTAGACAAGATCGCGGTCGAGATTGCCGAAGGTGAACCAGAGCGCCAACAGAATGACCAGCGGTGCGACAACGCCCCATGCCGCCCATGAGGCGGCACGGATGTGAGCCGATGAAGCAAATTTGCGCGCTGCCCAGAAGCCGGCTGCGATGAACACAAGTCCGAGAAAGATGCCGATCCTGAGCACCAGCGTATCGGCAACTGCCGCCGGCAGGCCATCGACGCCGAGAGCGCCACCTGAAAAGTCTGAAACGACGGAGGTTGGCGGAATGATGCCGAGATAGACCAGAACCGTCGCCAGCCCTGCGGCGTGCAGAAGCGCCAGCGCCAGCGGTCGGTAGAGCGCTACCGCGACCAGGGCTGCGATAAGGGCTGCTCCCGGCAGAGCATCGCCGGCAGCGTATGCGGGGTCGACGAACAGCGCCATCGCCGAAAGGCCGACGAAGAAGCCAGGCGCGACCGATGGCCAGTCGAAGCCACTGGCGGGTCCTGCTTCGCCACCGCGACGGCCGAGCCAGACGAGGGCGAGCACGGCCAGGGTCACCGCGCTGATAAAGAGGACGACAGGCAGGTTGGTGCCCGACGCGTCGGTCATGTAAAGAATGGTCCACAGGCCGGTGCCGACGAACGCTGCCGCCATCAGCAATTTCCAGTCGCGCAGGCGGGCGATCACGCCGGTAGCGGCGAGCACAATCGCCAAATAGCCGAACAGCGCCCAAGGATTCGGCGCCTGCGAGGCGACCAGCATGGGCGTCACCACTGCGCCGAGCAGGCCGACGCCGGCCAGTGCCTGGCCATGGACGAGGGCTGCTGCGATCGTCGCCACACCGATGGCGCCGAGCAGCGTGAAGGCGAGCGCCGGCCCGATGAAGCCGTAGACGCCATGCGCGGCATAAACCGTGCCGAACAGGATGAAAGCACCGGCCGCCGTCAGGATCGCCGGAATATAGGCGCCGGCGACTCCCTGCACCGGCACCTTGAAGCCGGTACGGCGGATGAACTCGCCGACGGCGACCAGCACCAGCCCGAGCATTGCTGCCATGCTCAGCCGCACGCCGGGACCGAAAATGCCGGCCTCGATGGTGTAGCGGATCAGAAACAGCCCGCCCAGCGCCAGCGCGATGCCGCCGACCCAGACCGCCCAGCGGGTGCCGAGCGCCGTTTCGATATCGGGTTTTTGGGCCGGTTTCGCCGTCGCGGCCACCGGTTGCGCAGGTGCAGGCCCAGCCGGCGCCGCTTCACCCGCAGTCCACGGTCCGGATGCAGCCTCCCCGGCTTCAACCTGCGTGGGCGGCTTTTCCTCAGCAGCAGCTTCGCCCGCCGATGGCGGGGCAATGTCGGTCACGGCCGCAATTGCCGCGTCTGCCGGCATGCTGTCGTTTGCGGCCTGTTCTACCGGCTTGGCCTGCGGCGGGGCCACATGGACGCCCGAAAGCACGAGGCTGCGCAGCGCACCGAGTTCGCGCTCGATCAGGCCGATGCGGCTCTGCTGGCGCGAGATAACGACGAACAGCGCGATGATCGCGACGAGGCCGATCAGGCTTTCGAACATGGCGGTTCCCCCAAACCAAGCCAGTAGTGACCGACAAATACGGCGGCCAGACGGCCAGCCGAGTCAGCCCTCCGCCAGATTGGCGGCCGGAAAGATCGAGCACGTTTCGGTGCCGAAAGCCAGCGGCGGCGCCTTGTATTTGCTGTCGATAATGCGCTGGAGCAACTCCAGGCCGGTATATTCAGCCGATGTCGGCGTGTGGAATGGTGCCGAGGCCGGGCGGCGAAACCCGGCCTGGATAGAGTTCCACGTCGCTCATGTAATGATTTCTCCGGCGGCGGTCTCGGCGCCAATCTCCTTGCCCGCCGCGTGGTGCTTGCGCAAGGCGGCGAGGAAGCCGGCGCGGGCACCGGGCGCCTCGATACCGCGCGGCTCGTAGACATGGCGGGTAAAAAAGAAGCTGGTCAGCCGGAAGGCGTCCTCGATCGCCGCCGGATCGGCGCGCAGCCCGGAGCCGCGCTGCAGGAATGCGGGGAGCACCAGCATCTTGTCGCGCCATGGCGCGCCGGCCTGGCGCGACACGGCGCGCCCGGACTTCGGCGAGACATAGGCAAGGTCCTGCCTGGCGCCGGTCGCGGCACACTGGCTGAGATCGAGGCCAAAGCCGAGTTCGTCGAGAATCAGCAATTCGAAGCGCGCCACCAGCTCGCCGGCGGCGTCCGCATCGTGGAGATGGGCGATCATCACGGCCAGCGTCTCGTAGAGGCCGTCATGCGCGTCGCGCTCGGGCAGCAGGCGCAGATGCGCCGCCATGGTCTGCAGCCCATAGATGGCGACGGCGCTGTCCATCAGCCGGGCGGCGTTCATCTCGATCGCCTCGGCCTGGAAGATGCCAAGATGTTCGTCGAGCCGCGCCCGCCACAACAGGTCGACGCGGTTGCCGGGCTGCAGAACCGGCTGCTGCTTGCGCGAGCGGCCGCCGCGCACAAGGCCGAGGTGGCGGCCATGCGCACGCGTCATGACCTCAAGAATGGCGCTGGTTTCGCCATGCTTGCGGGTGCCGAGAATAATTCCCTCGTCGCGCCATTCCATGAACGCAGCTTGTCACCGCTTCGGTGGCGAAATCAAGTTTTTCAGGCGCTGTGTCGGTGCCCTCCGCGGCGGTCCGCGCGGAGGTGATCGGCAAGCACTTCATCGCGTCGCGACTTTTCAACCTCGACTGGATTGATGTCTATATGGCCGGCGACCGTAATCAGCGCTTTCCATAGCGTCCAGCCACGGCCTCGCGCCCAGGTTGCCTCATCGGCCTGAAGGCCGCCGCGAAACACCTCTCGGCTTTTCCCTTCCAAGAGCGTCCACGCAATTGCCAAGTCGCACGAAGGATCGCCCACGCCCGAAGTTCCGAAGTCGATCACCGCGCTCAAAGCACCTTGCCTGACCAACAGGTTGCCCCAACTGACGTCGCCGTGGAACCAGACGGGCGCGCCGTGCCATGTCGCGGCAAGCGCTACTTCCCACACCGCGCTCGCGGCGCCTGTGTCGATCTTGCCGTCGAGGTCTGCAATTGCTTGCCGGGTTTCACCATCATAGACGCTCAGTGGTCCGCCGCGAAAAAAATTGTGCTGCCCTGGCGCCGGTCCACCGGCGGGATCGATCCGTTGCAGGGCGACCAGGAACTGGGCCAGGCCGGCCGCGAATTGCGGCAGGCTGGCAATACGCTCCAGCGTCGCCGTCTCGCCTTCGATCCAGCGATAGACGGACCAATGCCAGGGATAGTCATCGACCGGGGCTCCGATCGCCAGCGGGACAGGGACAGGCAGCGGCAGCAGAGGCGCAAGCCTTGGCAGCCAGCGATGTTCCTTTTCGACCTGCAAGGCATAGGCCGCCGCACTCGGCAGCCTCACCAACATATGGTCTCCGAGATGAAAGGTCCTGTTGTCGCATCCGCCTGATGCAACCGGCCGGACTGCAAGATCCTTCCATCGAGGAAATTGCGTGGCGACCAACCGGCTCACGAGGGCTGTGTCGATAGTGACTTCTGGTTCGAGCATGATCTTTTCCGAAAACCGGCTCCCATTTTCGGGAACATGCTCTAATGCGGAAACTCCAGCCCCATCTCGCGATAGCGCTCGGGGTCGTCGCCCCAGTTCTCGCGCACCTTGACGAACAGGAAAAGATGCACCTTCTGTTCGAGGATACCGGATATCTCCATGCGCGCCGCCTGGCCGATGGCACGGATCGTCTCGCCCTTGTGGCCGAGCACGATCTTCTTCTGGCTGTCACGCTCGACATAGATGGTCTGGTCGATGCGCACCGAGCCGTCCTTCTTCTCTTCCCATTTCTCGGTCTCGATATGGGAGGAATAGGGCAGTTCCTGATGCAGCCTGAGATAGAGCTTTTCGCGAGTGATCTCGGCCGCCAGCTGACGCATCGGCAGGTCGGAGATCTGGTCTTCCGGGTAATACCAGGGGCCGGCAGGCAGGGTTTCCGAGAGATAGTCGAGCAGGTCCTTGCAGCCCGACCCGGTCAGCGCCGAGACCATGAAGGTGCGCTTGAAGGGCACTCTTTCATTCGCTGCCGCGGACAGGGCCAGCAGCGCCTCGGGCTTGACCCGGTCGACCTTGTTGAGGATCAGCACCATCGGCTGGCGGACATCCTTCAGCCGTTCGAGGATCGCGTCGGCGTCGCCCCTGATGCCGCGCTCGGCGTCGATCAGCAGCAGCACGATGTCGGCGTCCTTGGCGCCACCCCAGGCGGTCGTCACCATCGCCGTGTCCAACCGCCGTTTCGGCTTGAAGATGCCCGGCGTGTCGACGAAGACGATCTGTGCGTTGTTGTGGATGGCGATGCCGCGCACGATGGCGCGCGTCGTCTGCACCTTGTGGGTGACGATCGACACCTTGGCGCCGACCAGTTGGTTGACCAGCGTCGATTTCCCCGCATTGGGCGCGCCGATCAGCGCGACGAAGCCGGAATGCGTGGTGGCGGCTTCTGTTGCCGGCGGGACGTCTTCGGTGGCGGTCATGCCGCGCTCCCCTTATTCAGCCAGACGCCTTCGCGCAACAGCAGTGCAGTCGCGGCGGTTTGCTCGGCCTCGCGCTTGGAGCGCCCGCTGCCGGTCGCCGGCGGATAGGCGCCGACCTTGACGCTGACAGTGAACAGCGGATCGTGGTCCGGTCCCTCGCGGCTGTCAATTATGTAGACCGGCACGGCGCCTGCCGCCTGATGCGCCCATTCCTGCAGTTCGGTCTTGGCATCGCGGCGGGCGGCACCGATGGCCTGCGAGCGCGGCCACCAGTATTTGTGGATGAAGGCGCGGGCCGCCTCCAGCCCGCCGTCGAGATAGAGCACGGCGATCAGCGATTCCAGCGCATCAGCCCGCAGATTGACGCGTTTGCGCCCGTCCAGGCCGCGTACGTCCGAGCCGGCACGGATCAGCTCCGGCAGGCCGATCTCCTCGGCGATCTCCGCCAGCACCTCGGCATTGACCAGCGCGTTGAGCCGGAGCGACAGCTCACCTTCGGCAGCATCAGGATACGCCGCGAGCAGCATGTCGGCGACGACCAGGCCGAGGACGCGGTCGCCCAGGAATTCGAAACGCTCATAGTCGATGCCGGCATGGCTGCTGCGGGCACTGGCATGGGTCAGCGCGCGCTGCAAGCGCTGTCGATCGGCAAAGGCGTGGCCGGTGCGCTGCATGAGCGCTTCGGCGAGCGCGTCGACGGTCAGCCGTTTTGTCGCCACCATGACCTATTTGACGAAATGGAGCAGGCGCGACGCGCGCATCTGCGACGGCCATTTCCAGATTTCGAGCGGGCTGGCGCTGCCACCGATCGAGAAGAAGATGAGGTTGGCGCGACCGACCAGGTTCTCGTCGGGCACGAAACCGACGGTGAAGCGGCTGTCCGAGGAATTGTCTCTGTTGTCGCCCATCATGAAGTAGTGGCCGGGCGGCACGTCGAATTCCTGGGTGTTGTCACCGATCGAGTTGGGTATCAGGTCGAGCGTGTCATAGCTGACGCCATTCGGCAACGTCTCGCGATAGACGTCGACCGGCCCGCTCTCCTCGGTGATGTCGCGATTGTCGATCTGCCCGACCTTCTGGCGCTGCACGCCGGCGCCATTGATGAAGAGCTGGCCATCCTTGACCTGAATCTTGTCGCCCGGCAGGCCGACGACGCGCTTGATGTAGTCGACGGAGGGGTCCGGCGGGAACTTGAACACCGCCACGTCGCCGCGCTTCGGCTCGGCGCCCCAGATGCGGCCCGAAAACAGATCCGGCCCGAACGGCAGCGAATAGCGCGAGAAGCCATAGGACCATTTGGTGACGAAGAGATAGTCGCCTTCGAGCAAGGTCGGTCGCATCGACCCGGACGGTATAGAAAATGGCTGGAAAAGAAGCGTGCGGATGACCAGAGCGAGCAACAGCGCCTGGACGATGACGCTGACGGTTTCGCCAAGCCCGCCGGATTTCTTCTGGGATTTTTCAGCCACGCTCATGTCGTCCTCGATTATGCGTTGGTTGGTATAGAGTCTCGGCGCGCGCTGGGCAACGTCATGCCGGTGGTCAGATGCGATCAATATGGCGCTTATTCGACGGGCACCGCCTCGATTATCACAAAGGCTTGAGCAAGCGGAAAATCATCGGTGATGGTGAGGTGGATCGCGGCCCTGTGCCCTTCAGGCAGGATCTTGTCCAGTTGCGCCGCCGCCCCGCCAGTCAACGCCATGGTCGGCTTGCCGCTGGCCAGATTGACGACACCCATGTCGCGCCAGAACACCCCTTGCGCCATACCGGTGCCCAGCGCCTTGGCGCAGGCCTCCTTGGCTGCAAAACGCTTGGCATAAGAGGCAGTGCGAGCGCCGCGGTTTTCGGAGCGGGCCTGTTCGACCTCGGTGTAGATGCGCTGGATGAAGCGCTGGCCATGGCGCTGCAGCGATTTTTCGATGCGTCTGATATCGATCAGGTCACTGCCGATGCCAATGATCATTGGGCGGCAACTTCCCGTCCGGTTATTCCAGCTCTGTTCGTCAGGCGCATGGAGCGCGAGAAACAGCGGCGTGGCCACAGAGAGGTACGCACCCGGTCGAGAAGACCATCAGGCTTGCGGCGTCGAAAAAGCACTCTGTCCCTGTCCTGATCCACTACGCCGGCCCGGCCACCCGGTAGCCGCGTGACTTCACATCTTGCGCTGCAAGCACGCCGGAAGGCAATCAAGGCTTCGATATAGCGACACCCAGGCCCTAAGACAACGAATCGCTGCCGCGATGGTCTGCCACAGGAGGTAAGCAAATGCGACGGGTTCGCCTCGCCCCGAAGCAGCAAATTGCATGGATGCCAACTTGCGAGCAGCCAAGCTTCAGCCGCAATCCTACAGTGCACCGCCGGCGTTGCCGGTCTCGAAAACCCAGCCGTCGGGGTAATCTTGAGCAAAGCCAGCCTCGGAAATGAGCAGCGTAGCACGGTATGGCACTGTGGGAGCCTCGTAGGTGTACTCGGTCTCACTCACACGATGGTAGCTTTGCTGCAGAACAACCAAACTCGACGCGCCGGCAACCAGCCAGGCCACCGGAAAATCCGCCTTGTCGCCGACCTTCAGGTTCATTCTGCGAATTTGTTGCAGGTTCGTTGCCGGCGTAAAGCCGTAGTCCAGATCCACCATCGACTGAACCGCCGGCTGCGGCTGCCCATTAACAGTCCAGCCGGTATCATTGCGGATGCCGGTCTCGTTGCGGATGCCGGTCTCGTTGCGGATGCCGGTCTCATTGCGGATGATTGTGAGATCAACTGACTGGGAACCGATGAACCCGCGAACGCTGCCGGATTTGGTCGTCCAATCTTCGGCCAGTTGCACAGTGTAGTCCAAGCGTGCCGGGCCCGCATCCGACAGGTATACAGCGGCTCCATTCAAGTGCCAGCCGAGGTCTGTCTGCTTTAGCTGCACGACATCGTGCCCTGGTTCGTCCGTCCTGCGCCAGATAGCGAGTAGAGACATGCTCTCACCTCTCGATTCGTTGTTCATCACCATGATCAATTTTTCGGCCGAGGTCGGATACGAGTTGCTGAAGGCTGCTCCCCAATATGACCAGGCTCACTCCGAGCAAGGCGACATCCTTGATCAGAAAGGCACCTAACCCGTTGAGGAAAGGAAACCCTCCGGATCCCGTTTCCCAGATCGGCAGGGTGAGCATTGTCGAGGATGTCAGCGCAAAGATGACTGAACCGATGGCACCCCCCACGAGGCCAGTCCAGACGCTACGGACAGATGCTATCAGCAGAAGCGCTGTGACCAGTTCGACCACGCCCAGGAAGTAGGAGGCTCCCGCAAATCCGAATGCGGGATAGAGCCATGCCAGCCAAGGCGTATTCTCGACGAATGGCCTAAGCGCCTCGATCTCGATTGCAGTAAATTTCAAAATGCCGATCAACAGCAGAGGAAGCACCACCCCCAAAAGGGTTACCGCGCGACCGACGGCAGCAAGGTGGTAGCCAGCTTGATTGATGCGCGCCACGAACGGAGCGTTGGCGGTTGCAGAGGTAAACATGGCCTTCTCCTTTCGATTTGTATGCTCCAAGCATATAATAATTCGACCTTGATGTATATGCTCCGAGCATATATTTTTTGGCGATGACCGATTCCAGGATTGAAAATGTGATTGGCGCTCTAGCGCTCGCCTTTGCGGACACGTTGCAGCGGGACGCTCAGGCCAAAGCACCGGAGCCCGGCCCGGCGGCTTCCGCGATCACCCTCATTGGCCACGTACCGGGCCTGTCGATCGAGAGGCTGCGCCGCGCATTGTCACTGTCCCATTCGGGCACCGTCAGACTGGTCGATCGACTGGTCGCGGATGGATTGGCGGCTCGGTTCTCGGCGCCTGACGACCATCGCGCGGTAGCGCTAAGGCTCACTCCTCTGGGCGAGACGACCTGCAGTGCTATTCTTTCTGCTCGCCAGAAAGGGCTCGCGTCAGCGCTCGCTGTTCTAAGTCAGGAGGAGTTGCAGGAATTCGGTAATCTTGCCGCCAAGCTGTTGCGTGGGCTCGTCAGCACCGAGGACCATGCATACCGTATTTGCCGGCTCTGCAACTATACCGCTTGCCTCGACTGCCCTGTGGAAGCGGAACTGGCCTGAGCTGTGGCTTTGGCAAACTAAAGCGCGTCGCACCTGGACGATGGCTGCGGCAGGCGTGAACACGGTTGCCCGCAAGCCGACCTTGCCAATGCACTTCGTTCTCGCCGAAAATCCCGGTTACCTGTTGTACCAGCTGATCTCGACGAGATTGCCGTCCGGATCGCGGAAATAGACCGACATCATCGGGCCACGGGCTCCGATCCGCTCGACCGGCCCGACTTCGACCGCAACGCCGTTGGCAGCCAGGCTGGCGCATACCTCTGCGAGCGGGCGCGCGGCGACCAGGCAAAAATCCGCGGAGCCCGGCGTCGGCGCCTTGGCCTTCGGCTCGAAAGTGTGGCCTGCCTCATGCACATTGATCTTTTGCGTTCCAAACAGCAGCGCCGTCGGCCGGTCCGGCTCGTCGAGGCGATTGAAGCCGAGCACGCGCTGATAGAAGGCGCAGGTGTCCTCGACGGAGCTAACCGTCAGCACGAAATGATCGATACCGGCAATCAACGTAGCGCCTCAGTTAATGTTTGTTTTGGCAGGTCGTGTCCCCAAACCGCTGCGAACCCTCGATTCAAGCCCCGGTTCAAGCCCAAGGAGGGCATGCTTTTGGGCGACATGCCTTATATGTTGCGGCTGCCCGGCTTGACAGGCGGTATGGCGGCAAGCTCGGGCGGCAGCCTGTCGGCCGGGTAGGCCGGAACCTCATATTCGGCGAGCGCGATCAGCGGCACGCCGACATCGGTCTTGCCGGCCGAGCGGTCGATGATGCAGGCAGCGGCAACCACCTCGGCGCCAAGCGCGCGCAGGCAGTCGATGGTCTCGCGGATCGACAGGCCGGTGGTGACGATGTCCTCGACGATGACGACGCGCGACCCGCTGGCGATCTCGAAGCGGCGGAGCCTGAACTCGCCCGCTTCCCGCTCGACCCAGATCGCCGGTGCGCCAAGATGGCGCGAGGTCTCGTAAGCCGGGATCAGCCCGCCGATCGCCGGGCCGACGACGTAATCGATCCTGCCGGACACGGCAGCGCGGATTTTTTGGGCCAGCGCCTTGCACAGGCGCTCGGTCTTGTCAGCATGCATGAAGACCCGCGCCTTCTGCAGGAAGACCGGGCTACGCAAGCCCGATGTCAGGATGAAATGCCCTTCGAGAACGGCACCGGCTTCACGGAAAACGCCCAGCACTTCGTCGGTGTTCATTGTTCGCTCCGTCCATGGTGAATAATCAGTATTCGGCAGTGAGAGCGCCCTTCTTTCACTATTCACTATTCACTATTCACTATTCACTATTCACTATTCACTATTCACTATTCACTATTCACTATTCACTA
>NZ_JBVVPY010000006.1:0-207182 GCF_055811335.1 Mesorhizobium sp. WSM4847 | reverse complement strand
TTCACTATTCACTATTCACTATTCACTATTCACTATTCACTATTCACTATTCACTATTCACTATTCACTATTCACTATTCACTACTCTCGCCATTCACCCATTCACCCGCCGTGCGTCGCTGACGCTCGAATTGTCCTTGAGCTGCGACAGCAGCCGGTTCAGGTGCTTCAGGTCCCAGACTTCGAGATCGATCAGCATTTCGGTGAAATCAGGCGCGGTGCGCACCATCGACAATGTATGGATGTTGGCGTCGTTGGATGCAACGACCTGCGCAATGTCGGCCAGCGAGCCCGGCGCGTTGATGGCGGTGACCGAGACTCGCGCCGGAAACCGCTCCTTGGTGCGCTCGTCAATGTCCCAGCGCACGTCGATCCAACGTTCTGGCTGGTCGTCGAAGGCCTGCAGCGCCGGCGACTGGATCGGATAGATGGTGATGCCGGTCCCCGGCTGCACGATGCCGACGATGCGGTCGCCGGGCACGGCACCTTCCGGCGCGAAGCGCACCGGCAGGTCGCCGCGCACGCCGCGGATCGGCACGGCGCCGTCCCTTGGCTGGTCCTTGTCCTTGCGTGCGGCGCGGCCCGGAATCTGGAAAAGCATGCCGGCGGCGTTGCGGATCTTCGACCAGCCCTCCTCGCGCTGCTTGGGCGCCGCCAGCGTGATGCGCTCGTCCTTGTAGTCGGGAAACACCGCCTTGATGACATCGGTAGAGGCAAGTTCGCCGCGACCGACAGAGGCCAGCACATCCTCGATGTCCTTGCGTGCCAGCCGATGCAGCACCGATTTCAAGCTTTCCTTGGTAAAAATTTTGCCTGACCGTTCGAAAGCACGTTCCAGTATGCGGATGCCGAGACCCGAATACTGCTTGCGGATGGCGTTCTTGGTGGCGCGGCGGATCGCCGAGCGCGCCTTGCCGGTGACGACGACCGATTCCCATGCCGCCGGCGGCACCTGCGCCTTGGAGCGGATGATCTCGACCTCGTCGCCATTCTTCAGTTCGGTCATCAGCGGCATGATGCGGCCGTTGACCTTGGCGCCGACGCAGGTGTCACCGACATCGGTGTGCACGGCGTAGGCGAAATCGATCGGCGTCGCGCCGCGCGGCAGCGCGATCAGCATGCCCTTGGGCGTGAAGCAGAAAACCTGGTCCTGGAACAACTCGAGCTTGGTGTTTTCGAGGAAGTCCTCGGGATTGTCGCCTTCGGCAAGCTGCTCGATGGTGCGCCGCAGCCAGGCATAGGCGTTGGTCTCCTTCGAGATCGCATGGGCAGTGCCGTTCACCTTGCCGCCGCTGTCCTTGTAGATCGAATGCGCGGCAACGCCATATTCGGCGATCTTGTTCATCTGATAGGTGCGGATCTGCAGCTCGACGCGCTGCCGCGACGGTCCGACGATGGTGGTGTGGATCGAACGGTAGTCGTTCTGCTTCGGCGTCGAGATGTAGTCCTTGAAGCGGCCGGGCACCATCGACCACGTGGTGTGGATGGCGCCGAGCGCCCGGTAGCAGTCCTCGACGGTATCGACGACGACGCGAAAGCCGAAAATGTCGGACAGCTGCTCGAAGGACAGCGCCTTGGCCTCCATCTTGCGGAACACCGACCACGGCTTCTTCTGGCGGCTCTTGACCTCGGCCTTGATCGCATATTTGTCGAACAGCGTGGACAGCGCCTTCTCGATCTCGGACAGCACATCCTTGTTGCGCTCGAAGATTTCGGCGAGCCGCGCGGTGACGGCGCGGTAGGCTTCGGGATTGATGAAGCGAAAGGCGATCTCCTCGAGCTCCTCGCGCATGCCTTGCATGCCCATGCGCCCGGCCAGCGGCGCATAGATATCCATCGTTTCCTCGGCGATGCGCAGGCGCTTGGCTTCGGGGACATGGTCGAGGGTGCGCATGTTATGCAAGCGGTCGGCAAGCTTGACCAGAAGCACGCGAACGTCTTCTGATATCGCCAGCAACAGCTTGCGCAGGTTTTCCGCCTGCTCGGCCTTCTTGGAGACGAGGTCGAGTTTCTTCAGCTTGGTCAGGCCTTCGACCAGTTTGCCCATTTCCGGACCGAACAGCTCGTCGATCTCGGCCCTGGTCGCCGTGGTGTCCTCGATGGTGTCGTGCAGCAAGGCAACCGCGATGGTCGCCTCATCCATGTGCATTTCGGTGAGGATGGCGGCGACTTCGAGTGGATGCGAGAAATAGGGATCGCCGGAGGCGCGCTTCTGGTGACCATGCTTCTGCATGGCGTAGACATAGGCCTTGTTGAGCAGCGCCTCGTTGACGTCAGGCTTGTAGCGCTGGACGCGCTCGACAAGCTCATACTGACGCATCATGGGCGGGATCTCGCAGTGCTGAAATGAATCATGCGCCGCACTGGCGTACGGCGCATGTCATAGATAACCACGAAACCGCCGGCGCGAAAGTGTCGGCGGCCGGTGGGAAGATCAATAATCGTCGCTTTTTTCCGGCGGCACCAGACCTTCGATGCCGGCCAGGAGGTCTTCCTCGGTCATACGGTCGAAGGTGATGTTGTCCTCGGTGTCGTCGGCGTCAGTTGCCGCAGCGGCGGTACCGGTCTGGTCGGCGATCGCCTCGCCGTCGGCTTCCGGCTCATCGACCTCGACATGCTTCTGCAGCGAGTGGATCAGGTCTTCCTTGAGGTCGTCGGGCGACAATGTCTCCTCCGCGATCTCGCGCAGCGCGATGACCGGATTCTTGTCGTTGTCACGAGGAACGGTGATCTGCGCGCCCTGGCTGATCTGACGGGCGCGGTGGCCGGCCAGAAGCACGAGTTCGAAGCGGTTGTTGACCTTGTCGATGCAATCTTCAACGGTTACGCGGGCCATGAGCTGCCCCTTTCATGCCTGGATTTGATGGAAAACAGGCGCGGTCCATAACCCGAACGCCGCCAAAATACAAGCTTTTTGGCAGTGCCGGACAATGCCGGGCCTGGGGCCTGGGGCCGGGGTCTGGCCAAGGCCAGTCTGGGCGCGCGCCGCCTGCGACATGCGGCACCGATCACAATTGCTTGCTATGCAGCATCATACCCTTGGATTGCCGTAAAACCGGCGTTATCTCGAATGACGAAGGTCAGCCGGTTATTTCAAGCTGACCGATAGTCACGCGCATTTAGACGACCGCATATTTTCGAAAAGGAATATTTCCATGTTCGACCCTCGTGAAAAAATCGCCCTTTTCATCGACGGTGCCAATCTTTACGCCACGTCGCGCGCGCTCGGCTTCGACATCGACTACCGCAGGCTTTTGTCGAACTTCCAGAAGCGCGGCTACCTGCTGCGTGCCTACTACTACACCGCGCTGGTCGAGGACCAGGAATATTCCTCGATCCGGCCGCTGATCGATTGGCTCGACTATAACGGCTTCAAGGTGGTGACCAAGCCGGCCAAGGAGTTCACCGACTCGACCGGCCGCCGCAAGATCAAGGGCAATATGGACATCGAGCTGACCGTCGATGCGCTGGAACTCGCCGATGTCGTCGACCACTATGTCATCTTTTCCGGCGACGGCGATTTCCGCACGCTGGTCGAGGCGCTGCAGCGGCGCGGGCGCAAGGTCTCGATCGTCTCGACCATGGCTTCGCAGCCGCCGATGATTTCCGACGATCTGCGCCGCCAGGCCGATCATTTCATCGACCTGATTACCTTGAAGAGCGATGTCGGCCGCGATCCGTCAGAGCGGCCGGTGCGCCGGCCCGAACCGGCCGAAGTCGACGAGGACGAGTATTGACGGCGGCGGTCTTGACCGCTCCCCTGGTCGCGTCCTCCGAGCCCGACCGCGATTGCCCGCTCTGCCCGCGGCTGCATGATTTTATCGCGCAATGGCGGCAGCGCGAGCCGTCCTGGTTCAATGCACCAGTGCCGACCTTTCTGCCACCCGAGGGCGAGGATGCGGTGGGGCTGCTGATCGTCGGACTGGCGCCGGGCCTGCGCGGCGCAAACCGCACCGGACGCCCCTTCACCGGCGATTTTGCCGGCGACCTGCTCTACAACACGCTGATCGCACACGGCTTTGCCCGTGGCCAATTCAAGGCGCGGCCCGATGACGGGCTGGAGCTTGTCGGCACGGCGATTACCAATGCGGTGCGCTGCGTGCCGCCGGACAACAAGCCGGCCGGCGCCGAGATTGCCACCTGCCGGACGTTCCTGGTGCCGACGATCGCGCGGTTCAAGAACCTGCGCGCCGTGCTGGCGCTGGGCTCGATCGCGCACCAATCGACCGTGCGGGCGCTCGGCCAGCGTGTCGCCGCTTACCCGTTCAAGCATGGCGGGCAGCAGCAAACCAATGGCGTGACGCTGTTTTCCAGCTATCATTGCTCGCGCTACAACACCAACACCGGCGTGCTGACGGAAGCAATGTTCGTCAACGTCTTCAGGGAGATAGCGGCGTTTCTGGAGAGATAGATTCGGGCGGTGGCGCAAACAGCTCGGCCAATTTCTCCGGCCCGCCCTGAAGCACATTCAGATCGACGTCGCCGGTGATGCCGTCGACGCGACCGCTGTCGTGGTACTGCCAATAGATCCAGTCGTCATGATCTGGCTGCAGCGCCAGCGAACGAACCCAGCGCCGGCGGCCGACAATCTGGCCGGCATAGGCCCGTGCCGCGTCGTCGGTCACATAGAGGATCGCCGTCTTGCCGAAGGCTGCCTCGACAGGGCCGAGGAAAGCCGAGAGTTCAACGCTCAATTCTTCGGGCGATGGCCGCCGCGGGCAATTGCCGACGAATTCGATATCCACCACCGGCGGCAGCAGCGTCTGATCGCGCGGCACGACGGAGATGAAATTCTTCGCCTGATCGGCGCCAGGCCTGCAGAAGGTGAAGAAATGATAGGCGCCGACCGCCAGACCAGCCGCACGCGCCTCGCGCAGATTGGCGGCGAAGGCATCGTCGACATGGTCGCCGCCTTCAGTTGCCTTGATGATGGCGAAGGCGACATCGTCGGCGGCAACACGCCGCCAGTCGATCTGTCGCTGATGATGCGAAACGTCGATGCCCCTGACCGGATATTTGCCGCGGTCCGGAGAAAACGGTCGGGAGTAAAAATAGCCGGCGGCCGTGACAAGGCACGCCAGGATCAGGCTGGCCGCACCCCAAAAGACAATCCGGTTCCTCATCCGGTTCTTCAAAAGAGTGGCTCCGGGCCTACCCACGCTCCTTCAGCAGCCGGCCCTTTTCGCGCGACCAGTCGCGCTGCTTTTCGGTCTCGCGCTTGTCGTGCAGTTTCTTGCCACGGCCGACGGCGAGCACAAGCTTCGCCCGGCCCTTTTCATTGAAATAGATTTTTAGCGGCACCAGGGTCATGCCTTCGCGATCGACACTCTGCGACAGCTTGGCCATCTCGCGCTTGTTGAGCAGGAGTTTGCGGCGCCGGCGCGGCTCATGGTTGAAGCGGTTGGCCTGCAGATATTCCGGCAGATAGGAGTTGATCAGCCAGATCTCGCCGCCCTCGACCGAGGCGTAGCTGTCCTGGATGTTGGCCTGGCCCTGGCGTAGCGACTTCACCTCGGTGCCGGTCAGCACCAAGCCGGCCTCGATCGTGTCGAGCACCTCGTAGGAAAACCGCGCCTTGCGGTTTTCCGCAACGGTCTTGTTGTTGGGATCGGCTTTTCTGACCTGGTTCATGACGTCTATAGTCCGTTTCGAAACTCGCTCCTGCGAGTCAGATGATGGTGCCACTAGAGCGCCGCGCGTTTTTTAAACGCGCAAAGGACGCTCTAGAAGTCTGAGTTTGCGCATGGTCCTTTCCGAAAGCGAACGCTTTCGGGGCCATGCGCGAACCGGAGCGGAGCGTACATATAGTACGTGAGCACCGGAAGCGCAGGTGACGCCTTCAGTTGGCCGCAGGAGTAGAGTTTCCAAACGGGCTCGCTAATTAATCAAGCCGGCGTGCTTCATGGCCGCATCGATCTTCTCGGCGGTCGACTGCTCGACGGTGACCAGCGGCGAACGCAACACATTCTCGACCTTGCCGAGCTTCGACAGCGCATATTTTGCGCCGGACACGCCGGGTTCCAGGAAAATCGCCTTGTGCAGCGGCAGCAGGCGGTCCTGCAAGTCCAGCGCCTTGGCGTTGTCGCCGGAAAGCGTCGCCTCCTGGAATTCGGCGCACAGCCGCGGCGCGACATTCGCCGTCACCGAGATGCAGCCGACGCCGCCATGGGCGTTGAAACCGAGTGCCGAGGCGTCCTCGCCGGAAAGCTGGATGAAATCTTTGCCACAGGTGGCACGCTGCTCGGAAACCCGCTCGACCTTGCCGGTGGCGTCCTTGACGCCGACGATGTTCTTGAAGTCATGCACCAGCTGGCCCATCGTCTCGGGCATCATGTCGATCACCGAGCGCGGCGGAATGTTGTAGATGATGATCGGCAGGCTGGTCGCTTTGGCGACGGCAGCGAAATGCGCATAGAGGCCGCGCTGCGTCGGCCGGTTGTAGTAGGGCGTGACGACGAGTGCCGCGTCGGCGCCCGCCTTCTCGGCATATTGCACCAGGCCAACCGCCTCCTCGGTGTTGTTGGAGCCGGCGCCGGCGACGACCGGAACGCGGCCCTTTGCCACCTCGACGCACACTTTGACGACGTGGCGGTGCTCGTCATGCGACAGCGTCGGCGACTCGCCGGTGGTGCCGACCGGAACCACGCCGGTCGTGCCTTCAGCGATCTGCCAGGCGATGAAGGCGCGAAACGCTTTCTCGTCGAAACGGCCGCTCTTTTCGAACGGTGTTACGAGCGCGGTTAGCGAGCCTCTCAGCATGTCGTCCAACTCCTTGGGACTGGCGCACGAGCCCGAAAATCGGAGCCGATTCCACGGAAAGATCATGCGCCAAATTTAAAGTGCCACAGCGTCCTTTGCGCATCCGAGATGACGCGCGGTGCTGCAGGTGTTTTGTCGTGCGCGCCTTCTAGCCGAAAGCGAAGCGGCGCACCATAGTCTCGACATTGTTGCGCGGCAAGCATGACAAGAATGCCAGCAAGCGCAATTTGAACGACTTCGATAGCCCCGTTTACAGGCTCTTCACCACAGCCAACTAGGCTTCAGTTGATCTGTGCCTGTTGGTGATTGTGCAAGACAGGAAATGATGAAGACGATGCCGACCCGGCAGCCTCATTTTTTCGCGCTGCTTGGCGCAATTCTCCTGTTGACGCCGACCCTTGTGGCCGCCGGCAAGGTCGATGCACAGGTCACGTCGACCATTCCGAAGCCAAACCTGCTGGATACCGGCCTGCAGGGTCCGGAATCCCCTCCCGCCAGCGTCGCCAGGTTGAAGAGCGGCCTCGATGCGCTGGCGGCAAACGACATTGCCGGTGCGCGCCAGGTGCGCGACGCCCTGCCGGTCGATTCGCTCGACCAGCACATCCTTGCCTGGGCCATCGCGTTCTATGGCGGCGACAAGGTGCCAAGCGGCGACATCGCCGATGCTGCGAAAATGCTGCCGAACTGGCCGGGCATGATCGCCTTGCGCAAGAACAGCGAGCGCGCGCTCTACCGCGAGAACCCCGCGCCTGAGATCGTGGTGCAGGCTTTCGGCGGCAGCCAGCCGCAAACAGCCGAGGGCGTGGTGATTCTCGCCCGCTCCTATGTCTCGCAGGGCAACGTCGAGGCGGCGCGCTCGGTGCTGTCGCCTTTCTGGCGCACCGAAAAACTGCAAGCCAGGGACGAGGCGGCGATCATCCAGGAATTCGGCACGCTGATTCCCGCATCAGACCACCGTTTCCGCATGGAGCGCATGTTTTATGCCGACCGGGTCAGTTCGGCGCTGCGCGTCGCCGGCCTTGCGGGCGCCCGGCAACTGGCCGACGCCTGGGCCGCGGCGGACAAGGGCGACAAGAATGGGGGCGACAAGAACGCGGCCAGGCTGCTGATGGCGGTGCCCGCCGCGCAGCGTTCGGCCGGCTATCTCTTCGCCCAAGCCCAATATCTGCGCAAGCAGCAGAAGTTTTCCGACGCCGCCGCAATGGTGATGAAGGCGCCGAGCGACCGCAGCGCTCTGATCGACCCGGATGCCTGGTGGGCCGAGCGCCGGGTGCTTTCGCGCGAACTGGTCGACCAGGGCGACATGAAGACCGCCTACAGGATAGTCGCCGCACACGCCGGCGAAACTGCTGCCAACGCGGCCGATGCGGAGTTTCATGCCGGCTGGTACGCGCTGCGCGGCCTCAACGATCCCACCACCGCTGCCAAGCATTTTGAGCGGATCGCCGGTCTCGCCCAGGGGCCGATATCGCTGTCGCGCGCCTACTATTGGCTCGGCCGTACGGCCGAAGCCGGCGGCCCCGGCAGCGCCAGGGATTATTTTAGCCGTGCCGCCGCCTACGGCACGACGTTCTACGGCCAGCTCGCCGGTGAGCGCGTCGGCCGGCAGATCCTCAACATCGCCCATCCGCAGCCGAGCGCCAGCGATCACCGGAATTTTTCCAGCCGCGAGGCGGTCTGCGCCATCAGGCGACTGCAGCAGGCGGGCTATCAGCGCTACGCCGACACGCTTTACCGCGACCTCGCCGGACAGTTGAGCAGTCCCGGAGAGCTGGCGCTGCTGGCCGCGATGGCGGAAAAGCAGGGCAATCACTTCCTGGCGCTGAAGGTCGGCAAGATCGCCGGCGCGCGCGGCATCGATGTCGGGGCGCTGTCGCATCCGCTCGGCGCCATTCCCGAGACCGCCAACATTTCCGGCTCCGGCAAGGCGCTGGCCTATGCGATCGCCCGCCAGGAAAGCGAGTTCAACATCGGCGCCGTCTCCAGCGCCGGCGCACGTGGCCTGCTGCAGCTGATGCCGGCGACCGCCAGGCAATTGGCTGACAAGGCCGGAATGACCTTCTCGCAGGCGCGGCTGACCACCGACGCCGGCTACAACGCGACCTTGGGCGCCGCCTTCCTCGGCGAGCAGCTCGGCCGCTTCGACGGCTCCTATGTGCTGACCTTCGCCGGCTACAATGCCGGCCCCGGCCGCGCCGCCCAGTGGGTGGCCAGATACGGCGACCCGCGCGGCAAGGACATCGACGCCGTCGTCGACTGGATCGAGCGGATTCCCTATACCGAAACAAGAAGTTACGTCCAGCGCGTGATGGAGAATTACGAAGTCTACAAGATGCGTATTTCCGGCAAGTACGACATTGTCGGGGACCTGGTGAATGGGCGGAGTTGATCCGTTCGGGCGAAGGCTGGCTTGGCGAAGCACCCCCCTCTGCCCTGCCGGGCATCTCCCCCTCAAGGGGGGAGATTGGCAGTTACACTGGCGGCGCCTTCCTTATCAGCGTTGGCGATTGGCGAAAGCAAAGGGACAGCCAATCTCCCCCTTGAGGGGGAGATGTCCGGCAGGACAGAGGGGGGCGCTGTCCCACCGACATCTCGAAAATGACGCTTCGATTTGACCGTGCCCGCCCTCCCCTGTAGCAGTCGACGATCCGGCAACGGCGAGGAATCGAGTCCCAAAATGTCGATCGATTTTTCCGACTTCTTCTACGCCTCGCCGGACGGGCTTGAACTCCACGCCCGCATCTATGGCGAAGCGAATTCCGGCCACTGGCCGGTCGTCTGCCTGCCCGGCCTGACCCGCAATTGCCGCGATTTTCATGAGTTGGCGCTGCATCTGTCGCGGCGGGCGCAAACGCCGCGAAAAATCGTCGCTTTCGACTATCGCGGGCGCGGGCAATCCGCCTACGACCCCGATATCGGCCACTACAATATCGGCGTCGAAGCCGGTGACATCCTCGGCGGGTTGGCGGCGCTGGGCATCGACGAGGCTGGTTTCATCGGCACGTCACGCGGCGGGCTGATCATCCATGTGCTTGGCGTGATGCGGCCGGCAGTCCTGCGGGCTATCGTGCTCAACGATATCGGCCCGGTGCTCGAGGCCGGCGGTCTCGCCCATATCCGCTCCTATCTCGAGCGCGCGCCGAAGCCGAAAACCCACGCCGAGGCCGTCGGCGCCCAGCGCGGCGCGCATGGCAGCGACTTTCCTGCCCTGACCGAGGCGGATTGGGAGCGGATGGCAGCGGCGCTCTACCGAGATACGGGTGGAGGATTATTGCCGGATTTCGATCCGAATCTGGTCGAGACGCTGGCGGGACTCGACCTGACCCAGAAGCTGCCAGACATATGGCCGCAGTTCGAGGCACTGGCGGCAATACCCTTGCTCGCCATCCGCGGCGCCAATTCGAAGCTGCTGTCCGCCGAGACCTTCGAACAGATGCGAAACCGTCATCCTTGTGTCGAGACGATCACGGTCGAAGGCCAGGGCCATGCGCCTTTCCTCGAGACCGGCGGCCTGCCCGGCGCCATCGCCGCTTTTCTGGACAGGACCGAGCAACGCTTCGCCGGGAGCCGGTTTTTTCAACGATAATGGGTCAGGCTTGTTGATTGTGCCGGCGCTTTTCTTTATCCACCAGCGCAACGGAGAGGTGGCCGAGTGGTCGAAGGCGCTCCCCTGCTAAGGGAGTAGAGGTCAAAAGCTTCTCGTGGGTTCGAATCCCATCCTCTCCGCCATCCCGCTTCGCGCTCGCCGCTTTTCGCCATGCGGCGATTCTGCGGCAATGCCTTGGCCGGCGACTCACAGACATCGCCGCAATTGTGGCAGGCAATTGCCGGAATCGGCCGGATTGCAAGGCCTGGCCCAATGGGTCTCCAACCTGTCTCCGGCGGCGCAATGGTTAACGGGAGCTTTCCGAGTGAGGCCAAATCGTGTCATTTGTGCAACAAGGCAAGGTGATAGCGCCTGCACAGACCTTTCGCCGATGCGATGGTTGTTGAACGCCGCCGCCTCATGGGTAATGTCGGGTTCGAAGGAGCGGCGCGGTGCGCATCTTTTTCGGTAGTGGGGATGGGGCAGGGAACGCTGTCCTTCAGCAAAGAATACCCAGACCCGTTTTTTAACTTTTGACTGGAGGTCAGAAAATGAACATCAAGAGCCTTCTTCTTGGCTCCGCTGCGGCTCTGGTCGCAGTTTCCGGTGCGCGCGCCGCCGACGCCGTCGTCGTCGCCGAGCCGGAACCCGCTGAATACGTCCGCATCTGCGACGTCTACGGCGCTGGCTACTTCTACATCCCCGGCACCGAGACCTGCCTGCGCATCGGCGGCTATGTCCGCTACGACATCGGCGTCGGCGACGTCGGCTCGTTCGACGGTGCTGAGAACTTCGACGTCGAGGACGGCGACATCCAGGACACGTACTACAAGCAGGCCCGCTTTAACCTGAAGACCTGGACCGGCCAGGAAACCGAGCTCGGCACCTTGAAGACCTACACCGAGACCCGCTTCAACTTCGGCAACCGGAACCGGCACGTCAGCAGCACATACGTCCCCGGTCCCGATCCGGACGGCGCCGGTCCGCTGCCCCCGCTGCCAGGTGAGACTATCATTGTCGCTAACCCTGCCGAGAACAAAGGCATTTCGCTGAACTTCGCCTGGATCCAGCTCGGCGGCCTGCGCGTCGGTAAAGACGAATCGGCCTACGATACGTTCATCGGCTACGCCGGCAACGTCATCCAGGATACGCTGGTTCCCTACGGCGGTTTCGACACCAACGTCGTCCAGTACTACTTCGACGCCGGCAATGGCTTCTCGGCCGTGGTCTCGCTCGAACAAGGTTATGGCGACTTCACGATCGACAGCTATGTTCCGCATGTTGTCGGCGGCGTGAAGTGGACGCAGGGCTGGGGCGCCATCACCGGCGTCATTGCTTACGACGCCAACTACGAAGAAGTGGCCGGCAAGGTTCGCCTCGACGTCACCCCAATGGAGAACCTGTCGCTGTTCATCATGGCCGGCTACGGCACTGACGACAACTACGAGGATCCCGGCTTCGCAACACCCGTCGCCGGCGGCCGCGGCATGTACAAGCTGTGGAGCGGCAACTGGGCGGTCTGGGGCGGTGGCACCTACACCATCAACGAGAAGACCTCGTTCAACACCCAGATCTCGTATGACGAAGGCGAAAACCTCGGCATCGCTGCCAACATCGCCTATGACATCGTTCCGGGCCTGACGATCACGGCCGAAGTCGATTACCTGCACGCCGGCGACTTCGACGAGCCCGACTTCTCCAACTGGACCGGTGCGGACGACGAAGACAGCCTCGGCGGCATGCTCCGCTTCCAGCGCTCGTTCTAATCAGCAGCGTTTGACTGAACTCGAACCCGGCGGGCAACCGCCGGGTTTTTTTCGTGTCGGCGTGGCTGTCAAGGCCGGAATGCTTGGGGGCGCCGATACTCAGCCGACAACTGCGCAGAACGAAGTCAGCAGCGATCCTTCGCGCCCCCCTCTGTCCTGCCGGACAAGCCTCTTCCTTCTCCCTTTGTGGGAGAAGGTGGATTGGCGCGCAGCGCCAAGTCGGTTGAGGGGTGTTGGACGGAGTGCGGCCGATGCCAAGCTGGAGCACCCCTCATCCGACCGAGCTTCGCTCGGCCACCTTCTCCCACAGGGGGGAGAAGGAAGAGCCTTGTCCGGCAGGGGCGCTGCCCCTCCAGCGTCTCAAAATATTTCTGCAACGCAGGAACGAAGGAACAGGACAGGTCGGTTGGCAGTTCGCGACCCGCGCAATGCGGGCCGCCATCCCCAAGTCAAATCTCAGCAAGATCGCCCAGCGACTGTATCAGTGGCTGAATTTCGTTTTCATAATTCTTCCAGCGCTTGACCGACGATTTGTAGATCGGTTGGCGAACCTGCCAGCGGCTGGGCGTGTTGACCGAACCATCCCTGTCGAAAAAGCGCAGGCAGGCGTCATCCCAAGGCAGCCCGAGATAATCTATCAGGCGGCGCGACTGGGCTTCCTGGTCCTCAACCAGCGTTTCATAGCGATTTTCGAAGATAAGGCCTGGAAAGACCTCGTTCCAGTGCCGCATCAGGCGGTCATACTCGCGATAGTACAGGCCTAGTGTATTCAGGTCGGTGTTGTAGCTGTGTGCCTCGCTGAAGTTGAGGACGAAGCAGGAGACGCAGTTGTCGATGGCATCACGGCGGCAATGAATGATGCGTGCGTTGGGGAAGAGAAGGCCGATAAGGCCGATCAGTTCAAAATTGTGCGGCGTCTTGTCCACGACGCGAAGTGCGGCAGGCGCCCGCTCCCGCAAATAGGACAGATGCTCTTCGGCCAAGGTTCTGGACAGGTCTTCCGTGATCGAGGTGATCGGCTGGTTCAAATCACCAGCCGATGGTGTCTTGAGGCCGATCGCGTTAGCAACCCGACTCAGTTTGCTAAGCTCCCCTGCGCCATGAACGTCGGGATGGCTGGCGCAGATCTGCTCGGTGAGCGTCGTCCCCGAGCGGGGCATGCCAACCACGAACACAGGCGCTTCGGAAGGATTTCCATAGCCGGCCCTGGCAGCCAAAAAGTCCGGCGTGACGGTTTCAATCATCGAATCGACCCACCGACGATACAGATCGATATCGAACCTTTGGCCGGAGGCCTGTTTCGCCTTGTTGAAATGGTCGAATGCCTCGTCATAGCGCTTGAGGTCGTTCAGCACCTTGCCGGCGGCGTGATGGAGTTGCTGCGCGCCTTCCGAACCAAGTTTCGGATTGCCGAGCTCACGAAGGATGGATTGGAGCTCCTCGGGCTCCTCGGTGAAGTTTCGCGTCTGTACAAGGTCGTTGTAGGCAGCCGGCACGCCAATACGACGTGCGATTGCTTGCTTCAGATAGGCGGCGGCTTCATCCATACGGCCCAGGCCGCTGAGCGCGCTGGCCAGCCCGGCTCGCACCTTGGGATGATCGCGGTTGATTTTCAGCGCCTTCTCGTAAAGCGGCAGAGCCATGTCGGGCTTGTCGAACGCCGTGTAAGTGCGCCCCAATGCACAAAGTGCTTCGATAAGGCCGGGCTGCAGTTCCAGGGCGTACTGCATATGCTTGATTGCTGGCGCATACTCGCTGACCTTCACATAGGCCTCGCCCAGGCTGAGGTGGTAGTAGGGGTTTTTAGGTTCCTCGCCGACCGCCCGTGCGAAATATCGCAAGGCCCGCTCATCGTCGTAACCCAGGTATATGGTCCCCAGGATGTATAAGGCGAGCGGATGGTTTGGCGTGCGCTCCAGAACCCGAAGGCATAGGTCCTGAGCCTCGTCGAGCCGCTTGGCCTGCTGAAAGGCATATGCCTTTTTCAGCAATGCGTCGTCGGCCTGCGCACGCGATTGGGCGCTTGCTTTCTGCGGGCTCACCAAAGGCTTCACTATCGGCCCCTTCACTTTTGGCGCGGGTCCGGGCTTGATGTGCTTTGACCAGGCAGGCGGGAGTCGATTGTTCATGATATCTCGCTAGCAAAAAGAAATATCTCGCTAGCAAAAAGTGCGGGGGGAATCCAGCATGCTGGCTGCAGCCAAGGCGGGAGCTTGCGCGGCCACCTGTGCCGCGCTAGCAAGAAGGCACTTTTCGAGCGAGCTTTTGCCATGCGCCAGCGCCCTCCCCTCACGCCGATCGTCAGCGCGCTTCCTTCGACGGTGCCGTTTGTCGGCCCGGAGGCGCAGGAGCGGGATCGCGGCCGCGCCTTTCGCGCCCGCATCGGCGCCAATGAGAGCAGTTTTGGCCCCTCGCCGCGCGTCATCGCCCGCATGGCCGGCATCGCCCGCGACATGTGGATGTATTGTGATCCAGACAATCACGATTTGAAGCTGGCTGTTGCCGCGCATCTTGGCGTTGGCGTCGAAAACGTGGTGGTCGGCGAAGGCATAGACGGGTTGCTCAGCCTGGTGGCGCGCATGTATGTGGCGCCGGGCGACGCGGTGGTCACCTCGCTCGGCGCCTATCCGACCTTCAATTTCCATATTGCCGGCGTCGGCGGCCGGCTGGTCGCGGTCCCCTACGAGAACGACCGGGAAAGCCTCGACGGCCTGTTGGCTGCGGTCACCAGGGACAAAGCGCCGCTGCTCTACCTGTCCAACCCGGACAATCCGATGGGCAGCTGGTGGGAGGCGGCGGAGCTCATCCGCTTCATCGAAGCCCTGCCGGAGACCACCATGCTGGTGCTCGACGAGGCCTATGGCGAATTGGGCCCTGCCTCGGCGCTGCCGCCGATCGACGTGTCACGGCCGAACGTCATCCGCATGCGCACCTTCTCGAAAGCCTACGGGCTGGCCGGCATACGCTGCGGCTATGCGGTGGCCGACGCCCAGGTGATCCGCGATTTCGAGAAAATCCGCAACCACTACGGCGTCAGCCGCATGGCGCAGATCGCCGGCGTCGAGGCGCTGGCCGACCAGGACTATCTGCAAAGCGTGGTGACGCGGGTCGCTGCCGGCCGCCGGCGCATCGCTGAAATAGCCGAAGCGAACGGGCTGAAGCCGCTGCCCTCGGCGACCAATTTCGTCACCATGGACTGCGGCGGCGACGGCGCCTTCGCGCTGAAGGTGCTGCAGGCGCTTTTGTCGCGCGATGTGTTCATCCGCAAGCCGATGGTGCCGGTGCTCGACCGTTGTATCAGGGTCAGCGTCGGCCTCGACCACGAGCTCGACATTTTTGCCGAGGAATTGCCGGGTGCGCTGGCGGCAGCACGGGGAAGCTGAAAGGCCGAACAGGCGCGGCTCTTCCTTCTCCCCTTGTGGGAGAAGGGAAGACCCTGCGCTCTTGAATTAATTGAACGTTCGTTTTATTCCTACCCTCTCAACGAGGCTTGCATGGCGCGCACGACCGGTTCCGACGGCGAAAAGACCGAAGCAGCGGTCCGCGAGGCGGCGGTCAGCCTGATCGCGCGTCTTGGCTATGAGGCGATGTCGATGCGCCAGCTGGCCGCCGAGGTCGGCGTCCAGGCGGCGGCGCTCTACCGCTATTTTCCGACCAAGCAAGACCTGTTGTTCACGCTGATGCGCGAGCACATGGAAGGGCTGATCGAGGCGTGGGACGCGGCGCGCCCGGCCGCGGCCGATCCGGCGACACGGCTCGCCGCCTATGTCGAAAACCACATCGCCTTCCATGTCGAGCGTCGCCATTCCACCCATGTCTCGAACATGGAATTGCGCAGCCTGTCGCATGACCGCCTGACGCAGATCCTGCGTATGCGCACCGCCTATGAGAAGGAGCTGCGCGTCATCTTGCGCGACGGCGCGGAAGCCAGCGTCTTCGACGTCGAAGACACAGGGCTGACAGCCATGGCGCTGATCCAGATGATGACCGGCGTCATCGTCTGGTTCCGGCCGGGCGAGCGGCTATCGATCTCGGAGGTAACCGCCACATATCTTTCAATGACGATGCGCCTGGTTGGAAGCAAAGGCCCATGGCGCGACAACGACCTGCAGCGCCGCAGCCGGCGAGCAAAGGACGCTGTAGCACTTTGATTTTGCGCCCTTCCCGAAATCGAATTCGATTTCGGGGCCGTGCGCCGGGAGAAACGGCATGTACACGCACACACTCAACTTCGGGCTTGACGAAGACATCGAAGCGCTGCGCGACCTGGTGCGGCGTTTCGCCCAGGACAAGATCGCCCCGATCGCCGCCGAGATCGACCGCTCGAATGAATTTCCGGCGCATCTGTGGGCCGAGCTCGGTGGGCTCGGCCTGCTCGGCATCACCGCCGATCCGGAATTCGGCGGCACCGGCATGGGCTATCTCGCCCATGTCGTGGCGATGGAGGAGATTTCGCGCGCCTCGGCCTCGGTCGGCCTCTCCTACGGCGCCCATTCCAACCTCTGCGTCAACCAGATCAATCGCTGGGCAACACCGGCGCAGAAGGAAAAATATATGCCTGCGCTGTGCAGCGGCGAAAAGGTCGGCGCGCTGGCAATGTCGGAATCCGGCGCCGGCTCCGACGTCGTGTCGCTCAAACTGCGCGCCGAAAAGCGCAATGATTGCTATGTGCTCAACGGCACCAAGATGTGGATCACCAACGGCCCGGACGCCGAGACGCTGGTCGTCTACGCCAAGACCGATCCAGAACTCCAGTCGCGCGGCATCACCGCCTTCATCGTCGAAAAGGATTTCGCCGGATTTTCCGTCGCGCAAAAGCTCGACAAGCTCGGCATGCGCGGCTCCAACACCGGCGAACTGGTTTTTTCGGATGTCGAAGTGCCGTTCGACAATGTGCTGCATGAAGAAGGGCGCGGCGTCGAGGTGCTGATGTCGGGCCTCGACTACGAGCGCACGGTGCTCGCCGGCGGCCCGCTCGGGCTGATGGCGGCGTGCCTCGATGTGGCGGTCCCCTATGTGCACGAACGCAAGCAGTTCGGTCAGCCGATCGGCGAGTTCCAGCTGGTGCAGGGCAAGCTCGCCGACATGTATACGACGATGAACGCCGCGCGCGCCTATGTCTATGCCGTCGCCGCCGCCTGCGACCGCGGCCAGACGAGCCGCAAGGACGCCGCAGCCTGCGTGCTGTTCGCTGCCGAAAAGGCGACGCAGATGGCGCTCGACGCCATCCAGCTGCTGGGCGGCAATGGCTACATCAACGACTATCCGACCGGCCGGCTTTTGCGCGACGCCAAGCTCTACGAGATCGGCGCCGGCACCAGCGAGATCCGCCGCTGGCTGATCGGGCGGGAAATCATGGCGGAAGGAGTCTGATGGCACTATTTCCTGAATTTGCCATGCTGGACAATTTGCCCCATATTTCTCCTGAGATGTCATATTTCCGGACCGAGGCAGAACATGGCGAACGGAACCGAAAAGGTTGGGTTTGACGAGAACCCGCCGACACAATTCGAGGCAGGAGCTCAAAAAACTCCGCTCCGGATGCCAGCGAAACGCGAGCGCGTCAGACTTGGCGAGGGCGGACGCTTCGTTATCCCGGCTGCGATGCGCGAGGAAATCGGCGTGAAGCCTGGTGAAGACTTGATCCTTCATGTCGAGAACGGCGAGTTGCGGGTAAGGTCGTGGCTTCGGAATCTGCGGCGCGTCCAGGCCGAATTGTCAGCGTTGAAAAAGCCCGGCGAAAGTGTCGTCGACGAATTTCTGAAGGAGCGGCGGGAAGAACAGCGTCGAAGCGATAGACGTTTGGACCGGCTTCATGCCGAAGGAACGGCGAGGAAGGGAGCGAAGTGAAAGCTTACGTCATGGACAGCTCGGCAGCGCTTGCGATCCTGCTTGACGAGAAAGGCACCGATGTTGCCTTGGGTTTCGCGCCGGATGCGCAATTCAGCTCCGTCAATGCGGCCGAAATTATCGCCAAGCTGATCGACAGGGGACGCAGCATGGAAGAGGCCGCTGACGACCTCGCCAGTCTCGGCATGCCGGTCGCTGCTTTCGACGAGATGATGGGCATCGCCGCCGGTCAGCTTCGCGAGCTGACGCGGCATCGCGACTTGTCGCTGGGCGATCGGGCCTGCCTGGCCCTGGCAATTCGCGAGAACGCCATAGCCGTCACCGCCGACCGCGGCTGGGGCGACCTGGATATCGGCTGCAAGATCGAACTGATCCGGTAACGCCAATGGCCCCCCTCACCTCGCAGATCTCGCCAGCCTCCGACACCTTCCGCGCCAATGCCGAGCGCATGCGGGCGCTGGTCGCCGACATTGCGCAAAAGGCGGCAACCGTCGAGCGTGGCGGCTCGGAGGAAGCGCGTGAGCGCCACCAGAGCCGCGGCAAGCTTTTGCCGCGCGAGCGCCTCGCCCAATTGCTCGACACCGGCTCGCCATTCCTCGAGATCGGCCAGTTCGCCGCGTGGTCGATGTATGGTGAGGACATCGCATCGGCCAGCATCATTACCGGCATCGGCCGCGTCGAAGGCACCGAAGTGATGGTCGTCGTCAACGACGCCACGGTGAAGGGCGGCACCTATTATCCGCTGACGGTGAAGAAGCATCTGCGCGCCCAGGAGATCGCGGCGCAGAACAGATTGCCTTGCGTCTATCTGGTCGACAGCGGTGGCGCCAACCTGCCCAACCAGGACGAGGTGTTTCCCGACCGCGACCATTTCGGCCGCATCTTCTACAACCAGGCCAACATGTCGGCTTCAGGCATTCCGCAGATCGCCTGCGTCATGGGTTCGTGCACGGCGGGCGGCGCCTATGTGCCGGCGATGTCGGACGAGACGATTATGGTGCGCAACCAGGCGACCATCTTCCTCGGCGGTCCGCCGCTGGTGAAGGCCGCTACCGGCGAGGACGTCAGCGCGGAGGAATTGGGCGGCGCCGAGGTCCACACGCGGCTTTCCGGCGTGGCCGATCATTTTGCGCTGGACGACGAGCATGCGCTGGCGATCGCGCGCCGCATCGTCAAGAACCTCAATCGAAAGAAGCAGATCGGGCTGGCGCTACGCGATCCGATTGCGCCGCTTTATGCAGCCGAAGAACTCTACGGCATCGTGCCGACCGATCTGCGCCAGCCCTATGACGTGCGTGAAGTGATCGCCCGCATCGTCGACGGCTCCGAATTCGACGAGTTCAAGCAGAACTATGGCACCACGCTGGTCACCGGCTTTGCCCATCTCAACGGCATGCCGGTCGGCATCATCGCCAACAACGGCGTGCTGTTTTCCGAAAGTGCGCTGAAGGGCGCGCATTTCATCGAGTTGTGCTGCCAGCGCAAGATTCCGCTGATCTTCCTGCAGAACATCACCGGCTTCATGGTCGGGCGAAAATACGAGGCCGGCGGCATCGCCAAGGACGGCGCCAAGCTGGTGATGGCGGTCGCCACGGCCCGCGTGCCGAAGGTCACCATGATCATCGGCGGCTCGTTCGGCGCCGGCAATTACGGCATGTGCGGACGCGCCTATTCGCCACGCTTCCTGTGGATGTGGCCGAATGCCCGCATTTCGGTGATGGGCGGCGAGCAGGCGGCCACCGTGCTGGCCGTGGTCAAGCGCGAGGGGATCGAACGCAAGGGCGGGGAATGGAGCGCGGAGGAGGAGGCAAAATTCAAGAAGCCGATCCTGATGAAATACGAGCATGAAGGCCACCCGCTGTATTCCTCCGCCCGGCTCTGGGACGACGGCATCATCGATCCGGCCAAGACGCGCGAGGTGCTGGCGCTCAGCCTGTCCGCAGCGCTGAACGCCGGGATCGAGGAGACAAGCTTCGGCGTGTTCAGGATGTGACCGATGAGCGAGATCGAGGCAAGGATTCGCGTTCATGTCGGCGACATCACCAGGCTGGCGGTCGACGCCATCGTCAACGCCGCCAACACCTCACTTCTGGGTGGCGGGGGCGTCGACGGCGCCATCCACCGTGCGGCCGGCCCCGAACTTCTGGCCGAATGCCAATCCCTCAATGGCTGCAAGGTCGGCGACGCAAAACTCACCAAGGGCTACAGGCTGCCGGCACGCTATGTCATCCACACGGTCGGGCCGGTCTGGCAAGGCGGCGGCAAGGGCGAAGCCGAGTTGTTGGCCTCCTGCTACCGCCGGTCACTCGAACTCGCCGCCGGCAAGGATTGCAGGACGGTGGCATTTCCGGCGATCTCGACCGGTGTATACCGGTATCCAAAGGACCAGGCGACGCAGATCGCCGTTGGCACGGTGAGCGCCTTTGTCAGCCACAATGCGGTTCCTGAAACCGTCATCTTCTGCTGCTTCGACCAACAGACGGCGGACCTATACCAACAGGCGTTGCTGCGCAATGGCGGGAGCGCGACCGGCTCAGGTAAGAAAATCCATTCATAGTTTTCAGACTTATTTTCATTCCCCGATCTGGCCAGACGAAAGAATCGCGGCTATTGCTCATCGCAAATACCAATGGGGATTGGGCGAAGATGAGACAGCAGCTTTTTCAGAAAACAACTGTATCTGTACTTGCGGGATTGCTTATATTAGCAGCGCCCGGCATTGGAGCGGCGGAATCGTGGCGGGAAGCAAGGGCGACAGACGTTTCGCCGTCCATTTTCCGGCAGGTTCGACTGGAGATTGCCCGAAGGCCTACAAGGCCTATGTCGCGGCGAGCGGTCATTCGGCCTATGCGACGACGTTCCAATCGCGCGTGACCGACCTCTACATCATCTGCGGCTCCAAACTCAACGCACCCTCGCAACAGGCCGCGGAAGAGAGTGCGTTGCGCAATTGCCAGGCCGGCTTGACGAGATGGAAGGTCAAGACCGCGGCCGGCGGCTGCGGGATCGCTGCCTCCAAGTAGGCAGGCTGGCTTACCGATCCTTTGACAATGGCCGGACTGCAAAGCAGGGTGTTGCCACAGCCCGCGTGAAGGAGCATTCGCGCCGTTGGCGGCAAGCTCTGGCTTTGGAGGTCCCATGTTCGCCAAAATCCTGATCGCCAACCGCGGCGAGATCGCTTGCCGGGTGATCCGCACCGCGCGCAGGATGGGCGTGCGCACGGTCGCCGTCTATTCCGACGCCGACGCTGGCGCCTTGCATGTCGAGATGGCCGACGAAGCGGTGCATATCGGACCCTCGCCGGTCGGCGAAAGTTATCTGCGCGGCGACAAGATCGTCGCGGCGGCTTTGGCCACCGGCGCCGAAGCCATCCATCCCGGCTACGGTTTTCTGTCGGAAAACCCTGATTTCGTCGATCAGGTGACAGCGGCCGGGCTCGTCTTCATCGGCCCGTCGGCCGCCTCGATCCGCGCCATGGGGCTGAAGGACGCGGCCAAGCGGCTGATGGAGAAGGCCGGCGTGCCGGTTGTGCCGGGCTATCACGGCGAGGCGCAGGAGATCGTGCTGCTCGCCTCCAAGGCACGCGAGATCGGCTATCCCGTGCTGATCAAGGCGCGCGCCGGCGGCGGCGGCAAGGGCATGCGGCGCGTCGAACATCCCGACGACTTTTCCGAGGCGCTGTCGGGTGCGCGGCGCGAGGCCAAGGCCGCGTTCGGCGACGACCGCGTGCTGGTCGAGAAATATGTCGACAAGCCGCGCCACATCGAGGTTCAGGTTTTCGGCGATAGCTTCGGCAATGTCGTGCATCTCTACGAGCGCGACTGCTCGGCGCAGCGGCGCCATCAGAAGGTGATCGAGGAAGCCCCCGCCCCCGGGATGACGCCGCCATTGCGCAAGGCAATGACGGAGGCGGCGGTAAAGGCCGCCAAGGCAATCGACTATTCCGGCGCCGGCACGATCGAGTTCATCGTCGACGCCTCGCAAGGGCTGAAGGCCGACCGCTTCTGGTTCATGGAAATGAACACCCGCCTGCAGGTCGAGCACCCCGTCACCGAAATGGTCACCGGCACCGATCTGGTCGAATGGCAGTTGCGGGTGGCGTCCGGCGAAAAGCTGCCGAAGACGCAGAGCGAGATTGCGCTCTCCGGACATGCCTTCGAGGCGCGCATCTATGCCGAAGACGCGGCAAAGGGTTTTTTGCCGGCGACGGGCACGCTGCATCACCTGAAATTTCCGGATACAGCGCCCGAGGGCGCCAGCATGCGGATCGAGACCGGCGTGCGGACCGGCGATGCCATCTCGCCGTTCTACGACCCGATGATCGCCAAGCTCGTCGTCCATGGCAAGAACAGGCAGGCGGCGCTCGAAGCACTGGGCATTTCCCTTTCGCAAACCGAGATCGCCGGCTCGACCGTCAACACCGCCTTTCTCGCGGCTCTCGCCGCTGACGCGGGTTTTTCGGCAGGTGACGTCGACACCGGGCTGATCGGCAGGCACCAGCAAGCGCTGACCGCAGTGCCGCCGCCGAGCAGCGAGATCGTCGCCGCGGCCGCACTTGCAGCGTCCGGCGCCGGGGCTCAGGCGCCGACCCGCGACCCGTGGTCGTCGCTTGCCGGCTATGCGCATTTCCACGCGATGGCGCGGCGCACGCGGCTTCGCTACGGCGAGGACGATATCCTGGCGCTTGTATCGATGCGGCCGGACGGGCGCTTCCAGGTGGCACTGGACGCACCTTATGACAGCGCGCTTGATCTTCGCGCTGCCCCTCGCCTCGCCCGCTGGCCAGGCCATGTCACTGTCTTTTCAGGCGCCGTCGGCTACAGCTTCGCGGTGCCGGACCCGTTGGCAAGGGCCGACGAAATCGCCGCCGGTGCCGACAGCCTGCGCGCGCCGATGCCAGGACTGGTCAAGCTGGTGCACGCGGCAAAAGGCGAAACCGTCATCAAGGGCCAGCCGCTGTTGATCCTGGAAGCGATGAAGATGGAGCACACGATTTCCGCCACGCATGACGGGACGATCGCCGAGATCGCAACAGAGGGCGCACAGGTCACCGATGGGACGGTGCTGGTGCGTTTTGCCGAGGAAGCCCACGGCTGACGCTGTTCATCCAAGGAGAGGCGACGACGGAAGACGCGCGCCGCAAACGCATGACCAAATGAAAATGGCCGGATCTGCCCCGGCCATCTCCGATTGTCGCCAGGCGCTAAAGCGCGTCGCACGCGACGCGCTTTAGTTCTTGTTTTTGTGCATGTCGTTTCCGCAAAACCGCTGCGCACTTTTGCGCGACATGCAATGGCGATTAAGGCTGGATCGGCGCGTATTTGCCGTCGTGCCACTGGTTGATGTCGTAGCTGACGTTCTTGAGGTCGCCCTTTTCATCGAAAGTGACAGGGCCGACGACGGTGCTGATCGGCTGGCCATTCTTCAGCGCTTCGGCAACCTTGGCCGGGTCGTCGCTGCCGGCGCGCTTGATGCCCTCGGCAAAGGCCTGGATCACGGCATAGGAGAACAGCGTAAAGCCCTCGGGCACGAAGCCGCCCGCCTTGATCTTTTCGATGGCCTGCTTGGCTTCGGGCTTCGCCTGCGGATCCGACGGGAAGACGAACATGGTGCCTTCGCCGGCCGGGCCGGCAACCTGCCAGAATTCCGGCGTGGCAATCGAGTCCGGCATGATCAGCTGGAACTTGAAGTCCTGTTCCGCCGACTGGCGCAGGATGAGGCCGGCCTCTGGGTGGTAGCCGCCGAAATAGACCACATCAGCCTTCAGTTCCTTGAGCTTGGTGACAAGCGCCGAATAGTCCTTTTCGCCGGCGTTGATGCCCTCATAGAGGATCTCGTTGAGGCCGTTCTGGTTCATCGTCGCCTTGACGGCATCGGCCACGCCCTGCCCATAGGCGCTCTTGTCATGCATGATGACGACCTTCTTGCCGGCGTATTTCTTGGCGATCCATGGACCGATGAAGGCGCCCTGCGCATCATCGCGCGTATAAAGGCGCATGATCGTCGGCCAGCCGGATTTCGCCGCCGCGTCCGTCAGCTCCGGGTTCGACGAAGCCGGACTCATCATCATCGCACCGGCTTCGGCATAGACGGCCGAGGCCGGGATGCTCGAGCCCGAGCAGGCATGGCCATCGATGAACTTGACGCCGTTGGCGACGATGCGGTTTGCGACCGAAACCGCCTGCTTCGGATCGCACTGGTCATCCTGGACGTCGAGCTTGATCTGGCGGCCGTCGACGCCGCCGGCGGCGTTGATCGCGTCGGCGGCGGCTTGCGCGCCCTGCTTGAACTGGTCGCCGATGGTGGCAAGCTGTCCGGTCATCGGTCCGACCACCGAAAAGGTGATGTCTTCGGCGAAGGCCGGCGCGCTCATCACCAGGCCGACAATGGCCGCGCTCAAAATACCCAACTTTTTCATGGCGATACAACTCCTCCACTCGCGCGCGGCCGCTCCGACCGCGCCTCTTCCAGATTAGGTGGGAGAATTTCACCGTTCGCCAAGCCTGTCTTGGCGCATCGGCGGCACTCGATTGGGCCTGCCGGCTTTCTGTTTGACCATGATCTTTTCCAAAAACCGGTTTCCACTTTTTGGGATCATGGTCCCGAAAACGCGAAAAGCCGCGCCTGCCTTGTTCCGGCCGGTCGCGGCTTTTGTCGATCGAACAATCCCGAACGCTCTCACGCGCCCCGAAACCGCTCGCCTTCCCTGTCCGTCGCGCAGCTTGGCTGTATCCGGCCTGCGGCGTTCTTGTCATGGTTGGTCCGGCTGTCTTGCGCGGCCTTGTTCTTGCCGGTCCGGCCGTCTTCGCGCGGCCTTGAAGCGTCCCTGTCGGTGATCTCAGTGTCTGATGAGCTCCGGACCTGATGAGCTCAGGTGAGACTTAGTGCATCGTCATCCATTCGCGGGCTTCGCGCAGCGCCCTGGCGATCTCGACTTTCGACATGGCGGCCGACAATTCCGAGCGCAGTTCCGCGGCGCGCACCGAGCCCTTGATCGCAGCGATGTTGAACCATTTGTGGGCGGCGACGACATCGGTCTCGCAATCGCGGCCGGTCGCATACATCATGCCCAGTTCGAAAAGAATGTCGGCCTGGGCAGTTGCCCCCATGGCGCCGAAGCCGGCTTCAGGCATTTCAAAACGTGCCATTTCAATCCCCTGTTCTAGCCCCTGTCAGGCTCCCGAGAGCTGCCTCGTTCTGTCCCTTGGAAACCCTTGGGGCGGCCGCTCTTTCGATGCTTTCGAGAATGAACCGAAGGCTTGAATCCGTCGTTAAACGGCGTGCTTAATTTGAGGAAAACAAAGCTAAAACAAGAGGTAAACGTGGAAATTCATTAACGATGCAAAGCCAGCAATTGCGCCGGTTTGGACTAAAATTGATGAAAATTTGCGAGGCGCAAATCAAGACTCCGCTAACCACGGAAGACAAAGCCAGCATGCCCGGTGTTTCATTTCTCGCCGACCAGACCGCTTCAGGCGGCCGGGAAAAATCCCGAAGTCTTCCGCAGCGGCACCGCTTTTGTTTTGCCGGGAGGTGGATTAGCTTACGTTTGCGTAAGAGGCAGACTGGCGGGGCGGAACGTTCGTCCGGATGCCCACAGGGAGGAGAAACATGTTTCGCAAAATCAGCATGGCCCTCGCGGCCACATTGATCATGGCCGGCACCGCTTGGGCCGACCCGATCGAAGGCAACTGGAAAACGCAAGCCGGTTCGACCGCCGCCATCACGGGCGGTGGCGACGCATTTTCCATCACGCTCAAATCCGGCAGGTTTGCCGGCAAGCGCATCGGTTCGTTCAAGGTGTCCGGCGCCAACAAATATACGGGGACGATAACCGACCCTGAGACCGACAAGACCTATTCGGGCAAGGCCTCGGTCTCAGGCGCTTCGCTCAAGATGAGCGGCTGCGTGCTCGGCGGGCTGATCTGCAGGAGCCAGACCTGGCACAAGCTCTGATCGTTTCGACTGCACCACAATGAAAGCGGGGCCGCAAAGGCCCCGTTTTTGTTCGCGCCTCTGTGTTTGCGAACTCCGATCGATCGCGCAGGCTGCGCCTTCTGCGCCCTAACAGTCCAAATTTGAACCGCAGATGAACGCCGGCATCAGAACCGGTTCAGTTGCATCAGGGCATTCTCATGCGTGTCGAAGGAGACACCACGCCATGTTCGCCCGCCGCTTCACCATCGTCTGCCTGCTGATGAGCCTGTTCGGCATGTCGTTCGCCATCCTCGTTGCCGAGGGGCGCTCGGCCCGCAACTGGGACCAGGCAAATTCCTGCCGGTTCGGTTGCGTGAACCATTTTCGCCCCTGAACCGACAAAGACTTCGAGAGGAGAAAAGCAAAGCCATGAACCGCATCGTCGCCAACGTCCTGAAAACCCTTCGGGTCCTGCCACGGGCGGCGCTCATCCTGACGGTTCTTGCGGCCCCGGTTCTGGCCGTGCCGACGATGCGCGCCGATGCCGGCTCGACAATCGAAGCGCCGGCGCTGAAGAAGACCGGCGTCGGCTTTGTGCTGCTGATCAGCCTGCGGCGCGGCTAGGCAATCGGCCTTCATCGAAACCATGCAAAATAAAAAACGATCCTTCGGCCCCCTCCCAACCGCATGGCCAAGCCTCTATATTGGGTCATGGAAAAGCGAATCTATCCCCAAGCCATAGACTCAGTCGTGATGCCGGAGCCGTTTGGCCGGCAGATCTTCAATGATGCAGCAAAGGCCGTCGCGGCCTTGCAGGCGCTCTACGACCGCAACACCAAATTCCTGCGCGATTCGTTTACGGCGCTCGCCGCAGGCGGCGACAACAACAAGCGCTACCGGGCGTTTTATCCGGAGGTCGGCGTCACCACGACTTCGTTCACCCAGATCGACTCGCGGCAGGCTTACGGCCATATGCCGACGCCCGGGCATTTCTCGACCACCATAACCCAGCCCGCCCTTTTCGAACGCTATCTCATCGAGCAGCTTCGCCTGATCATGCGCAATCACGGCGTTCCGGTCACGGTTTCGGAATCGACGACGCCCATCCCGCTGCACTTCGCGTTCCTGGAAGGCTCGCATGTCGACGGCGCGGCAGCCGAGCGCATCAGGCGGCCGATCCGTGACCTGTTCGACGTGCCGGATCTCGACGGCACCGACGACCAGATCGCCAACGGCACGTTCGAAGTGGCGTTAGGCGAAGCCAGGCCATTGGCGGCATTCACGGCGCAACGCATCGACTACTCGCTGCACCGGATGTCGCACTACACGGCGACCAGTCCCCAGCATTTCCAGAATTTCGTGCTGTTCACCAATTACCAGTTCTACATCGACGAATTCGTCGCCCGTGCGCACGATCTGATGGCGAAAGGCGGCGGCGGATACGTCGAATTCGTCGAGCCGGGAAACGTCGTCACCAAGGCTGGACAAAGCGCGCCCAGCCATGGCGTGGCGCCGCCGCGCCTGCCGCAGATGCCGGCCTATCATCTGAAGAAGCCGAACCATGGCGGCATCACCATGGTCAATATCGGCGTCGGCCCCTCCAACGCCAAGACGATCACCGACCACATAGCGGTGCTCAGGCCGCATGCCTGGGTGATGCTCGGCCATTGCGCCGGCCTGCGCAACACCCAGGCGCTGGGCGACTATGTGCTGGCGCATGCCTATGTGCGGGAAGACCATGTTCTGGACGACGATCTTCCGGTCTGGGTGCCGATCCCGCCGCTGGCCGAAATCCAGGTGGCGCTGCAGGAGGCGGTCGCCGAAGTCACCGGCCTTTCCGGCTACGACCTCAAGCGTATCATGCGGACCGGCACAGTAGCTACCATCGACAACCGCAACTGGGAGTTGCGCGACCAGCGTGGGCCAGTGCAGCGGCTGTCGCAGTCACGGGCGATCGCGCTCGACATGGAGTCGGCGACGATCGCCGCCAATGGCTTCCGATTCCGCGTACCCTACGGTACGCTGCTTTGCGTCTCCGACAAACCGCTGCATGGCGAATTGAAGCTGCCCGGCATGGCGACCGAGTTCTACAAGCGGCAAGTGGCACAGCATTTGACCATCGGCATCAGGGCGATGGAAAAGCTGGCCGAGATGCCGATGGAACGGTTGCATTCGCGCAAGCTCAGAAGCTTTTCGGAGACCGCGTTCCAGTAGGAGCGAGCGGCCTGCGACCCTGGTAACAGCGCGGCAGGGCATTTCGTAATCTTGCTTTGGGCTGCATTTCTGCCGATAAGCAAAGTAGATGGTACCCGTTCGAAACATGATGGCGTCGGCAGCATTCGTCGCAATGCTCGTCTTCTCGGCCGCGCTGGTGGCCGGGTTTTTCGGAACGCTGCATCCGGCCTTCGATTCCTTCGCTCATTTCCGCGTCCATCTTGCCGTGCTGATGGCGCTTTGCGCGCTGCCGCTGCTGGCGACCTCGTTTCGCCTGCAGGCGGCCACGGCGCTGCTCTTTGCAGTGGCTGCCTTTGCCACCACCTCGAACGCCCTGTCGGTGCCCCGCCTGTGGCCGGTCCAGGCAGCCTACGAAGCCGAGGCCGGCGACCAGCCCGTTTACCCCGGTGATCAGCCGATTCACCCCGGTGACCTGGCGGTCTACCGCCTGCTGCAGATGAACCTGCGGTTCAACAATGCAACGCCTGAAAAAGTCCTGTCGCTGATCGGCCGGACCCAGCCTGATGTGATCACCCTCGATGAGGTGTCCGACATGTGGAAGGCGAAGCTTGGACTTCTCGCCAGCGCCTACCCCCACCGGATCCTCTGCCCCTACCCCAATGGCGTGTTCGGCGTTGCGCTGCTGTCCAGACGGCCGTTTGCCGCCGGCACGCAACCGCGCTGCGATGGCCGCGGCGCGATGGCCATCGCGACCGTCGATTTCGGCGGAACCGACGTCGACGTCGCCGCCATGCACCTCATCTGGCCATGGCCGCGCAACCAGTCACGGCAGATCGGCGGATTGTCGGGCGAGTTCGCCTCGCTCGGCGAGACATCGATCTTGGCATGCGACTGCAATGCGGCGCCGTGGAGCGCCGCCGTCCGGCGCGTGGCAGGTCTTGGCAAGCTGACCGTGGCGCCTTCGCCGGGGCCGACCTGGCTCCCTATCAAGCTGCCGGAATTCCTGCGCTTCGCCGGACTGCCGATCGACCTTGTTTTCAGCAAGGGCGCGGTTTTCGTCCATTCGGTGTCGAGGCTGGAAAACACCGGCTCCGACCATCTTCCGCTGATGGTGGAGTTCTCGCTCAGGCCGGAACAGAAGAAGCCGGTCGATGAACACGAAACCGCGACGGCATCGGTGAGACAGAACGGCAGGACCCAAAGCTGAGTTACTGCTTGCGCAACAGCGCCCTGATGAGGTGCTCGACATGGCCGCCGTCGCGATGCTCGCGCGCGTCGAAGGCGTTCTGTTTCGCCTCGTATTCGGCATAGACGGCCTTGATCCGGCGCCTCGCCTCGCGGTGCGTCTTGCTGCAAAACAAGTTGTCGGCGAACTCCAGTCCAGTGATCGATCTTTCGGTCGCCCGCATCATTGCCCTGGCGATGCGGCCATGGTTATGCTCGTGCGCACGAACGCCCGCGAAAAACCGCTTCCAGCGCTTCTGCAGTGCCGGCGTCGCGGCCGAGGCCAAACGCGGCAAGGTGTAGGTGAGATCGAGCGTGCCATTGGCCTGCCGCAGACGGCAGACACCACCCTCCCTCGTGACGTCGAGGTCCCAATCTACGGTATAGGCGGCCAGCGCGATGGCGTGCGTCATGAAGCCGTGCCGCTTCGGACCGTTGCGGTCCATGGCCTCGATCAGGGCAGCGCCCGTGGTTCCAGTGATGTCGTAGGTCCGGGTCTTGACCAGCACCTTCGTGTCAGCCAATGCCGACGGTGCGAAGCCGCACAAGCCGCCAATCGCCGCAAGGCACGTCAGAACCGCCAGGCGCATGGTCATCTCCCGGGTCAGAAAGAATGGAACCACAGGCGCCGCCCCGCTTCAACTTCTTTTAGACGCCGCACATATAATAGGCCTTCACGCGCCTTCATTTGATCGGCGGGCGACACGGCCGCCGGGCCGTTCTGGCTTGCTGGGCTACATGTTTTGGTAGACTGGTCCCTCTCCACCTTGTGGCGGCACCCAGGTAATGTTTCGGTTCGGATCCTTGATGTCGCAGGTCTTGCAGTGGACGCAGTTCTGCGCGTTGATGACGAAGCGCACGTCCTTCGCCGCGGGATCGGCGGCGGCGTTGCCATCCTTGTCGACCCATTCGTAGACGCCGGCCGGGCAGTAGCGTGTCGAGGGCCCGGCATAGACATCGTGCTCGGAACGCCGCTGCAGATCCATATCCGCGACCAGCAGGTGGACAGGCTCGTTTTCCTCGTGGTTGGTGTTGGACAGAAACACCGAGGACAGGCGGTCGAAGGTGAGCACGCCATCCGGCTTCGGATAGGAGATCTTCTTATGCCTGGCGGCCGGCTCCAGCGTCGCATAATCGGCCTTGCCGTGCTTCAGCGTGCCGAAAGGCGAGAACCCGAACAGCGAATTCAGCCACATGTCGAGACCGCCGATGCCGACGCCGACGACGGTGCCGAAGCGCGACCACAACGGCTTAACGTTGCGCACCTTCTTCAAATCCTTGCCGATGTCGGTTGCCCGCCATGCCGCCTCGTAAGAAGCCAGTTCGTCATTGGCGCGGCCGGCGCCGATCGCCTCGGCGACATGCTCGGCCGCCAGCATTCCGGAGAGCACGGCATTGTGCGAGCCCTTGATGCGCGGCACGTTGACGAAGCCGGCAGCACAACCGATCAGCGCGCCACCGGGGAAGGACAGTTTCGGCACCGACTGCCAGCCGCCCTCGGTGATGGCACGGGCGCCATAGCCGAGCCGCTTGCCGCCCTCGAATGTGGCCCTGATCGCCGGGTGGGTCTTGAAGCGCTGGAACTCGTCGAACGGCGACAGGTAGGGGTTCTTGTAGTTGAGGTGGACGACGAAGCCGACCGCCACCTGGTTGTCCTCCAGATGGTAGAGGAAGGAGCCGCCGCCGGTCTTCATGTCGAGCGGCCAGCCGAAGGAGTGCTGGACAAGGCCCGGCCGATGGTTCTCCGGCTTGACCTGCCAGAGCTCCTTGAGACCGATGCCGTATTTGCCGGGCTCGCGGCCGTCGGAAAGATGATATTTGGCAATCAACTGCTTGGCCAGCGAGCCGCGCGCGCCCTCGCCGATCAGCACATATTTGCCCATCAGCGCCATGCCCGGCGCGAAGCCCGGGCCATGCGTGCCATCCTTCTCGACGCCCATATCGCCGGTGACAACGCCGGTGACCGCGCCCTCGTCACTGTAAATGAGGTCCACGGCGGCAAAGCCCGGATAGACCTCGACGCCCAGCGCCTCGGCCTTGGTCGCCAACCAGCGGCAGACATTGCCGAGCGAAACGATGTAGTTGCCGTGGTTGTTCATCAGCGGCGGCATCAGGATATTGGGCAGACGGAACGAACCGGCGGGGCCGAGGACCAGGAAATGGTCTGCGGTGACCGGCGTCTTGAACGGATGTCCCTCTTCGTCACGCCAGCCCGGCAGCAGCCGGTCGATGCCGATCGGATCGACGACGGCGCCGGACAGGATGTGAGCGCCGACTTCGCCGCCCTTTTCCAGGACGACGACGGAAAGCTCGGGATTGACCTGCTTGAGACGGATCGCGGCCGAGAGGCCGGCCGGACCGGCGCCGACGATGACCACGTCGAATTCCATGCTTTCGCGTTCGATCTCGCTCATCAACCCCTCACTGGCTGCCGCATTTGCGCATCTTGCTGGCTTATCCGCTGCATAGCGCATCAATTCGCGACGCGAAACCGGCGCTGACGTGACAATGCCGATTTCGTCAAAAGGCCGCGCATCGTACTACAAAATCGCGATTTGCGGGTCCACCAACATCGATCCGGGTCCAAAGAGAGCCGTTGCCCTGATTTTTTTTAATTGTTCGACGGCTTGCTTATCGGCCATACTTCGCACCATGCGCACATACGGGCCATCCGGCTTTTCATCGACGCGCTTTTTTTCGCCGCCCGGACGGGTTTGCCGGGCGCTCGTTTTGGCCCTTTTGCCGCTGGCGTCCGTTGGCGCCCACGCCGAGCCGCAAAGGGTCTGGGTGGCCGGAGCCTACTCCTTTTCCGACGAGCTGGGCGGCTTCCGCATCACCAGCGCCTCGGGCATCGGGACAAAGGAGGACCCGCTTGTCATCACCGAAGAGTTGAATTCGGCGACACCAGTGACACTGACGATCCGCACGACGAAGCCGATCCACCCCTTCGGCACTGCGGGCCAATTTGCCAACGGCCTCATGTATATGCGCATCGACGTGCTCAACAACAGCGGCCAGGCCTGGGTCGAGTTCCAATTCGAGCTCCAGGAGATACTCCACCGGCCGAGCGTGTTCGGCGACGGCCTGTCGTTCGACCAGCGCAACAAAACGCCTGACAACATCTGGTCGAGCAGCTTTGCCGATTTCGATCGCGACTTCGAACCCTATGACCGGCTGCTGTTCAAGAGCGGCAAGATCGACCCGTTGAAGACGGCAAAATTCGATTACCTGATCACCGACTACACACCACGCTGGACGTTCTATCTGGTGCAGGATCCGCGTATACCGTCGAGCTGAACTACTTCGTCATACTGGGTCTTCGCAACGTCTCTTCGCTCATGCTCCGCCCGACGATGACGAAATCATGAAGCATCGCGCCAATCACGATGTTGCAAATTCCTGCCGCGCGACTGAATGTGAAAGCATGACTGCCGTTTCCCGAGACAACCGACCTGATATTGCCGAGCTGCTGGCCTTCTACGCCAGCGCCGGCGTCGATGAAGCGCTCGAAGAGGAGCCGCTGAACAGGTTTGCCGAGGCTGCGTCAAAGCCGCCTGAGCGGGCGTCAGCGACAGTTACGCCGCCAACCGGTGAGAACGCAGCGCTGCCACGCTCGACAAGCCTGTCACGCGCCGGAATGGGCGAAAGGCAAGCTGCGGCGCCGGCGGTGCGCGCGCCGTCCGGTACGGCGACAGTGCCCGACGAGCAGCAAGCGGCATTGGCACGACACCTGGCGACGACGGCGGCAACCCTGGACGAACTTCGCCAGCACATGGCGGCATTCGACGGCTGCAACCTCAAATTCACCGCCAAGAACCTGGTGTTCGCCGACGGCAATCCGAATGCCGCGGTGATGCTGGTCGGCGAGGCACCCGGGCGCGACGAGGACATCGAGGGATTGCCGTTCGTCGGCCGCTCTGGCCGGCTGCTCGACCGGATGCTGGCCGCGATCGGCCTCGACCGGACCTCGGCCTACATCGCCAATGTGATTCCCTGGCGGCCGCCGGGCAACCGCACGCCGACGCCGCACGAGACCGAGATTTGCCGGCCGTTCATCGAACGGCAGATCGAGCTGGTCAATCCGAAGGTGCTGGTCAATTTGGGCGGCCCCTCGGCAAGCACCCTTCTCAACACCACAGAGGGCATCCTGCGGCTGCGCGGCAACTGGCGCGTCCACACGACCGCCGCCGGCATTGCCATCCCCGCCATGCCAACGCTTCATCCGGCCTATCTCTTGAGAACCCCCGCGCACAAGAAGCTGGCGTGGCGGGATTTTCTTGAGGTGAAGGCGAAACTGCGGACGCTGGGTTGAGGGTGAAGGGAAGAGCGGCGCTATAACCTCCCCGGTAATTGAAATGCATCTGCGGCCGGCCTAGTCATGCGCCCATGACCGCAACCCAGACTTCCGCCGGCAGCCTCATTCGCGAATGGCGCACGCGCCGGCGCATGAGCCAGCTCGATCTCGCCATGGAAGCCGAAATTTCGCAGCGGCATCTGAGTTTCGTGGAAAGCGGCCGCGCGGCACCCTCGCGCGACATGGTGCTGCATCTGGCCGAGCAGCTGTCGATCCCGTTGAGGCAGCGCAACCAGCTCCTGCTGGCCGCAGGCTTTGCCCCCAGCTTCAGCGAGCGTCCGCTCACCGATGCCTCGCTGGCGCCGGCGATGGCGGCGGTCGAGATCGTGCTCAAGGGTCACGAACCCTTCCCGGCTCTGGCTGTCGACCGGCACTGGAACCTGGTGTCGGCAAACGCCGCCATCGGCCCGTTCCTCGCCAACGTCGCCGAGCCTTCCTTGCTGAAGCCGCCGGTCAACGTGCTGCGGCTCAGCCTGCACCCGGGTGGCGTCGCGCCGCGCATCGTCAATCTGGCCGAATGGCGCGCGCATCTTCTCGACCGGCTGAAACACCAGAACGACGCTTCAGGCGACCCGGTTCTGGTCGAACTGGAGCGCGAGCTTCGGACCTATCCGTCCGGCCTGAACGGCGCACGGCCGCTGCCGGTCGAGCCGAACGCGATCGTGCACCCGCTGCGGCTTGCGCATGGCGATGCCGTGCTGTCGTTCATCAGCACCATCACCGTGTTCGGCACGCCGCTCGACGTGACGCTGTCGGAACTGGCGATCGAATCGTTTTTCCCCGCCGATGAGCAGACAAGGACCGTGCTGGTGCGATTGGCGAACGAGCGGGCCTAGCCGTCCTGATTATCCTTGTGGCGGGGTCGCCTGGCGGGTGCGGGCACGTTCAAGGCCCAGTTGCCGCTCGCGCCAGATAATGAAGATGCCGGCGGCAACGACGATCACGCCGCCGATAAGCATATAAACCGTCGGGACGTCGCCGAAGGCGAGATAGCCGACAACGATGCCAAGCAGCATCGACGTGTATTCGAAAGGCGCCACGACCGAGGCCTCGGCATGGCGATAGGCGGCGGTCATCAGAATCTGGGCGAGCCCGCCGCAAAAGCCTGCAGCAATGAGCAGGCCCGCCTGCGCCGGTGTCAGCGCCTGCCAGCCGAACGGCAGCGACAGCAACGCCAGGAGGCTCGCCGTCACCGAAAACCACAGCACGATGGTTGCCGTCGGCTCGCTCTGGACGAGGTTGCGCACCAGCAGCATGGCGACGGCCGAGATCGCTGCCGCGACCAGTGCGGCGATGACGCCGAGCACCTCCTGATCGCCGAGTGCTGCGCCCGAACCCAGCAGCGTCAGTTCCGGCCATGAGATGACCAGCACCCCGACCAGTCCGACCGCAACCGCGCTCCAGCGATAGACGCGGATCGCTTCGCCGAGGAAGATCGAACTGAACACCACCACCAGCAGCGGCTGTGCGTAGTTCAGCGCGATCGCTTCCGGCAGCGGCAGCCGAATCAGCGCGAAGAAGCCGAGCCCCATGGCGCAGACGCCGACAACGCCGCGCGCAATATGGTTGAGCGGGCGCTTGGTCGAAAATGCGGTGCCAAGTTTTCCCTGGAAGGCCAGGAAGACGACGATCGGAAAGATGGCGAAGAACGAGCGGAAGAAGACGATCTGGCCGGCCGGCACCGTGCCCGCCGCCTTGATGCAGGACGACATGGCGACGAAGACCGCCACCGACACGATCTTGAGCATGATCCCGGTCAGCGTGTTGTGCCCGCCGGGATGGTCCGTCGGGTTCACTTGGCAGCTGCTTCCTGGATCGCCGCCCAGATGCGCGCCGGCGTTGCCGGCATGTCGATGTGCCTGATGCCGCAGGCGCGATAGAGCGCATCCGTCACCGCGTTGAGCGCGGCCGGCGTCGCTCCGATCGTGCCCGCCTCGCCTGCCCCCTTGATGCCGAGCGCATTGGTGGTCGAGGGCACGTTGCGGGTCTCGAAATGGAAGAACGGCAAATCGTCGGCGCGCGGCATGGCATAGTCCATGAAACTTGCCGTCAACAGCTGCCCGTCCTCGTCATAGACCGTGTTCTCGGTCAGCGCCTGGCCGATGCCCTGGACGACGCCGCCATGCACCTGGCCGGCCAGCAGCATAGGGTTCACGGTGACGCCGAAATCGTCGACGATCGTATAGCGGACAATTTCCGTCACGCCGGTGTCGGGATCGATCTCGACCTCGCAGATGTGGGTGCCGTTCGGATAGGTGCATTCGTCCTGCACGAACTCGCCAAAGCCCTTGAGATCGTCCGGGTTCTTGGCTGCCTTGGCGATGCTCGAAAAATCGATCGTGCGGTCGGTGCCGACGATGCGAGCAACGCCGTTGGACAATTCGATGTCGTCGGCCGAGGCTTCCAGCTCATCTGCGGCGATGCGCCTGATCTTGATGGCCAGATCCTCGCCGGCGCGAGAAGCTGACACACCGCCAAGCGGAATGGAGCGCGAGCCACCGGTGCCGCCGCCGGCCTTCAGCTCGTCGGTGTCGCCCTGGCGGACATGAATGTTGCCGATGTCGAGATGAAGCTTTTCCGAGAGGAACTGCGCATAGGCGGTCGCATGCCCCTGCCCGTTGGTCTGGGTGCCGATCTTCAGCGTCACCGTGCCGTCGCCGTTCAATTCGACAAAGGCCGGTTCAGAGCCGGGAAAGGCACAGGCCTCGATATAGGTCGCCATGCCGATGCCGCGGATTTTGCCTTCCGCCTTCGACTGCGCCAGTCGCTCCGGGAACGCCTGCCACTCCGCTTGTTCGATGGCGCGGTCCATATGGCCTGCGAATTCACCGGTATCATAGAGGCGGTCGGTCTGCGTGCGGTAAGGGAACTGCTCGGGCCTGATGAAATTGCGCCGGCGGATCTCTTCGACTGGCAAGGCCAGATCGTGGGCGCAGGCGTCGACGAGCTTTTCCAGCAGGAATGCCGCTTCCGGACGGCCGGCGCCGCGGTAGGCATCGACTGGGCAAGTGTTGGTGTAGAGCCCGGTCACCGAAACGTCGAGCGCTTGGATGTCGTAGACGCCGGTCGACATGGTGACGCCGATATAGGGGATGAACGGGCCGTATTGCGAGATATAGGCGCCGATATTGGCGAGGAGATCGACCTTCATGCCGAGAAAGCGGCCGTCCTTGTCCATCGCCATCTCGGCGGTCACGACATTGTCGCGGCCTTGCGCATCGGTGAGGAAATGCTCGGTGCGGTCGCCGGCCCATTTCACCGGGCGGCCAAGGCGCCTGGCGGCCTCCAGCACCAGCGGATGCTCGCGATAGACGAAGCTTTTCGGCCCGAAGCCGCCGCCGACATCCGGCGTGATGACGCGCAGTTGGTTCTTCTTGATCTTGAAGACGTCGGCCAGGATGTACTGCATGGAATGCACGCCCTGCGAGCCCGTGGTCAGCACGAAGCGGTTCTCCTGCGTGTTCCACTCGCCGATCGCCGAACGCGGCTCCATGTAGTTGCAGACCAGCCGGTTGTTGATGAATTCGATGCGGGTGACATGCGCCGCCCTGGCGAATGCCGCCGCGGTCTTCGCCTTGTCGCCGATGTGGTAGCTGAAGGCACGGTTGGAGCCGAGTTCCGGCCAGACCAGCGGCGTGCCTTCGTCAAGCGCCGTGGCGGTGCCGGACGCGGCATCCTCGCCCTCGTATTCGACCTCGATCAGTTCGGCCGCGTCCTGCGCCAGCGCGCGGCTGTCGGCGACGACGAAGGCGACGGCGTCGCCGACATAATTGACCCGGTCGCGGCAAAGGACCGGAATGTCGCGGGTCGGCGCCTTGGTGCCGTCCGGCTGCCTCTGCATGACGCCGGATTTCAGCTTGCCGAGATGAGCAAGATCCGCACCGGTCAGCACCAGATGGACGCCAGATGCCGCCTTGGCCGCCTCGGTCGAACCGAGGGTGAAGCTTGCCTTGGCCACCGGCGAGCGCAGGACATAGCCGTGCAGGAGGCCGGCCGGTTGGATGTCGTCCGTATAGCGGCCGAGACCCTTGATGAAGGCCTGGTCCTCGCGACGCAGCACAGAGGCGCCCATGCCGAATTTCGGTGTGACGACGGTCATGGATACCTCGCGACGATGATTGGAAAACGAGTGCCTGAAATAGGCGCTGCGCCAGTTTTGTCGAGTGACGGTTTCGTGTAAAGAGCGCGTGCTTCACATTTCTTCGACCAGCGGACCCACCTGCCGCTGCGGGAATCGACAGGAAAACCAACGGAATGCGCACGGACACCGGCCAGGTCTTCAAGCTCGAAGACTATCGCCCCACCGACTATCTCATTCCGGAAACCGGCCTGACTTTCCGCCTGTCGCCGGAAGCCACGCGCGTCATCGCCGTGCTGACGGTCGAGCGCCGCGACGGCGTCGCGGCGTCAATGCCGCTGGTGCTGGACGGCGATGGCCTGACGCTCAGCCGCATCGCAATCGACGGCCAGACACTTGCGCCGGCCGATTTTTTCGCCACGCCCGATCAGTTGACGATCACCACGCCGCCTACAGCAGCCCGCTTCCAGCTCCTGATCGAAACCGAGCTGGCGCCGGCGCACAACGAAGCCCTGATGGGCCTCTATCGCTCGAGCAACGTCTATTGCACGCAATGCGAGGCCGAGGGCTTTCGGCGCATTACCTATTTTCTCGACCGTCCCGATATCCTGTCGGTCTATACGGTGCGCATCGAGGCGCCGCACCACGAGTCGCCACTGCTTCTTTCCAACGGCAACCCGGCTGGCGGCGGCGAACTTGCCGACGGCTGGCACTATGCAGTCTGGCACGACCCCTTCCCCAAGCCGTCCTATCTGTTCGCGCTGGTCGCAGGCGCTCTCGGCAAGGTCGCGGACAGCTTCGTCACATTGTCCGGCCGCGAGGTCGAGCTCGGCATCTTTGTCGAGCCGGGCAAGGAGCGGCTCGCCGGCTACGCCATGGACGCCCTGAAACGGTCGATGAAATGGGACGAGGAGGCGTTCGGCCGCGAATACGACCTCGACGTCTTCAACATCGTCGCCGTGTCCGACTTCAACATGGGCGCGATGGAGAACAAGGGCCTCAACATCTTCAACGACAAGTATGTGCTGGCCGACCAGGAGACCGCAACGGACGCCGATTTCGCCAATATCGAGGCGATCATCGCGCACGAGTATTTCCACAATTGGACTGGCAACCGAATCACTTGCCGTGACTGGTTCCAGCTTTGCCTGAAGGAAGGGCTGACGGTTTTCCGCGATCACGAATTCTCCGCCGACCAGCGATCGCGAGCGGTGAAACGCATTGCCGAAGTGCGCACGCTCAAGGCACATCAGTTTCCCGAAGACCAGGGACCGCTGGCGCATCCAGTGCGACCGCGCCGCTACCGCGAGATCAACAATTTCTACACGGCGACAGTCTACGAAAAGGGCTCGGAAGTGGTGCGCATGATCCGCACCATTCTCGGCGCCGAGACGTTCCGGGCCGGCATGGATCTCTATTTCGAGCGCCATGACGGCGAGGCTGCGACAATCGAGGACTTCATCAAGGTGTTCGAGGATGTGTCCGGGCGCGACCTCGCGCAATTTTCGCTCTGGTACCATCAGGCCGGCACGCCCAATCTGACCATCAGTTCGACGCACAATGCGGCGGCCCAGGAATTCACGCTCGAGATCGAGCAGTCGGTGCCGCCAACGCCGTCCGAAAGCCGCAAGCGGCTGATGCATATTCCGCTGGCCTTCAGCCTGGTCGGCACCGACGGCAAAGCGATAGAATATAGCGGCGTCGAGGGCGCCAGCGTCGAGGACGGCGTCATCCATATCCGCAGGCGCCGGCATATGGTGCGCTTCTCGGGCGTCGCCGAGCGCCCGGCGATGTCGCTCAATCGCGGCTTCTCGGCGCCGGTGACGCTTTCCGTCGAGCAGAGGGCCGACGATCAGTTCTTCCTTGCTGGCCATGACAACGATACCTTCTCGCGCTGGCAGGCGTTCAACACACTTTTGACCGAGGCTCTGATATCCACCTTCCGCCAGGTCCTTGACGGCAAGCAGCCCGGTTTCGCATCGCGGTTGATCGAGCTTGCCGGCAAAATAGCCGGCGACGAGACACTCGAACCGGCCTATCGGGCGCTGGCCCTGGCGCTTCCAAGCGAAGCCGATATCGCCCGTGACATCGGCAAGAACATCGACCCCGATGCCATTTTCTCGGCCCGCGAGGCGCTGACGGTCGCAATCGCCGAGGCGAATCGGGAGATATTCTCCGACCTCTACGATCGACTGACCGACAAGGACGCTTTCAGTCCTGATGCGGCAAGCGCCGGTCGCCGGGCGCTGCGCAACACCTTGCTCGACTATCTTTCGCTGCTGCAAGGAGGTGCGACGCTTGCGGCCCGGCATTTCCAGTCCGCGACCAACATGACCGACCGCGCCGCCGCATTGAGCGTGCTTGCGCTGCGCCATGGCGGTTCGCCCGAGACGGTCAAGGCGCTGGCGGAGTTCGAAGCGAAATATGCGACCGATCCGCTGGTGATGGACAAATGGTTCCATATCCAGGCCAGCGTGCCGGGCCCGCAAACCATTCATGCAGTGCGCGCCCTGACCGGCCACCCGGCCTTCTCGATGGCCAACCCGAACCGGGTGCGCTCGCTCGTCGGCACGTTTTCCAGCGCCAACCAGACCGGCTTCCATCGCGCCGACGGCGAGGGCTACCGGTTTTTCGTCGAAACGGTCCTGCAGGTCGAAAAGCGCAACCCGCAATTGGCCGCCAGGCTGGCGACGGCACTCAGATCATGGCGCTCGCTGGAACCTGCCCGGCAGGGCAAGGCAAGGGAAGCGCTGCTTTCGATTGCCAGTACCGAGAACCTGTCGGCCGATTTGCGCGACATCATTGAGCGCACGCTGGCGTAAGGTAAGTTGATATTCAGGTGATGCCGGCCTGCGAACGGCGGCTTCCTGCGCTTCCGGTGCTCACGTACCCAAAAGTACGCTCCGCTCCGGTTCTCGGAATCCACCGTTCTCGGCACGGCCTGACCTGAATCTCAACACACCTTAGAAGGTTGCCGCCCGGCACCATCGGGCGGGAAAGTCCATTATTTTAGTCGATTTTTAATCTTTTTTCGCTGCGCCTATGGACAAGCCGAATCACCTTTGATTCTTTAGCTGAAGATTCGGAAGTGCGGCGTCGCCGGATCGTCAAGCAGATTTAAAATCGGGGAGAGCCATTTATGGCGAAGGCGGACGCGTGGGGCGCGCCCGGAGGGACGGGTTTTGAGCAGCGTGAGGCGGGAAGCGACGGTCTCGCCGGCAATGCGCGGCTTATCGCCGAACCCGCCTACCGACGGCTTCTGGCAGCCGAGCCATTGCTGCGCCGATCGATACCGGCCCTCATCATCATTTTCCTGATTGTCATCGCGGCACTGCGGTTCCTGTCGCTGATGCACGAGCGCGACGACGTGGAACGCGACGCCAAGGCGATCCTCTCGCTCGCGGCGGGCCAACTGGCCAGTTCGATCAGCGTCGATGCGAGCATGGCCTCGACGCCTGGCGCGACGCAGGACCTGTTGGAGGGCATCAGCCGTCAGGGCGCCATGGGCCGAAGCCACGTGCTTGCGGTCACCGACAGCGCGTTCAAGATCGTTGCCGTGACACCGCAATCGACGGGCTGGGAAGGGCGGTCGCTCGACGCCATCGCCCAGGGCGGTCAACCGCTGTTCATGTTCGGCGACCGCGCCGGGGTGATGGAGGTCAGCATCGGCGGCCAGGACTGGTATGCGGCGGTGAGCCTGGCAAACGGCAGGAATGGTGCTGCCGCAGCGCTCGTCCCGCAGGATGCGGTCTTCGACACGTGGCGCAAGACCGTTTCGCTCAACGTCACGCTGTTCGTGCTGACGGCCGGCGTGCTGATCATCGTTCTCTATGCCTATTTCGGCCAGGCGGCGCGCGCCCAGACCGCCGACCGCATCTATCTCGAAGCGCACCAGCGCATCGACATGGCGCTGGTGCGCGGCCGCTGCGGCCTGTGGGACTGGGACATGGTGCGCGGCAAGATGTACTGGTCGCGTTCGATGTACGACATGCTGGGCTATGAGCCCTGCGACACGATGCTGTCGTTCGGCGAGGTCGACGGGATCATCCACCCGGAGGACGGCGACCTGTTCCAACTCGCCAACAGGATCGTCGCACGCGAGATCGACCACATCGACCAGGTGTTCCGGATGCGCCACGCCGACGGACAATGGGTGTGGATGCGCGCAAGAGCGCAGGTGATCGACCCGGAAGCGCCGGAGATCCAGTTGATCGGCATCGCCGTCGACGTCACCGAGCAGCGGCATTTGGCGCTGCGCTCCGAGGCCGCGGATCTTCGCCTGCGAACGGCCATCGAAAACATCAACGAATCCTTCGTGCTCTGGGATTCGGCCCAGCGCCTGATCATGTGCAATTCCAAGTACCAGCAGGACAACGGCCTGTCGGATCGCGACGTGATGCCGGGCGCCTCGCGCGCCGTTCTTGAAGATCGCATGCTTGCCTTCGCCTCGGAGCGCCGGCTTGCCAACACCAACGGGCAGCAAGGCGGCGTGACCTTCGAGCGGCAGCTTGCCGATGGCCGCTGGCTGCAGGTGAACGAATTGCGGACCAGGGACGGCGGCACCGTCTCGGTCGGCTCCGACATCACCCAGATCAAGCTGCACCAGGAGAAGCTGGTCGACAGCGAGCGCCGGCTGATGGCCACGATCCACGATCTCAGCCTTGCCCGCCGGGCAGAGGAAGAGCGGTCGCGCGAACTGGTCGAGCTCAATCACAAATACATGAAAGAAACCGAGCGCGCCGAGGCCGCGAACCGGGCCAAATCCGAGTTCCTGGCCAACATGTCGCATGAATTGCGCACGCCGCTCAACGCGATCATCGGCTTCTCCGAACTGATGGAACAGGCGCTGTTCGGGCCCCTGGGTTCGCCGCGCTACGAGGAATACGCCACCGACATCAACGGCAGCGGCAAATATCTTCTGGGCGTCATCAACGACATCCTCGACATGTCGAAGATCGAGGCCGGCCAGTTCTCGATGGATCAGGAGGAAATCGACCTCTGCCCGCTGATGCGGGAAACGGTGCGCGTCATCTCGCTGCAGGCGGCGGAAAAGTCGATCACCGTCGAAACACGCATCCCCGATTCGCTGACACTGTTCGCCGACCGCCGGGCGATCAAGCAGATCATCATCAACCTGCTGTCGAATGCGGTGAAGTTCACCGGCCAGGGCGGCCGCATTGCGGTAAGGGCCCGCAACACCTCCAGCGCTCTGGTGCTGACGATCGAAGACAATGGCTGCGGCATCCCGAAGGAGGCGCTGAGCAAGCTCGGGCGGCCGTTCGAGCAGGTGCAGAACCAGTTCTCCAAGAGCCATGCCGGTTCCGGCCTCGGCCTTGCCATCTCACGCTCGTTGGCCGAGCTTCAGGGCGGCGCCTTGAAAATCCGCTCCACCGAAGGCACCGGCACGATCGTGTCGGTGCGCATTCCGACCAGGAAGCCGACGCAGCCGGTCAGGGCCGCCGCCTGACCCTCTGTCGTCGTGAAGCGGTTGCAACTTTCGGAAAACGCCGGACCGACAGCAACCCCGATGCTATTCGAAACAGCCGATTGGCGTTGCGCCATCACGGTCGTTTCGCACGAAGCAAAAAGCCAAAATCCTTCCTGACATTTTGCGACGTCTCCTTGAGGTGCGCTTCCAGCACGCCGAAATCCGGCAGGTCGGTGACCGCCAGTAGCAGATCCGAAAGCCCCGGCGGAACGTCGTCGCGTTCGAATACGCCGGTGAGGCAGAGCCGCGTCATCTGGGTCAGCGCCAGATAGAGCGCATAGGCATCGCAAAGCTCCTGCCTGATCTGCGCCTCGGCGAAATCCGGCGCCAGCCTCGACAGCACGTCCGCCGTCCCGGTGACCCGGCGGCCGGCTTCGACCTTTCCCGTGATCACCGCCACCTGCGCGATGAATTCGAGATCGATGAGACCACCCGGGATCAGCTTGATCTCCCAGAGATCGCGCGGCGGTTTTTCCTTCTCGATCATCGCGCGCATCTCGGCCGCCTCGGCCATCACCTTGGCGCTGTCGCGCGGCAGGGCAAGCACCTGTGCCACTTCGGTCTCGACCTCGGCGCATAGCGCTTGATCGCCGCCGATCGCGCGGGCCCTTGACAGCGCCATATGCTCCCAGGTCCAGGCGTCCTTGCGCTGGTACTTCTTGAAGGCATCGACATGGGTCGCCACCGGCCCCTTGTTGCCGGACGGCCGCAAGCGAAGGTCGAGTTCGTAGAGAACGCCCTCGGCGGTCGGCGCGGACACCGCAGCGATCAGCCGCTGCGTCATCCTAGCGTAATAGTGCGACGGGGCGAGCGGCTTGTCGCCATCGGATTCGTCGGCATCGGCGTCGTGATCATAAAGCAGAATGAGGTCGACGTCTGAGCCGGCCGTCAATTCGCGGCTGCCGAGCTTGCCCATGCCGAGCAGCGCAACCGTGCCGCCGGCGATGCGACCGTGGCGTAGCGCGAACTCGGCGATGACCGCCCGCAGCGCCGCGTCGATGGTGAGATCGGCCAGATCGGAAAAGGCACGGCCGGCGCGCGCCGGATCGATCGAGCCGGCAAGCAGCCTGACGCCGATCAGGAATTTTTGCTCGGACGCAAAGATGCGCAAGCGGTCGAGCACGTCCTCATAGGCCCTGTCGCCTTCGAGAAACGCGGCGAGACGGCCGGACAGATAGGCGCGGTCCGGCAGTTCGGTCAAAAGGGCCGGATCAAGCAGGCCGTCAAACACGTGCGGCCGGCGTGTGATGATGGCGGCCAGCCGGGGCGCCGCGCCCATGATGGTCGCCAGCAGCTTCAGCAGAGCCGGATTGGAGTGGAGCAGCGAGAACAGCTGAATGCCGGCGGGCAGACCGGCAAGGAATTCGTCGAAGCGTATCAACGCCTCGTCCGCGCGGCGCGTCTGGCCGAAGGATTGCAGCAGCGCCGGCGTCAGTTCGGTCAACCGCTCGCGCGCCTCGGCTGACTGGGTGACGCGATAGCGGCCGAAATGCCAGCCGCGGATGACGCGGCAGATGTCGCTCGCCCGCTGGAATCCCAATCTCTGCAGGGTCTGCAACGTATCGGGGTCGTCGACATCGCCGGTAAAGACCAGATTGCCGATGCCCGCCGAAAGCTCGGGCGCGGTCTCGAAAAGCGCTGCGTAGTGGCGTTCGACCTGATGGAGTGCGGCGCGGAACGCCTCGGCAAAGGTCGCCGCATCGGCAAAACCGAGCAGGCGGGCAATGCGTTCGAGCCCTTCGTCATCGTCCGGCAGTATGTGGATCTGCTCGTCGGCGACCATCTGAACGGCGTGCTCGACGCGGCGCAGGAGCCAGTACTGCCTTGTGAGCGTATCGCGCGCATCGGCAGTGATCCAGCCGCGTGCCGCAAGCTGGCCAAGCATCGGCACCGTCTCGCGGCCGCGCAGTTCGGGGAAGCGGCCGCCGGCGATGAGCTGCTGGGTCTGGACGAAGAACTCGATCTCGCGGATGCCGCCGCGGCCGAGCTTGACGTTGTGGCCCTTCACCGCGATCTCGCCAAGACCCTTGTGGGCATGGATCTGGCGCTTGATCGAATGGACGTCGGCGATCGCCGCATAGTCCATGTATTTGCGCCAGATGTAGGGCTGGAGCTCCTTCAGGAACGCAGTGCCGGCGGCGACATCGCCGGCCACCGGACGCGCCTTGATCATTGCGGCCCTCTCCCAGTTCTGGCCCCGCGCCTCGTAGTAGCGCAGCGCCGCCTCGACCGGGATCGCCAGCGGCGTCGAACCGGGGTCGGGACGAAGCCTGAGGTCGGTGCGGAAAACATAGCCGTGTTCGGTGCGGTCCTGGAGCATGCGGACCAGCCGGCGGGTCAGGCGCGAAAACAGCTCCGTCGCATCGAGCGGATCGACGACTGCTGGCGCTTGCGGGTCGAAGAAAACGACGAGATCGATGTCGGAGGAGAAGTTCAGCTCATGCGCGCCAAGCTTGCCCATGCCGAGCAGGATCCAGCCCGACCGGCGCGCCGGATCCTTGAGATCCGGCAGTTTGAGCTTGCCTTGTCGGTGCGCGTCGCGAAGCAGGAAGTCGACGGCAGCGCGGGTGCAGGCGTCGGCAAGATCGCTCAGCCGCCGTACTGTGATTGCAGTTTCGGCCTCGCCTGCAAGATCGGCCAGCGCGATCAGAACATGCGCTTCCGCTTTCCATTGCCGCAGCTCCATCATCAGGCCGTTCTCAGAGATGGCTTCCGCCCGCGCGGCCTTGTCGATGGCGGCGCCGATCGACGCCAGCCGGGCCTCGACGGTCTCGTCGAAAAGCGCATCCAGGATCTGCGGGCGGCGGCGCACCGTGTCGCGCAGGAACGGCGACAGGTCGAAAACTGCCGCGAGGAACTCCTGGACGGCGCCCTCGCCGGCCAGGAATTTCGCCGCCCCGGCAAGCTCCTCTTCCTGCGCTGCGGAAGCGATCTCCGACAATTCCCGCCGGGCTCGGTTCTGATCCAGAGGCACGAGCTTTGCCGCCGGCTTCAGAAGCCAGTTGGTGTGTTCCGCAGCCGCCTTCACCGCCATCAGCGATCCTCCCGTTCGGGAAAACTCACGACGACGGATAATCCAGGATTGGCGGGCAGGAGATCAAGCCGCCCTTTGTGGAATGTCATGATCGCCTTGGCGAGGCTGAGGCCGAGACCGGAACCCGGCTGCGAGCGGCTCTTCTCCAGCCGCACGAAACGCTCGGTCGCCCTGGCGCGATCGGCGTCGTCGGGAATACCCTGGCCGTTGTCGGTGACGGAAAGCCTGATTTCGCTGCCGACGCGATCGAGCGCCACGCGAACGGTCGGCTTGGCTGTCGAGTCGGTCGAATATTTGATCGCGTTGTCGACGATGTTCGATAGCGCCTGGCCGATCAGCTCGCGATTGCCTTCAACGGCGAAGCCATCCTGCACCGAGGTCTCGAGTGTCACTCCCGCCTCCTCCGCCACCGGCTCGTAGAGCTCGACGACATCGCGCACGGAAGCAGCCAGATCGACCCGGCTGGTGATTTCTGAGGAATAGCCCGCCTCCAGCCTTGAGATCATCAGGATGGCGTTGAAGGTCTTTATCAGATGGTCGGACTCGGCGATGGTCGCTTCCAGCGCCTGCCGGTAGTCGGCGGAGTTGTGCTTGCCGGAGAGCGTCGCCTCGGCGCGGTTGCGCAGCCGGGTCAGCGGCGTCTTCAGATCGTGGGCGATGTTGTCGGAGACCTGCTTCAGTCCTTCATTCAGCGTGGCGATCCTGGCCAGCATGGAATTGAGATTTTCGGAGAGCCGATCGAACTCGTCGCCGGCGCCGGTGACCGGCAGCCGGCCGGAAAGGTCGCCGCCCAAGATGCGGCGACTGGCCTGCGACACCGAGTCGATGCGCTTCAGCGCCGCGCGTCCGACGAAGAACCAGATCAAAATTCCGCCAAGCGCCATCATGCCGAGCGCCAACGTCAAGGCGCGGCGGATGACGGCGCGGAACCGCTCAGGCTCGCCGAGATCGCGGCCGACCAGCATGATCATCTGGTTCGGCAGGCGCAGCACCAAGGCAATGGCGTTGTGGCCCTTCTCGCCTTCGACCTGGACTTCGCTCTGGCTGGGTTCGTTCGGGTCGGCGATCGGGTTGCGTTGCCGCTCGAGCTCGCCCTCGCCAAAGCGCCGGTAGGAAAACGGCTCCGTCGTCCAGCCCTCGGCCACGAGAACGCCGGGTTCCAGGCTCTGCACGTTGCCGGTCAGGATCTGGCCGTTGGCATCGGCGATCAAATAGAGATTGGCGCCGGGTTGGCGGGAGCGCTGCTCGACCACCCGGACCAGCAGCGGCAAGCCGCCGCGCTGATAGACCCGGGCGAGGCCGAGCACCTCGTCGTTGATGGTCTCCTGCGTCTGGCCGGTCAGCATGCGCGCCGACAGCGACGTCATGTAGAAGACGAGCAGCACCGCACAGATGGCGAACAGCAGGAGATAGAGCGCCGAAAGCCGCGCTGCCGTCGTCTTCATGATGGCCGGCATAGAAAGGGCCATGCTAGCCGCTCTTGAGCATATAGCCGGCGCCACGAACCGTGTGCAGGATCGGCTTGTCGAAGCCCTTCTCGATCTTGCCGCGCAGCCGCGAGACGTGAACGTCGATGACGTTGGTCTGCGGATCGAAATGATAGTCCCAGACATTTTCCAGCAGCATGGTGCGCGTCACCACCTGGCCGGCATGGCGCATCAGATATTCGAGCAGGCGGAACTCGCGCGGCTGCAGCGTAATCTCTCGGGCCGCGCGCCGCACCGAATGCGACAGCCTGTCGAGTTCGAGATCGCCGACCCGGTAGACGGTTTCGGCCTCCCTGGCGCTGGCGCGGCGGTTCAGCACCTCGACTCGGGCCAGAAGCTCGGAAAAGGCATAGGGCTTGGTCAGATAGTCGTCGCCGCCGGCGCGCAAGCCGGTGACCCGGTCGTCGACTTCGCCGAGCGCCGACAGGATCAGCACCGGCGTAGTCTTGCCTCGGGATCTAAGACCGGCGATGACCGACAGGCCGTCGCGGCGCGGCAGCATGCGGTCGACGACCATCACGTCATAGTCGCCGGAGTCAGCGAGCGCGAAGCCGGTTTCGCCGTCGCCGGCGACATGGGCGGTATGTCCGGCCTCGGTAAAGGCTTTCTGGAGGTAATCGGCCGCTTCGCGATCGTCTTCTATGACGAGAATCTTCATGGGACCGTTATACGCGATTTCGCTGGAAGATTGAGTGGCCGGCATAGGCATTATGGCCTCAAGGTGTATCGCGAACAAAATGATTCAAGAACGAGCAGTAAGTCTTTGTTTTGGAATGTTGTTGACCCCGAGCCATCGACCACCCTGGATCAAGCTCCACGCAGGCTTTTGGGCGAGATGCTCTGTTGTTTGAGCATGTCGTCATCCCAAAACCGCTTCACACTTTTGGGCGACATGCTTTGTTGCTTGAGCATATCGTCATGCTCTGTTCGAGCGGCCGCGGGCGATGGGAGCCCGCTGCCGCTGGGGCGGAACACGATGACTGACTAACGTATTCAAGCCCCGTGCTTTCCCATCCGACGGCTCCGGGTATTTGAAACCGCCGCATCGGAAAAGTCAGGAACGTCAGCCCTTGGCGACAGGCAGCGCGACGAAGCGGTTGCTGTCGTCGCGGGTGATCTGCATCAGCACCGCCTTGCGGCCCGACTTCACCGCGTCGGCCATGGCCTTGGCGACATCCTCGGTGCCGTTGACCTCCGTCGAATTGACCGAGGTGATGACGTCGCCGGGCTGGATGCCGCGATCGGCAGCATCGCTGTCGGGATCGACATCGGTCACCACAAGCCCTTTGCCATCGTCGGACCTGGTGACGGTGAGACCGAGATCGGCCAGTGTATCGGCCTTTGGTGGAACCGAAGGCTGCTGGTCGGCCGAAGCCTGTTTGTCAGTCGAAGGCAGCGTGCCGAGGTCGACCTTGACCGTTTCACTCTTGCCGTCACGCCACAGCGTGACGTCGACCGGCTTGCCGGGCGGGTAGGCGCCGATCAGACGGGCGAGTTCCTTCGGCGAAGCGACGTCCTTGCCGTCCACCTGAGTGATGACGTCACCAGCCGATATGCCGGCCTCCTTGCCGGGACCATCGTCCTGGGCGCTGGAAACGAGCGCACCCTTGTCGGACTTCAGCCCGAGCGATTCGGCGATTTCGGAGGTGACCGGCTGGATCTCGACGCCAAGCCAGCCGCGCTGGACGGTGCCGTCCTTCATCAGATCCTGCACGACCTGTTTTGCGGTCGAGGCGGGAATGTCGAAGGCAATGCCGACGCTGCCACCGGACGGCGAGAAGATCGCGGTGTTGATGCCGACGACCTGGCCGTTGAGGTTGAAGGTCGGGCCACCCGAATTGCCGCGGTTCACCGAGGCATCGATCTGGATGAAATCATCATAAGGACCGGCGCCGATGTCGCGACCACGGGCCGAGACAATGCCGGCAGTGACTGTGCCGCCGAGGCCGAACGGATTGCCGACGGCCACCACCCAGTCGCCGACGCGAACCTTTGAATCATCGGCGAAGTCGACATAGGTGAACTTGCCGTCGCCTTCGACCTTGAGCACTGCGAGATCGGTGCGCGGATCTGTGCCGACCAACTTGGCGTCGAGTTCCTTGCCGTCATGCATCACCACCGTGAAGGACGAGCCCTCTCCGACGACATGATTGTTGGTGACGAGGTAGCCATCCTCGGAGATGAAGAAGCCGGACCCTTGAGCGACCGGCCGTGGCTGGCGGTCAGCGCGTCCAAAACGTCGCATTCCATCCCGGCCATCCTGATCGCCAAAGCCACGGAACTCCCTGAAGAAGCGGCGCAATTGCGGATCGTCGGGGAGATCGCCGAAGGCGTCGGGAAGGTCGGAGCCGTCGTCGGCGGTCGATTCTATCTTGGATTTGACGCGGACACTGACGACCGCCGGCGAAACGCGCTCGACCACGTCGGCGAAGCTCGGGACTTGAGGCGCCTCGACACGCACGGCCTCGGCCAGGACGGGGGCTGTCCCGGTGGCAACCGCGCCGAAGCCGATCGCGCCGGCAATGGCCACTGATGCGGCGGCAGCCATCAGGCGTTTGCGGGTGCGGGAATGTGAATTGGGGGCAATATTCATGGGTCTCGTATCCTCTTTCAAGGGATGCGCTTTGCTCGGCATCCTCGGGCAAGAGAAATAGAGGCGCGCACATTACGGCGCCATTTCCAGTGCATGAAACTTTGGTAATGTTTGCAGGCACCAACCCTTTGGTTGCGCCCGCCCGTTGCCCTGTACACAGTTCAGCACAAGGCTTTCACCATGACCGCAAGCGCCACCATGACGATTCGGGTTTCGTCGAAACCAAGCTGAAGCTGGAGCGGATCGCCGCCGACACGCGGCGCAGCAAATCCTTCCTCGCGGCCGAGGCGATATCGGCCTATGTCGATCGCGAGCTTGAGATCATCGAAGGCATCAAACGCGGCATGGCCGATGCGGCAGCTGGCCGTGTCGTGCCGCACGAAGAAGCCATGGCGGAAATCGACGCCATCATCGAAGCGTCGGAAGCCAGGCGCGCAGACAAGGCTTGAAGCGGTTCGTCACCTGGTCTCGAGACATCGTGACACGGCCGCGGTCTTGGCGACGGGGCGGCCGGGCCGAATTAGTTACCCAGCATCTTGTCCAACGTTGCCTTCTCCTCGGCCGTGAGCATGGCCGCAGGCGCCGATCGGCGGGACCGGGCGGTCAGCACGATGAAAATCCCGCCGGCAAGCAGCAGAAGGACCGGCGTGCCCCACAACAGCGCATTGCGCAGGCTGAAGCGCGGCTTCAACAGCACGAACTCGCCGTAGCGGGAAACGATGTAATCGATCACCTGCCGGTCGGTATCGCCGGCGACCAGGCGCTGGCGCACCAGCACGCGCAGGTCGCGGGCAAGGTCGGCATCGGATTCGTCGATCGACTGGTTCTGGCAAACCATGCAGCGCAGCTCTTCCGAAAGCGTCCGCGCCCGCGCCTCGAGCGCCGGGTCGGCCAGAACCTCGTCCGGCTTCACCGCAAGTGCGGCGCCGGCAAACAACAGCGTCAGCAGCAGGATCAGGGAGGCCAGTGAAGTTTTTCTTGCGGTCATGGCAGGCTCGCCGAAGGCATGGCGCCCGCCGACTTGCGGCGGCGGGACGGTGCGCCGACGCGCAGCCGCCGGTCCATCAGCGACATCGCAGCGCCTGCCATCATGACAAGGGCGCCGCCCCAGATCAGCGTCACCAGCGGCTTCCACCACAGCCGCACCACGACGGAGCCGTCGGTCGCCTCATCGCCAAGCGAGAGGTAGAGCTGGCTGAAACCGATCGTCTTGATACCGGACTCGGTCGTCGTCATCTGCCGGACCGGATAGGAGCGCTTGGACGAGGTGATCACGGCGGTGGTGCCTCCATCAGCGCCGAGCAGGGCGAAGCGGCCGCGATCCTCGCTGTAGTTAGGCCCCTGGGCCGGATAGAGCCCTTCGAAGCGCAGTGTGTGGCCGGACAGTTGCACGGTCTCGCCGGCACGCATCGACAGGATCTTCTCGGTGCCGAAGCAAAGCGTGCCGACAATGCCCAGCGTCGTCAGCCCAAGACCGAGATGGGCGAGCGCGGTGCCGAAGACCGAACGCGGCAGGCCGGCGAAGCGCCTGAACATGATGCCGGGCGCGACACTGCCAAAGCCGGACTTGACGGCAATATCGGTGAGCGCGCCGCAGATCAGCCAGAAGGCCAGGCCGACGCCAAGTGCAGCGAACACCGACGAGCCGTCGATGAACAAGGCCGTCACCAGCACGGCCAGAAGCCCGGCGGCGAAGGCCGCCATCAGCCGCTGGGCGACGGCGAAAATGTCGCCGCGCTTCCAGGCCAGCAGCGGCCCGAACGGAACCGCGACCAGGAGCGGCACCATCAGCGGGCCGAACGTCAGGTTGAAGAACGGCGCGCCGACCGAAATCTTGTCGGCCGAAACGGCCTCGACGACCAGCGGATAGAGCGTGCCGATCAGCACGGTGGCGGTGGCCGTGGTCAGGAACAGATTGTTGAGGACCAGCGCCCCTTCGCGCGAGATCGGATGAAACAGGCCGCCGGCCGTCAACCTCGAGGCGCGAAAGGCGAACAACGCCAGTGATCCGCCGATGAACAGTGTCAGGATGCAGAGAATGAACACGCCGCGCGTTGGATCGGTGGCGAAGGCGTGGACGGAGGTGAGCACGCCGGAGCGCACCAGGAAGGTGCCGAGCAGCGACAGCGAGAAGGTCAGGATCGCCAGCAACAGCGTCCAGATCTTCAGGGCCGAGCGCTTTTCCATGACGATCGCCGAATGGAGCAGCGCGGTGCCGGCCAGCCAAGGCATGAACGAGGCGTTCTCGACCGGATCCCAGAACCAGAAACCGCCCCAGCCAAGTTCGTAATAGGCCCAGTAGGAACCCATGGCGATGCCGCCGGTCAGGAACATCCACGCGACCAGCGTCCATGGCCGCACCCAGCGCGCCCAGGACGCGTCGATGCGGCCTTCGATGAGGGCGGCGACCGAGAAGGAAAAGCAGATCGAGAAGCCGACATAGCCGAGATAGAGCAGCGGCGGATGGATGGCGAGGCCGAGATCCTGCAGGATCGGGTTGAGATCGCGGCCCTCGATCGGCGCCGGATTGAGCCTGGTGAACGGGTTGGACGTCGCCAGGATGAACAGCAAGAAGGTGGCGCCGATCGCGCCTTGCACGGCCAGCACGTTGGCTCGAAGGGTCGCTGGAAGATTGCTGCCGAAAGCAGCGACGAGCGCCCCGAAGAAGCCCAGGATAAGCACCCAGAGCAGCATCGAGCCCTCGTGATTGCCCCATGTGCCGGTGATCTTGTAGATCAGCGGCTGCAGCGAATGCGAGTTGTCCCAGACGTTGGCCACCGAAAAGTCGGACGTCGCATAGGCCGTCGCCAGCGCCGCGAAGGACAGAGCGGTCAAGGCGAAGCCGGTCACCGCGACCGGACCGCCGACGGCCATCATCTTCTGGCTGTTGATACGCGCGCCGAACAGCGGCACCAGCGCCTGCACCAAAGACAGCGCGAACGCCAGGACCAGCGCGAAATGTCCGGTTTCAACCATTGTGGCCAAGCCCGCCAGGTTTTTGTCTTGCCGCAGGGTCTTGCCGCAAAATCGTGGGAACCCTCGGGTCAAGCCCGAGGGCAGGCTTTTGCGGAACCTGCTTAGTCACTTTTTGCTCTCCTGCCACACGCCCCTGGACTTGAGGCCGTCAGCCACCTCCTTGGGCATGTAGTTCTCGTCGTGCTTGGCCAGGACGCTGTCGGCGACGAAGACGCCGTCCGGGCGAAAAATGCCTTCAGTGATGACGCCCTGCTCCTCGCGGAAAAGGTCGGGAAGAATCCCGGTGTAGGTGACCTTGACCTGCTTCTGGTTGTCGGTCACCGAAAAGGCGACGGTGGTCCCCTGACCGCGCTCGATCGTGCCTTTTTCGACGAGGCCGCCGAGCCTGATACGCTGCCCGGGCTGCAGGCTGGCGGTGGTCAGATCGGCGGGCATGTAGAAGTAGGAGGCCTTCTGGCCGAGCGCATAGAAGGTCAGGCCGGTGGCGGCACCGAGGAAGGCCAACCCTCCGGCGATCACCGACAGTCTTTTCTGCTTGCGCGTCATTTCTTACTCCGTCGCCGTCAGGCCAAGCGAGGCGGCAAAGGCGGTGAATTTCTTCGCTTCGTCACTATCGGAGCCAAAAACGGCGATACCGCGATTGAGCGCGTCGCGCGCCTGATCGGCCTTGCCCAGCACGACATAGGAACGAATAAGCTGCATCCATCCTTCCACATCGCGCGGGTTTTGCCGCAGTTTTTCGTCAAGCCCCGCAACCATGGTGTTGATCATCGCTTCCTTATCCTGCGGCGACATCGACGAGGCGGCGTCGACATCCCCGGCGTTCGGGCCTTTTGCAGGCACTCCCGAAGCGACGCTGCGCCTGGCGGTTTCGGCCAGTGCCTGCGCGACGGCGCCGCGCCAGGGCGAGTCCTGCGGCAAGGCCGCGAGCATTTTCTGCCAGCCGGCCGTCGCCTCCTCGATGCGGCCTTCCTGCGCCATGCCCATCGCCAGATAAAAGCTGGCCTTCGGAGTCGCCGGATCGAGCTTCAGCGCCGCCTCGAAGGCTGCCTGGGCATCGGCCGAGACAATGCCGCCCGCTTCGCTGGCGATCGCCTCGCCGAGGCCGGCCTGGCGGGCTGCGCTGTCGCCGTCGAGGCGAATAGCGTTGCGGTAGGCCGTCACTGCGTCGGAGAACCGCTGCATGCGCAGATAGATTGGCGCCAGGACGTCCCAACCCTTGCCATCGGACGGGTTGGCGGCAAGGTGGGCCTCGGCGCGTGCCACCAGTTCGTCGACCGAACTGTCGGCGGGATTCTTGGCCAGTCGCTCGCTGAGCGGCTGCGACGGCAGATCGGGCGAGCCGAGTTGGCTGTACAAGCCCCAACTGACCAGCGGAACCGCCAGGACCGCAGCCGTCGCGACCAGCCTGGTCGCCATCGACGGCTGCCGCGCCGCTGCCTTGTCGGCGGCATTGTCGAGGCGAAGGATGCGGCGGGCGATCTCCGCACGCGCCTCTTCGGCCTCCGCCGGCTGGATCAGGCCACGCGCCACGTCGCGGTCAAGCTCGGACAGCTGGTCGCGATAGACTTCAAGGTCATGATCGCTGCTTGGCGAACCACCCTTCGGGCCGCCGGCCAGTGGCAGCAGCACCGCCAGGCTTGCACCCAGCGTGAGAATGGCGGCTATGACCCAGAACAGCATGCTTCTTCCAATAACGGCAGAGCCCTGCCCTGCCAACACAGGCGTCCTGCGACGCTTTGACGGCAGATGCGTCGCATGTCCTTGATTGATGTCAACCGGACCTAAAGCGCGTCGCGTTCGACCGGCGTCATGCGACGCACCTTAGATAGTTGTTTTCATGCATATCGTCATCGCAAGATCGCTGCACACCCTCGAGTCAGGCCCGAGGGCATGCTTTTGCGCGACATGCATTATCCGGCCGGTCGTTACGTCAGCGGCGTCCAGCTGCCATCGGCGTTGCGGCAAGCGGTTCCGCGCGCGGTGGCCCCGGCGGCGCCGGTAAACACCGTATGGGTGTATTGTCGGCAGTCCTGCGAGCCGACACGATAGGGCTGGGCGGGCACGACTTCACCGTAATGCGCCGACCGATCGCTCTTCCACGTCACCTTCTGGCTGCTCGCCGTGTACTCGAGCGCCCTGTATTCCGCCTCCAGCGCCTTGCGCTTTTCGGGATCGCTCAAGCCAGTACCGATCGATCCGCTGACGAGGCCGCCGCCCATGGCGGAAATGACCGTCGTCGCGATCTTGCCGTCACTTGGCGGCGTTGCGGCCGGCTGCGGCGCCACCGTGGGGCCAGGGTTCCTGCCCAGCGTCGTGCAGCCGGAAACGGCCAGCAGTGCGGAGACGAGCGCGACGCGAATCTTCATGCCAAAAACCGGTCTCTTGAGTTAAAGCTGGGGGCGGCGCCATCGGGGAAGTCGGCGTGGCCATAGTGTCGATGTTTGTCGGAAATTTGGCCGCGGCCGACGGCTCCGGGACCAGTCGACATGCCGCCATATCACGCACCGTCGATCAATGTCGACCGGCCCAGCAAAAAGCATGGGCCTAGTGAAGGCTCCGCAATCGAACCACCGCCTTCAACCCGCCCATGCTGGACCGTTCCAGAGCCAGAACGCCTCCGTATTCGTTGACGAGGTCGGCGACAATGGCAAGTCCAAGCCCGGTCCCCGGCCTTGTCTCGTCGAGACGCCGCCCGCGCTTCAGCGCCTCGCGCGCCTTGTCTTCCGGAATACCCGGGCCGTCATCCTCGATACTGATCTCGAACAGGTTGACAGCACCCTCCTTGCCGGCGCCACTCTTCTTGGCGGAGCCACCCTTGCCCGAGATTGGCGCCACCGACACAGCGACCGCGCTCTTTGCCCATTTCATGGCGTTGTCGAGCAAATTGCCAAGCAATTCTTCCAGATCCTGGCGTTCGCCGGCAAAGACGATATCGACTGCCGGCAGCGAAAGTGAGAGAGCTGTCTGCGGATTGAGTTTTTGCAGCACGCGCACCATGCGCTGGACCAGCGGCGCCACCGGCGTGCGGTAGACGACGCTGTCGCGTTGCGCCGCAACGCGGGCGCGCTGCAGATAATGGTCAATCTGCTTCTGCATCGAGGCGGCCTGTTCGGCTATGAGCTGGCCCTTGGCACCGCCGAGCGCCCGTCCCTCGTTGATCAGCACCGCCAGCGGCGTCTTCAGCGAATGGGCGAGGTTGCCGACCTGCGTCCGCGAGCGCTCGACGATACGCTTGTTGTTTTCGATCAACGCGTTGGTCTCGTCGGCGAGCGGCTCGATCTCGGCGGGGAAGCGACCGTCGAGCTTTTGCGCGGTTCCTTCGCGCACCATGGCGAGAGCGTCCCTGACCCGGCGCAATGGCTGCAGGCCCAGCAGGATGGCGATGGCGTTGATGGCGATCATGCCGACGCCGAACAGCGAAAGATAGGTCAGCAGGCGACGCTGAAAGGCGCTTATCTCCTGCTCGAGCTCGGTCCGGTTGCCCATGACGCGGAAGCGCGCTGCGCGATTTTTCGCGTCGAGAACGAATTCGCTCTCGAACACTTCCAGTTCCTCGCCATCGATGCCTTCTGTCGTATAGCTGCGCTGGAAGCTGGCATTGAACGGAACCTCGGCGACGCTTGGCGACAGGATCGCCGTGGTCATTGAGGAGGAGTGCAACTCACCACTCACGCCTTCCGACGCAGGCTCCACCGACCAGTACCAGCCGGACTTCGGCTCCGAGAACCGAAGGTCGCCCAGGTCGGGAGCGCCGGTCAGCGAACCGCCTTCGGACACGCCGACCGAGCCGATCAGATTGAACAGATGCGCCGACAGCAGGCTGTCGAAACCGCGCTCGTTCGCCTGGCGATAAAGGGTCGTGATCAGCGTGAAGATGACAATCAGGGTGAGTATCGCCCAGACCGTGGAAAAGGCGATCACCCGGAACGCCAGCGAACGCGGCCCGAACCGCACTGAAAGCGGCGTCCTTACAGTCTGTCTGAGCGGTTCCGCCTTACGCCTCCGGCTCACGCATTCGATAGCCCATGCCGCGAACGGTTTCTATCATGTCGATGCCCATCTTCTTGCGAAGCCGCCCGACAAAGACCTCGATTGTGTTGGAATCGCGGTCGAAATCCTGATCGTAAAGGTGCTCGACCAACTCGGTTCGGGACACGACCTCGCCCATATGGTGCATCAGATAGGCAAGCAGGCGAAATTCGTGCGACGTCAGCTTCAACGGCACGCCGTCGACATCGGCCTTGGAGGCTTTGGTGTCGAGCCGCAACGGCCCGCAGGTCAGCTCCGACGACGCATGGCCGGCCGCGCGCCGGATGAGCGCTCGGACCCTGGCCAGCACCTCTTCGATGTGGAACGGCTTGGTGACATAATCGTCGGCGCCGGCGTCGATGCCGGATACCTTGTCGCTCCAGCGATCGCGCGCCGTCAGAATCAGGACCGGCATCTTGCGGCCGCCGCGCCGCCAGCGTTCGACCACGCTGATGCCGTCCATCTGCGGCAAGCCGATGTCGAGCACCACGGCGTCATAGGGCTCGGTGTCGCCGAGGAAATGCCCTTCCTCACCGTCGAAAGCCCGGTCGACAACATAGCCGGCATCGACCAGCGCGTCGGATATCTGCCGGTTCAGGTCCTTGTCATCTTCGACAACGAGTACGCGCATATGGGATCATACCAGTTGAGGAATCGGCCTGTTGAGGAGCTGGACGTCAGGTATAGGCCGATTCCAGCGCCTGGGATACGGCAGGCATCAGTTCAGCGGAACGACGATCTCCGTGCGGCGTGGACGCTGCCCATCCTTGCCCGGGACCAGCACGACGATGACGCAGACCGGCTGGCCACCGCGCGTCGACTGTGACGCCTTGGCCAGCGTGCCGCCATTCTGCTCGGCGACCTGCTGACCGATCGCGTAGCAGTCGGAGGCGGCCAGGACGATCGGCCGGTTCTGCTCGGGCACGACGACCGGCAGCGCCGTCGCCTGCGACGCAAACAGACCAGCAGCGCAGAGAGCAAGTGTCGCGGTTGGGAAGTGGGAGCGAAGCGTTTTCATGATCAGCGTCCTAACTCATCGGTGCTGAACGTGATATGAACATTGCCTGCAACATATGCCTGTCTCACCCCCTGGTATGCGACACAACCAACCCCGGTGATTTGGCCGCCCCAACCCGGCAAATCCCGGCGCCAGTCTAGACTGTGTTGCAGCCTTATTGAAAGCGCGTCAGGCGTTTTCTTCCGTCACGGCAAGAAAGCGCAGCAGCCCGTGACAGGCTGAAAGATCCTGGTCGTAACGGACCTCGGTGAATTCGAGCCTGAGATTGACGCGGTGATGCTCGTCGAGCGCGAGCGCCGCATCCTGGAGGCGGGCGCTGACCATGTCCATCACGTCGAGCATTTCTTTCCTGGCCTCGGATTTCGACCAGAAATGCAGAGTGAAAAGCTGCTCGGCGTCTTTCTCCCTGCCTGTTACCCAATCATAGACGCTGGTCCGGCCGAACGTCACATAGGGAAACGGGATGTTTTCCGGGACATGGTCGAATAGTTTTGCGCCGCCCAACGCCGCTGACAGGGAACCGTCAGCGTCCAGCGCCTGGAACAAGGCCTTCTGCAACGCGGCAGCCGGCGCGGTCATTGTATTCTCCCTCGCCCGTCGCGGCTAAACAGGCCTTCACCCGACAGATTCCGCCTGCAGCGTAGCCGCGTTGAAATTCTGCCGCCAGATCCCGGGATTTCCAAGGCCGCGATCGCGCGGACAGTCGGGACTTATCGAAAATCGGATGCGGTCAGCACATACATGCTCTTGCCGGTACGGGTATAAGCGTTCCTTGCGACGTCATGTATGGGACCGACGGCCGAATCGAAGGCGGCGAGATATGTGGCTTCAGCTGTCGCCGTCCCCGGCGGCGCCGTCGAGATGGCGTCTGCATGGACAAAGAAAGAGATCTGGCACATGCCATCATAGCCGACGAAGCGGATCCGCCGGCTCGCCTCGTCGTAGCTTCGGCTTAGGTTTGGAAATGTCAGGCTCATGACTTGATGCCGTCAAGCGGCCCCCGCTTTCTTGCCTGCCGCCCGCTTTTTCTTGGGAGCGACGGGATTGAGGGCTTCCGCCGCACGGTCGGCCTCTTCCTTGGCCAGCCGCAGCGCCCGCAACTTTTCGGTCTTGATGGTCCTGGCCTTGGCCTCGGAAATATATTCGGCCGTAGCCTGATTTCGCTCGGCGGTTTTCTTCTGCTTCTCCATGAAGCGCGCTTCAGCTTTTTCCATGATATTCTGATTGGGTTCCGCCATCGATAAAATCTCCTTTTCGCTGAGGTGATGAAAATTAGTTTCTCACCTAAAATAGGAACTCGGAACGGAAAAACCAATTTTCAGAATGTTTTTGATTGAACAAATGCTTGAAATGACATTGTGAAATAATACTGAATTCATTCGCACAGAACTCAATGCGGCACCGACTGCTCATGTACGCCCGCTCCGACCAGTGCTAGCCTGGGCTTACGGCCGCCATCTATTCGGGCAGGGACGCTGCGCTGATCCTCACGAGACCGGTGCTGCGCCACCCTCTTCCGTGCGCCGCGCAATGAATTCGTCGAGAACACCTGATGTGGCAGCGGCGCAAGCCGGCGGCCGAAAATCGGCCAGCAGCCGTTTCCAGATGCCGGTGGCGCGCTCGGTGGCGGTTCTTGACCCGGCCTGCGTCCAGTTGCCGAAATTCGACCAGTCGGCGACCAGCGGTTCGTAGAATGCGGTGCGGTAGCGCGCCATTGTGTGCCCGGTCGAGAAGAAATGCCCGCCCGGCTGCACTTCGGCGATGGCCTCGAAGCCGATCGCAGCCTCGTCGCCGGGCGTCGCGGCGCAGAGTTCCGCGATGGTCTGCAGCGCCTCGATATCGGTGATCAGCTTCTCGAACGAGACGCTCAACCCGCCTTCGAGCCAGCCCGCAGCATGGATGCAGACCGTCGCGCCGGCGAGCACCGAACCCCATAGCGCGAACTGCGTTTCGTGGGCTGCCTGCGCGTCCGAAATGTTGGCGGCACTGCCGCCGCCGGACCGCCAGGGAAGGCCGGTGAAGCGTGCAAGCTGACCGGCGCCGAGCGTCGCCTTGACGTGCTCCGGCGTGCCGAAGGCCGGCGCCCCGGACTTCATGTCGACATTGGAGGAGAAGGAGCCATAGACCACCGGCGCGCCCGGCCGCACGATCTGGGCCAGCGTCAGCCCGGCCAGCGCTTCGGCGTGCTGCAGCGTCAGCGCGCCGGCCACGGTGATCGGCGCCATGGCGCCGGCCAGGCAGAAGGGCGTTATGATCAGCACCTGCCCCGCCTTGGCAAAGTCGATGATGCCTTGTGCCATCGGAATGTCGAGCTGACGCGGCGAGTTGGTGTTGATGACGGTGTAGCAATGAGCGCCCGAACGGAATTCGTCCTCGGACAGACCCCGCGCCAGCCGCAGCATCTCGAAGCCGTCCTCGACCTGCGGCGTGCCGCGCGCGAAGACGAACGGCAGCTTGTCCGACAGCGTCAACTGCGCGCGGTTGACGGCATAATGGCGGAAGCGGTTGTCGATGTCCTGCGGCTCGATGCAAGGTCCCAGCATGTGCAGCACGTCGAAATGCTGCACCAGGCGGATGAGATCCTCGAAAGCGGCAAGCGTTCCCGGCCGCCGGCCGTGCTCCAGATCGGTGACGTTTGGCGCCCCGGATCCTGCCAGGAACGTCATCGAGCCGAGTTCGAGCGTCAGGTCGCGGGCACGGTCACCGGCATGGACGCGGATCGATTTCGGCGCCGAGCCCAGCGCCGCCGAGACGATATCGCGGCCGATGCGCACCATCTGGCTGTCCTCGTCGACCAGCGCGCCGGCACGGGCAAGAATGGCGCGCGCCTCCGGCAGCAGCACCTTGGCGCCGAGTTGCTCGAGCACGCGCAGCGCCGTGTCGTGGATCGCGGCGACCTGGTCGGCCGAAAAGATCGGCTGCGGCAGGAACGGGTTCTTCAGCGAACGATAGTCCGGCCGGCGGCTGGTCTCGCTGCCGGCCTCGCCGGTTCGTCCGCGCCTGCGTTCGCGCCTGAGGTTGCGTGCGGCGTCATCGACCATGGCGGATACTCCTCATTGCCGTATTGCCCTGCGTTGCGGATCGTAGGCAGGAGCCGCGATGACGCGCGTCGGCCGCTCGGCCCAGTTCGTTGAGGCAGACAGGATACTTGTACTGTACATATGTGTCTAGTACGGTTGTATGCAGTTCGCCCTCATGCCTATTGTGCGGCCATGACCATGATTTCTCCGCAGCACGAGCCGGCGCCCGGCAACACCAAGGTGACGCGCCGGGACTGGATCAATCTTGCGCTCCAGACACTGATTTCAGACGGCATCGAAAGCGTGCGCGTGCTGCCGCTCGGCCAGAAGCTCGGCGTATCGCGCTCAAGCTTCTACTGGTATTTCGAGAGCCGTCAGGACCTGCTCGACCAGTTGCTTGCCCATTGGCGGGACACCAACACCAAGTCGATCGTCGAACGCGCGCAGCGGCCGGCCGAAAGCATCATCATGGGGGTCATGAACGTGTTCGAATGCTGGACCGACGAGCGCCTGTTCGATCCCAGGCTCGACTTCGCCATCCGGGAATGGGCGCGTCGCTCCGAGGACGTGCGCCGGGCCATCGACCAGGCCGACAATGACCGACTGGGTGCGATCCGCGACATGTATCGCCGGCATGGCTACGGCGAAGAGGATGCCTTCATCCGCGCCCGTGTGCTCTACTACATGCAGATCGGCTATTATGTGCTCGACCTCAAGGAACCGGTCGAGGCGAGGGTCAGTCATCTCGCCGCCTATCTGCGCAGTTTCACCGGCCAGGAGCCAAGCGATGCCGACGTGGCGCATTTCATGCGCTTTATCGCGGCGCGTTAGGTGGGTGCGAGGTGGCAGAGGTCGCAGGCCCGACCCTGGTATCAACAAACTGTACCGCGAAAGCCCCCCTCACTCTTGTGAGCGAGGCCAAAATGGACAAATAGTCTGGTATGAGTGCCGCTTCTCAGTGGGAGGCGTAGCCGCAGCCGGATCTTGGAATGGCCAGTCCTTTGAAAACACGCAGGAGAAGGGGTCCGATTGCCGCAAGACTGCTGGCGGCGGATGCGTGGTTCGATTCCTCGCTCTACGAGACCGGCTTCAAGGCGCGCCGGTTCTGGGAAGCGGCCACCATTTTTTTCCGGCGCTTCCGCGTCTCCGGCTGGCGCCGCGGCATCATCGAACTGTTGAGTGAGGGCTTCACGCTCGGCGCCGGCGGCATCGTCGTCATGCTGGCGCTTGCCTTGCCGGCCTTCCAGGAAACCGCCGGCGACTGGCGCGCCCAGGGCGATTTCGCCATCACCTTCCTCGACCGCTACGGCAATGAGATCGGCCAGCGCGGCATCATCCAGCGCGATTCGGTGCCGGTCGACGAGATGCCCGACCAGGTCATCAAAGCGGTTCTGGCCACCGAGGATCGGCGTTTCTTCGATCACTACGGCATCGACGCGCTCGGCCTTTCGCGCGCGATCTTCGCGAATGTGCGGGCGAATTCCGTGGTGCAGGGCGGCTCGAGCATCACTCAGCAGTTGGCCAAGAACCTGTTCCTGACGAATGAACGGACGTTGGAGCGCAAGGTCAAGGAAGCCTTCCTGGCGCTGTGGCTCGAGGCCAATCTGTCGAAGAAGGAGATCCTGCAGCTCTATCTCGACCGCGTCTATATGGGCGGCGGCACGTTCGGCATCGAAGCGGCCGCCGATTTCTATTTCGGCAAAAGCGTCAAGGATGTGAACCTCGCCGAAGCGGCGATGCTGGCCGGCCTGTTCAAGGCACCGACCAAATACGCGCCGCATATCAACCTGCCTGCTGCCAGGGCGCGGGCCAATGTGGTGCTGTCGAATCTCGTCGAAGGCGGCTTCATGAGCGAGGGTCAGGTGCTGCAGGCGCGGCTGCATCCGGCTGAAATCGTCGACCGCGGCGAGCAGAAGAGCCCGGATTACTACCTCGACTGGGCATTCGAAGAGGTCAAGAAGATCGCCGCGAAGTCCGGCCAGCATTCGCTGGTCGCCCACACCACTTTCGACGCCAACATCCAGAAGGCGGCGGAAGAATCAATGGAGTTCCATCTCCGCCAGTTCGGCAAGGAATACAACGTCACCGAAGGCGCCATGGTCGTCATCGAAACCAATGGCGCAGTCAGGGCGATCGTCGGCGGCCGCGACTACGGTGCCAGCCAGTTCAACCGCGCCACCAAGGCGCTGCGCCAGAGCGGCTCGTCGTTTAAACCCTACGTATACGCAACGGCGATGGAGCACGGCTTCACGCCGGACTCCGTCGTTTCCGGCGCGCCGATCTCCTGGGGTGCCTGGTCGCCGCACAATTACAATGACGGACGGGCCGGCAAGGTCACGCTGATCACGGCGATGGCCAAATCGGTCAACACCGTGCCGGTGCGGCTGGCCAAGAATCATCTCGGCATCAAGCCGATCAAGGCGATGGCGGAAGCCATGGGCGTCGAATCGCCGCTCGAATCGCACAAGACGATGGTGCTCGGCACATCGGGCATGACCGTGATGGACCAGGCGACAGGCTTTAGCGTGTTCGCCCAGAACGGCTTTGTCGGCTCCCGGCATGGCGTCACCCAACTCGTCACCCGTACCGGCGAGGTGGTTTACGATTTCGCCAAGGATGCGGCGCCGCCGCGCCGTGTGCTCTCGGAGCAGGCGCTGAAATCCATGAACACCATGCTGGCGGCGGTGCCGGTGATGGGCACGGCGCGGCGCGCTGCGCTTCCCAATATCGTTTCGGCCGGCAAGACCGGCACAACGCAGTCTTACCGCGACGCCTGGTATGTCGGATTCACCGGCAACTACACGGCTGCCGTGTGGCTCGGCAATGACGACTTCACCCCGACCAACAACATGACCGGCGGCTCGCTGCCGGCGATGGTTTGGCAGCGGCTGATGGTCTATGCGCACCAGAATATCGACCTCAAGCCGATCCCCGGCCTCGATCATCCCTTCGTCGACGAAGAGATCGCCGCCAAGGCCGAGAAAGCGGAAAAGAAGAATGCCGAGCAGGCAGCGGCCGACACCGCCGCCGAGCGGCCGCCGGTGCTGTCCAGCCAGACGACGCGGGCGCTCAGGGACATCACCAGGCTGTTCCAGTCGGCGCCCGTCCTCCAGGCGCCTGCGACACCGGAGACCCTGTCGGCGCTTTGATGCCGGCACGACGGGCCAGGCCATCCCTCGCGCCGCAATTCCACAGAGGTCCGCTTGCCATGGCCCCCTGCCCCGCGATATCCCCGAGCGGCACTCCTCTTGCCCGCGGCTCTTCATGTTCAAGAACGCATTCCTGACGCTCCTCGCGCTTGCCATATCCATCGGCGGCGGCGGCAGCAGCGTCTGGTACGCTCTCAAGACGCAGGATGGCATTGGCGCGATCAGGATCGGCCAATGGACGGCGTTTCCCGATATCGGCACGCAGTCGGCGGATCCTTATTCGAAAGCCCGCGTGGCGCGCGAGGGTGTCCTTGCACTCGGGCAGGCAGAAGGCCTGTCGTTTATCGCCGAACGCGATTCCGATGGCGAACTATTGAAACGCCAATGCGCCTATGAAATCGAAGGCGGATTTCCCACAGCCCGGTTCTGGACCCTCTATGCCGCCGATCGGTCGCTCGGCGTGGTCGAGACCGGCAAGCCAAGGCTTGCGGCACTTCAGTCCTACCAGGTGCTGCGCCAGCCCGACAATTCCGTGCTTATTTCCGTCAGCAACCGCCCCGCGCCCGGCAACTGGCTGCTTTCCGACGGCTTCGGCCGGATGTATCTCGTGCTGACATTCTACGACACGCCGATCGCCAGCAGCACGGGCCTTTCGGATGTCACGCTGCCGCAGATCGTAAAGGTCGGCTGCAATGCGTAGGCTGCTGCACGCGATCCTGCTCGGCCTGCTTGGCGCCGGCATCGTACACATCATCGTGCTGCTGCTCGCCCCGGAATTTTCCGAACGCAATGCCTGGTCGCGGCTGGCCATGGCCTCCAACCTTTATCGGATGACCAGGCTGGACGCTGAGGCCGGCGGTACGCCTGTGGTGAAATCGGTCGATCCGCTGTTTTATGCTGCGGCTTGCCGCTTCGATCTGTCCGATGGGATGGTTCGGGTGAAGGCACCGGGAAACGTCCCGTTCTGGTCCGTATCGGTCTATGACCGCAGCGGCCATAACATCTACTCCTTCAACGACCACAGCGCGACCGGAAGGGTGCTGGACAGTATCGTACTGACGCCGGCGCAGATGATCGAGATCCGCAAGGATCTCCCGGAGGAATTGCAAGGGGCAATCTTCGTCGAAGCGCCGATCGACGAAGGCATGTTCGTCATCCGCTCCTTCGTGCCCGACGACAGCTGGAAGCCGACCGTGTCGCGGTTTCTCGAGCAGAGTTCCTGCGAGCTGCAGGACTACTGACGTCAACCGAAACATGCCGCCGGTTGCGGCCCATGCCTTGCGAGCCGCCGCGGCGCTCATTCAAGGAGATAGAGCGTCCTTTGCGCGCCCAACAGGGCGCGGCGAATCCATTCAGCCGCGACGCGCTTTAATGATGCGGAACAGGCAACGTCCCCGACGTCCCCGGCATCGTCCTTGACGAACCCGGCTTGTCCGGACCGGCGCCTGGCCGCGTCTCGCCCGTCAGTGGCGGTTGCTCGTAGCGGACGCCGGGGAAAATGATCACCGCCGCCGGCGTTCCGGTGTTTCGGTCTGCTCGATTGGTTGCCGCCGTTCGCGGCACGAAAGACAGTACCATGCCCATGGTTCGTGCATTCCTCTCGGTTGCCCCGGAGCACAACGCAACGCCTCCAATCTGATTAAGGAGCCAGTAGGTTAACGGAACGCTAACGGATCGCCCCTAATTTGATCTTTGTTCTGAGGTCAGGAAGTCCTGACCCGTGGCAAATGCGAAACCGACACAGTCCCGGTCGAGCATGGTCAAGATTGTGTCGAGTGTCAGGCGTATCCTTCGTGTCATCTGCGGATTTTAGGCAAATCGCTATACGGGCTGAATCGGGAAAGGCCGAAAGGCTGTTCCGCGCCACGGTGTCGGCGTTCTGTTCGCTCACCCGCCCTTCGCGTCGGGAGATCGCGCAACTTGAGGATCTGACGCTGCCGCTTTTCGCCGATGTGTCGGTCGAATCGCGCCGCTACGTCGCCGCCGCCCTTTCCGAATGCGAATATGCGCCCGCTGCGCTGGTCCGGCGGCTTTGCGAGGAGCCGGTCGACGTTGCCGCGCCGCTGCTCATCCGCTCGCGCGCGCTCAGCGATATCGACCTCATCGCGCTGATCGGACGGCATGGCCTGCCGCATGCGCGTGCCATTGCGCGCCGCAAGGATCTGAACCCGACCATCGCCCACCTGATCAGGGCGCTTGAAAAGCCGACGCTGGTGAGCGTGCGGCAGCCTGAGGCAAACGCCAAAACGGTACCCGAAAGCGCCGAAGTCGTCGCCGACAGCCAGCAGGTGCCCGCCGGCGCCGCCGAGAATGCACGGCGTCGGCTGCGGTCGATGATGCGTGATGCCGAGAGCGGCGGCGCGACGATCAATCCGTTCGCCAGCGCTAACACCTACCTCAAACTGCGCGAGACGGCGCTGACCGGCAATGCTGCCTTCTTCCAGACAGCACTGGCCGACGCGCTCGAGATCGATTTTTCAACGGCGCGGTCGCTCACCGCGAACCAGAACTACACGTCGCTGCTGGCCGCCCTGCGCGCGCTCGATCTCGGCGAAGAGAGGGCGTTCCTGATCACCGCCGCCGTCTATCCCACAGAGTTCTCGCATCCGCAGGCCATCCGCATCTTCCTCGACCGCTATCGGCTGCTGCATCGCGACGCAGCGCTGGACAGGCTACGCGGCTGGAAGGCCGAGACACTGTCGAAGGCCATTCGCAATGCCGGACCGATCGCGGCAAACGCCGACGTCCGCAAGGCGGACAGCGACAATGCTGCCGCCAGCCCTAAAGCGCGTCGCGTTTGACCCGCCGTCGCGCCTGAAAAGAGATTCAAGCGAACGCTCTAAGCCTTTGTCTGCATATCGCTATTGCGACTTGACGGAAAGAAGCTCCTCGACGGGAACAGAGCCGGCCTCGATCTCGACCACCCAGATGTCGGGATCGAATTTCTTCTCCCTTTCCAGTCGCGCGTCAAAGACGGCGGCATCGTCGCCGGCGCCGAGCAGACTGAAGTAACGGTCGTCGGGTTTGGCTGAATCGTAGCTCGTCTGCGGCGCCGGGCCAAACAAGGCAATCTCGCCCATGCGGCCACGCGCCAGCACGAAGACGGCGCCGGCCTCGGTTGCGCCGCGCTTGACTACGGCGGCAAAGCCGCCGGCGCCGAAAACCCGGCGCAGCAGGGCCGACACCCACAGATCGGTGGTTACGCGCATGGCAGCATTCTGGACGACATCGGACGGTACTTAGAGCGCTTTGCGTTTGGGTGAAACCAAAAACCGCCCGCCTCCAATCATCAGTTGGTCAGGCCGATCTCGCGCATCTTGACGTAGACGACCTCGTCGGGCTCGCCGGTCTCAGGCAGCCCGAACAGCGACTGAAACTCCCTGATCGCTGCCTTGGTGCGAGCCCCGACCACGCCATCGAGTTGCATGTCGTCATTGCCGAATGCCTTCAACCCGGCCTGGATCTTGATGATGCGGGCGTCGGGTGCCTGCGCTGGCGCATCTGCCGGCGAAGCCGAGACGGGAATCGCGGCCATGTCGTCCGGACGGGGTGCCGGATGCGGCACGACTGTCGAGGCGGTTGGCATGGCGCCCAGTTGATCGAGCAGAATGGTGTCGATCTCGCCGGAAGCGTTGAGCCCGACCTTCTGCTGATAGGCTTGGATGGCCTTGCGCGTGTTGGGGCCGGAAATACCGTCAACGGTGCCGGAATAGAAATCGAGATCCTTCAATATGCCCTGGACCTGCTCGACGACCGGATCGCTCTTGATCGGGGCCGGCTCCGGCCGCACGATGTTGATGGTGGTTTCAGGCTCGTCGGCGCCGGCTCGAGGAAAGCCCTCCATGCTCCTGGTTGCAAAAAAAGCGCCGGCATGAGGAAAAGGCTGATACCACAAAGCGTTCGCCGAGACGTAGAACAGCGTCACCAGGAAGGCGGTCGAACCGCCAACCAGAACCGGATTGCGTAAAATCTGGCTGCCGAGGGCGACCGCGCTGCGTTGGAAGGCATTGCCGCGGCGCTTGACCGCCCTAGGCTCTTTTGCGGAGCGAGCCATGCCTGTCCCCTTTCGTCTCCGCCTTGGCTGCAGGCATCGGCAGTACGCCGGGCTTGTCGTTAGAACGTCCGTTCGGTCCGTTCACCGGCAAGCTGATCGTGACCGTGGTGCCCTCCCCCGGCATGCTTTCGATCGACATCGTGCCCTCGTGCAGCGCCACCAGACCCTTCACCAGCGACAGGCCGAGCCCAGTCCCCTCGAAGCGGCGCGTATAGTCGTTCTGGATCTGCATGAACGGCTTGCCGAGATTGGCAAAGTCTTCCTCGGCGATGCCGATGCCGGTGTCCCTGACCCAGAAATGCAGTCGCGAGCCGATCCGCTTGGCGCCGACGACGACATCGCCGCCATCGGGCGTGAACTTGATGGCGTTGGAGACGAGGTTGATGAGTATCTGCTGCACGGCACGACGGTCGGCGTTTATCTCGCCTGCATCCGGTGCGATCTGGGCCTGAAGATCGATGTTCTTTGCCTCGGCCTGCAAGCGCATCATCGACTGGCACATTTCGACCGCTTCGACGAAACGGAATGGTTCCGGCTCGGTTGCGTAGGCGCCGGCTTCGATCCTCGATACATCGAGTATCGAGGTGACGACGGCAAGCAGATGCTGGCCGGACTCCTTGACCAGGCCGACATATTCCTTCTGCCGCGGATCCTTGAAGGTGCCGAACATCTCATGCAGCAGCATGTCGGAAAAACCGATGATGGCGTTCAACGGCGTGCGCAGCTCGTGGCTGACGACCGCCAGAAACCGTCCCTTTGCCACTTCGGCAGACGCGGCCGCCTCTTTCGCAGCGGCAAGCTCTTCGCGCAAGCCGGCGAGTTCGTCGTTTTCGCGCAGGACGAACGTGAGGACGTCCTGCTGCTCTTCCCCCCGCGCCAATTCAAGCGAAAACGGCCGGTAATTGTCCGCCGTCGGGCCATTGCCGTTTTGCGGCAGCCGGACGCGAAGATCCAACCGGCGCGCTGGCGCGCCATCGCGCATGTCGGCCAGCGCGCTAAGGTATGCGACGCGATCGGACAGATGGATGCGGTCGAACAGGCCGGTACCGAACAGCAGCTCCGGCTGCAGCTTCAGGATCGTGCGCGCCTTTGCCGACGCATCCAGAACCTCGCCATGCCTGCCGGCCCGCAGGACAACGGCGTCGATGATGTTCTCGAGCCGGTCGTCGGTCGCCGGATCAAGCTGCGCGCCGGCCGGGCTGCCAAGCGCTGCGACGCGGGGAACGAGAGTGAGCCCCCAGGCCAGCGGCAGCAGCCAATGCCAAGCGGCGATTTCCGCCGGGCCGAACGGAAAGACCGAACCGGCAAAAGCCTGCAGCAGGACAGCGACACATGCGGAGACGGCACCCCAGAGTGCAGCGCGACGAGACGCGCCGATCCACCAGGCTTCGAACGGCAGCGCGACGACAAGCATGGCGACCGGCGAGGCCATCCCGCCCGCCGCGGCGATGACACCGGCAAGAGCAAGACTGCCCATCACCAGGGCGACCTGGCCGGCGAACGCCATCTTGCCCGATGCGGCCACCAGCAAGGCAGCAAACCAGCAGAGGCCGAACGTCGCAAAGATCGCAGCCATGGTCACGGCCACGCCCATGCCCGAGGTGACCAGCGTGACTGCTGCGCCTGCGGCAAAGAACGGAGCGGCCAGCATGACACCGATAAACCGCCTCTGGCACCGGCGGTCGTTCTGTCCGAGGATCGACGGATGAACCATACGTTCGCAACCGGCTGCCATCGCGCCGGGCAACTCAACGTATCTGGCCCTTATCGAACTCAACTCAACGCACTCGCACCTGGTCGTGAACAGCCCTGCTTCGCAGTTGCTTTTGTTGATCTGAAACTCGCATCCAGCGTTTAAGGAATGGATAAGGCAGGACCGATCAATGCCCGGCCTGAGGCAAATATTGGGAGGCCGGCACGGGGCAAACCTTGGCAATTGTGGCCATAGTAAATGGAGCGTTATCCGGGCGAACCGCCCTCCCGCCTTTGATAGTCGCCCCCGGTAAGCCGCGCTTCTGGAAAATAGATAATGAAAACAGTTGGATAGATGGTTAACCTTAAGTGAAGAAAATCGGCTGGATTTGAGACAAATCCATTGCAAATGCTTCGTTTCGAATTTGCCTAAAATTTGAGGAAAATTTTCGCTGACCGGGCAAGCCGTCCTTTGCGCGTCCATGTCACTATCGTATCCATAAAGAGGTCATGCCGCATGAACGCATGATCCGGTCACGAATGAGGGCATACAGATGGGCTTTCTGATCAGAATGGCTTTCTGGTTTTCGCTGGTGCTTCTGGCATTGCCGCTGAATGTCGGCTCCGACGAGACAGGCCACCAAAGCGTCGGGCCGATCCAGGCGTTGTTTGCGGCACGCGAGGCGGTCGGCGACATTGCCGGCATATGCGAGCGCAAGCCCGACGTCTGCGAGACCGGCAAGTCCGCAATGCACACGATCACCGCCCGGGCCAGGGAGACAGCCAAGATCGCGGCCGCCATGTTGGACGACAAGACCGCCGAACCCGACACGGCGACAACGACCGGCAGCGTGCCCGAAGACATCGTGTTGCCGGCGAAAGTCGATTTGCCGGCGAAAAACTGAGATATTTTTCAGCGCATCTGTCACAGCACCGCACCCCGTCCGCCCTAAAGCGCTTTGGCCGGCCTCTCGCGACGCGCTTTTCCTCTTTTTCCGTGACGCGGCGCCGCCGGATGATTATATCCGGGGCTATGACCACGACGATCCAAACGATCCGCGACGACTTCTCCCTGCTTGACGAGTGGGAAGACCGCTATCGCTATGTGATCGAACTGGGCGAGGCCCTGCCGCCATTTCCCGATGAGGAACGCAACCCTGCCAACAAGGTGCCCGGCTGCGTCAGCCAGGTCTGGCTGACGACCCAATATGGACCGGGGCCCGACCCAGTCGTCACCTTTGCCGGTGATTCGGACGCGCATATCGTGCGCGGCCTCGTCGCTATCATGCTGGCGCTGTTTTCCAGACGACCCGCCAGCGAGATCCGGAAAACCGACGCGGAAGCCACGCTGAAGGCACTTGGCCTCGACGAGCACCTGTCGCCGCAACGCGCCAATGGTCTTCGTTCCATGGTCAAGCGCATCAAGCGCGACGCAGAGGCGGCCTTGAAGCAGACCGCCTGATCAGACGAACAGCGCGCGATGGCCCGACATGATCGGAGCCGCACATGTCGCAACGCATATCGATTGCTCCAGCATCGCCCCAAGATCAAAACGGCGCCCGGAGGCGCCGTTTATCATCTAACCCAGGTTGGGAAGAGAGCCGGTATCAGCGCCCCTTGCGCTTGCGGCCGAGACCCATCTTCTTGGCGAGCTGTGAGCGGGCCGCAGCATAGTTGGGAGCAACCATCGGGTAGCTTGCGTCCAGGCCCCATTTTTCACGATACTCGTCGGGCGTCAGACCGTAGTGGGTCATCAAGTGACGCTTCAGCGACTTGAACTTCTTGCCGTCTTCAAGACAGACGATGTAGTCGTCATGGACGGAGCGTTTCGGGTTTACTGCCGGCTTCTGCTTGTCGGCAGGGGGCTGTTCACTGGCCCCGCCCACGCGCCCGAGGGCGGCATGGACATCGGCGATGAGGCTCGGCAGCTCGCCGACCGGCACCGGATTGTTGCTGACATAGGCGGCCACGACATCGGCCGTCAATTCGATCAGCGCATCACTATTTCTGGAAGGTGTTTCGATAATATCCATGGCTTCCTGGCCCCAACGTGAGTTGTTTCTACCTGCGCCCTATTTTTGATAGGTCGGGCATCGCGCGAAATTTTTGCAGGAAAGAGCCTCTGCGATTCGCGTCGTAGCATCCTAATGAGCCACTAAGCCAAGTAAGTCAATTCGCTTCTTGCGCTGTATTCATCGATGGCAATAAAATATTCGACGATCAGCTTCAACCTTTCGTGCACTCTGTAACTTTGCGATATTTTCTGGGCAGACCAGCAGCGGCGGACGCCCAGTCAAGCTGCCGTTACATCCATGAGAGCCAGTAAAAAAATCTCAATGCTTGGCTATGCTTGGTTGTGGCGTAGGCTATCTGGTTGTTTTTAGAATCTACAAAACCATAGGTTGCGATTTGCTGTTGCAAGCAAGCCGGAAATCAGCACCGCGGACCGGCACCGATCCATCAATGTGGGGTGATGTATTTTCCGTAGACCCAGCCGGTGACGAAATTGCCGTTCTGGGCCGGATCGTGCCAGACTTCGCACCAGCGATAGCGGATCTTCTGTTCCTGCTTCCAAACCGGCTGTTTGCCGATGTCGAGCAGGTTTATGCCGCCGGTGCATCTCCCGGTCATCTGCAAAACGGCACCGTTGGGATAGGCGGCCTGTTTCTGGGACGATCCGGCCGGATACTTGCGCACGTTGAGCGTGTCGCCAAACGGAAGGTTGGTCACTTGCCAAGCTGCGAACACGGTTGCATGAGATTGGCCGATAAAGGCGAAGACTGTCGAAGCGACGGCGAAAGCCGCAGCAGCGTGAAAACGGAACTTCATTTTTCCCTCTCCTCCGGCTCATCTTCTGGAGCCCGGCGCAAACATATACTCCGGCTCTTGAACCTGCGCTGATCGGCGTGTTCATTCTCCATACAGTAACTTCCACAGCGAGACGCAATGACCCGAACCCCAGCATTTCCAACTATCAGCCCGCCGCAACCTGAGAAGCGACCGGTCTTCGATGTGCATCATGGAGTGACGCGGACGGACGACTATGCCTGGCTGAGAGCCGACAACTGGCAAGAGATGTTCAGGGATCCGTCGCTGCTCGACGCCCAAATCCGCGCCCATCTCGAAGCCGAGAACGTCTATCAGGCAGCGCTCATGGCCGACACCGCCCAGGTGCGGAAGCGGCTTTTCAAGGAGATGAAGGGCCGCATCAAGGAGGACGATTCGTCCGTGCCGATGAAGGATGGGCCGTACGCCTATGGGTCATCTTTCAAGCTTGGCGGCGAGCAGCCGCGTTATTTCCGCACGCCGCGCGACGGCGGCGACCAAGAGATCCTGCTCGACGGCGATCTCGAGGCCGAAGGCAAGGCCTATTTCCGCCTCGGCGGTGTCGACCATTCGACCGATCACCGCAAGCTTCTGTGGGCCTTCGATGACAAGGGTTCCGAATTCTACACGCTTCGCGTCCGCGATCTCGCCGACGGCAACGATCTGGCCGACAGGATTCCGGATACCGGTGGCGGCGGCGTGTGGGATGCCGGAAATGACGGATTTTTCTACACCCGCCTCGATGCCAACCACCGTCCTTCCAAGGTGCTGTTCCATGCCCTTGGCGACAGTCCTGAGAACGACCGGCTGATCTACGAAGAAACCGATCCAGGCTTCTTCATGAATGTCGGCGGCACACGCTCCAACGAGTGGATCATGCTTGGCATCAACGACCACGAGACCTCGGAATATCGCATCATGAGCGCCAGCGAGCCGTTCGCCGAACCGAAGCTGGTTGCCCCGCGCGAGACCGGCCTGCAATACGACCTCGAAGAAGGCGGCGATATCTTCTTCATTCTCACCAACGCCGACGGCGCCAAGGATTTCAAGATCATGACTGCGCCGGCGAGCGACCCGGTGCGCGCCAACTGGCAGGAGTTGGTGCCGCACGAAGCGGGCCGGCTGATCCTTTCGGTAATCGGTTTCAAGGACCACATGGTCAGGCTTGAACGCAAGGAAGGCCTGCCGCGCATCGTCGTGCATGACCGCAACAGCGGCGAGGAACATCTCATCTCCTTCGACGAGGAAGCCTTCTCGCTCGGCCTGTCGGGATCCTATGAATACGATACCGAGATCATGCGCTTTTCCTACTCATCCATGACAACGCCGGCGCAGGTCTTCGACTACAACATGCGGACCCGTGAGCGCGTGCTGCTGAAGACCCAGGAAGTTCCGTCCGGTCACGACCCGGACCATTACGTGACGCGGCGGCTGATGGCGCCCGCAGCCGACGGCGAACTGGTGCCGGTCTCGCTCATTCACCATCGCGACACGCCGCTCGACGGATCAGCGCCTTGCCTGCTTTACGGCTACGGCTCCTACGGCATCACGGTCCCGGCCGCCTTTAACACCAATTTGTTATCGCTGGTCGATCGCGGCTTCGTCTACGCGATTGCCCATGTCCGCGGCGGCAAGGACAAGGGCTATGGCTGGTACGACGACGGCAAGCGGGCGCACAAAATGAACACGTTCACCGATTTCATCGCAGCCGCCCACCATCTCGTCGCCGAACGCTATACGCAACATGACCGCATCGTCGGTCAGGGCGGCTCGGCCGGCGGCCTGCTGATGGGCGCCGTCGCGAATATGGCGCCGGAATGCTTCGGCGGTATTGTCGCCGAGGTTCCGTTCGTGGACGTGCTCACCACCATGCTCGACGCGACCCTGCCGCTGACGCCACCGGAATGGCCCGAATGGGGCAATCCGATCGCCTCGGAGGAGGACTACCGAACGGTCGCCGCCTACTCGCCCTATGACAATGTCGCCGCGCTCGACTATCCGCCGATCCTGGCGCTTGCCGGCCTCACCGACCCGCGTGTCACCTATTGGGAGCCGGCCAAGTGGGTGGCGCGGCTGCGCGACCGCAAGATCGGCGACAATCCAGTGCTGTTCAAGATCAACATGGACTCCGGTCATGCCGGTGCATCCGGCCGGTTTTCCCGGCTCGAGGAAATCGCCTTCACCTATGCGTTTGCGCTGAAGGTGGCGGGCAAGGCCGACCTTGCCACCACAGCGCCGCCGACCCTGTTGGACGCACAGACGGCGCTGTAGGAGCTTGATCTTGCGCACCATCCCCACCAGCGGAAAATCGATTCCGGGTCAGGTCAGGTCGATTTTCCGCTCGCGATTGCCATAGCTGCGCGCTACCCAATGCGCGGCTTTTCGCAGCCGCGCCACCCAAAAATCATCCAGTCACGCCAAGGGTCCGCCATGTTGCTCGTCGACGTCTATCTCGACAAATCGCCCATCCAGGGCATCGGTGTCTTTGCCAAGAACCACATTCCCCGCGGCACACTGGTCTGGAAGCTCCATCCCAATTACGACCGGCGCATCCCAGTCGAGGTCTATGAACGCGAAACCGGGCCGGTCAGAGCCTATCTCGATCGCTATTCCTATCCCGACCGGCGCGATCCAAACTTTGTCGTCTTCGAAGCCGACGACGCCCGCTACATGAACCATGCCGACGACCCGAATTGCGACGTCGCCTCGCCCGAGGAGACTTATGCACTGCGCGACATCGCGCCCGGCGAGGAAATGACCTGCAACTACAATCATTTCTTCGAAACCGGCTTCGATTTCCTCGGCGATCGCCACCCGTAAATCGGGAACGTGGAATGCATCGCGGGCAGGATTGACAACACCGGACCTTCAGCGCACCTTCCAAACAGGTGGATACAACCTGCTGCTTGCGCCCTCCGGGGTAAGGTGAATGTATCGAGCCACTTCAGGCTCCCTTTGCCCGAACGAACGGGTCAGTAACGCAAGCTCTGACGTCTTCCGTTCCTCGAAGCAAAGGATGATTCCATGCGCGATTTCCGCGATGCAAAAGCCATGGCGCAAACGCTGTCCGAAGCGCTGAGCGCCAAATCCGTTTCCCTGTCCCACAGCGAAAGCCTCGAGCTCATTGCTAGGGTCCTCGGCTTGCGCGACTGGAACGTATTGGCTGCAAGGATTCAGGCGAGCCAACCAGTCGGTGCTGGGCCCAGAAACCCGGCGCCCGAGGCCAGCCCGCCCCCGTCCACCGGCGCGGATCTGCCGATTTTTCCAATGCGGGATTTCGTGCTCTTTCCGCAAATGACTGTTCCGGTCTTCGTGAGCCGCGACAAAACGCGGCGCGCAGTGGAGCACGCGATGGCAGGCGACCGCCGCGTTCTTGTGGTCGCACAGAGGCAGGCGACCGACGACGATCCCGGCAACCTCGATTCTCTCTATCCGGTGGGTGTCACGGCTAGCGTGATAAACTGCCAGACGCAGGTGGATGGGGTACTCAAGGTCTCGGTCTCCGGCCTCCAGCGAGCCGCGATCCTTCACCTGGTCAACGCCGACTTTCTGGCGGCGGAGGTCGCGCCAGTCGAAGAGCAGCGTCGCCAATCGGCGGAGGCGGTAGCACGTTCGAGCGCGGTTCTCGATACATATCAGAGCTATGCCAACATCGATTTTTCCTCGCTTCCACGAAGGGCCAAGGCGCGACTCGGCCTGCCCTCCATCGGCGATCCCGGTGTCCTAGCCGATACGCTCGCGCCGCTGCTGTCGATCAGTATCGAACAGAAGCAGCAGCTTCTGGAAACCAGCGATGTCGTCGTCCGGCTTGAAAAGATCTTCGACCTGATGGAGGCTGGCCGGCCTGAGAATGGGCCAGAGCCAGCCGGCTGACGGGTGCTAATTCGCCGGCTTGCGTGGGGGATAGCCGTTGGGGTGCGGCGGGATGGCCTTCAGATAGGCCGCGATCGCCGCACGGTCGTTCGGTGCCAACTCGGCCATGTTTCTCTGCACGTCGACCATGGCGCCACTGACGGAATCGAAATCCGGGGTGAAGCCGGTCTCCAGAAAGTAGGCTATGTCGGCCTCCGACCAGTCACCGAGCCCGCCTTCGCCCGAAGTGATGTTCGGCACGATGCCGCTGCCTTCGGCAGCGGTGGCTCCGGCCAGCCACTCGCTCTTCCTGGTGCCGCCAGCAAAATCGCGCGGCGTGTGGCATTCGCCGCAATGGCCGGGCCCTTCGACCAGGTAACGGCCGGCCATCACCGGATCCGGCGTGCCATCGGGGAAGGAAACCACCGGCTGGTCACTCAAATAGAGACGTTTCCACAGCCCGATGCCGCGACGGATGTTGAATGGGAACCCCAGCGAATTGGGCGGCGCCTTGCCCGCCACCGCCGGAAGCGTTTTCAGGAAGGCATGGAGATCGGCAATGTCGGCCGGCTTCATGCGTGCGTAGGACGCATAGGGAAACGCCGGATAGAAGTGCTCGCCGCTCGGCGAAACGCCCTTCAGCATGGCGTTGGCGAGGTCTTCGACCGACCAGCCGCCGATACCGTCCGTGGCATCCTGCGAGATGTTCGGTGGCACGAAGATGCCGAACGGCGTCTTGAGTTCGAGACCGCCGGCCAGTTGAAGGCGGGCGTCGCCTTGCGAGCCTGGCTTCGCATGACAGGACGTGCAGCCGCCGGCATAAAAAATGCGCTTGCCCCTGGCGGCATCGCCGGGGCCGAGCTGCGCCAGAGCCTCGCTGTCGAGCCTGACCGGCGCCGACAGGAACCAGCCGGCAACCGCGCCGGCGACGCCCAGAACGAGGGCGGCGCCGACGAGTTTTTTCAGCAGGCGCATCGCCCGCTATCAGCCCTTCTTAATCCTGTATGTCTTGTGGCAGGTGCCGCAATCGCCGCCTATGGTGTTGAACCCCGCCTTGAAGGCATCGACGTCGGCAGGAGCGGCGGCCGCCGCAGCCTTGACGTCGGCGAGATATTTTTCTTCCACCGCCTTGAAGCCGGCCATATCCTCCCAGATTTTTGGGGCAGCTGTGGTGTCGCCGGTGTCGCTGCCAGCCGGGAAAAGAGTGTCGACTTTTGCATGGAACTTCTCGGCGTTTGCCTCCAGCGCCTTCAACGCCGCCAGCACGGCCGCTGCGTCGTAAGGGGTCTCGCCCTTGACGACTTTCGACAATTGGCCGGCGATCTTTCCACGTTCCTTCATAATGGCCTGCCGCTCCTGGATCGGATCGGCAAACGCCGCCGAACCGGCGAAGGCGAGCATCGAGATGGCGAGGATAAGCTTTCTCATTCAACTGGCTCCATGGTGAAGATGTTTCGGGTGAAGGTCCGACTGATCCATAACGGCAAAACTGGCTTGAAAATTCCGGAAATTCGCCTCACGCTTGTGTGAATTTTTCGCGACGGTCGTTGGAAAAGGGCGGCCGATCATTTGGCACATAGAGAAAAGCCCCGGTTTTGCCGGGGCTCTTCTGCAACTCAGTCAGGCCTACGCCTTTTCGTAGAGCTCGAGGACATGGTCCCAGTTGATGAGATTGTCGACGAAGGCTTCGAGATATTTCGGCCGGGCGTTGCGATAGTCGATGTAATAGGAGTGCTCCCAGACATCGACGCCCAGGATCGGGGTCGCGCCATGGACCAGCGGGTTCTCGCCGTTCGGGGTCTTCGAGATCGCCAGCTTGCCGTCCTTGACCGAAACCCAGGCCCAGCCCGAACCGAACTGGGTGGTGCCGGCGGCGATGAAATCGGCCTTGAACTTGTCGTAACCGCCAAGATCGCTGTCAAACGCCTTTTGCAGCGCGCCGGGCAATTTGTTGCCGCCGCCGCCCTTCTTCATCCACTGCCAGAAGTGGATGTGATTGTAGTGCTGGCCGGCATTGTTGAAGAGCCCGGGGTTCTTGCCGAAGGATTGTTTCACAATCTCTTCGACCGACAAATCGCCGAGCCCGGCTTCGGCAGCCAGCTTGTTGCCGTTGTCGACATAGGCCTTGTGGTGCTTGTCGTGGTGATACTCCAGCGTCTCCTTCGACATGTAAGGCTGCAACGCCTCATAGTCATAGGGCAAGGCGGGCAATTCAAAAGCCATCGGTCGTACTCCTCGTGGAAAAAATCCGGTGTCGATACCGGACTAACATAGGTCTGGATTGGTGTGGAGCAACTCCGGAACGAAGCGCCGGTTCGCTTTTTAGCCAGTCAGCCGGCCGAAGTCGAATGCGCCCACTCCCAATAGAGTTCGCGCGCCTTTTTCGCTACAGGCCCGGGCTGGAGATTGCGATCCTCGATGCGGGTGACCGGCACGACTTTCGAGTGGTTTCCGGTCGAGAATATCTCGTCGGCTTCGAGGAATTCGCGCACCGACAGCGCCTTTTCGATGGTCTTGAAGCCATATTCGTCAAGCAGCGTCATCGTCCGCGAACGGGTGATGCCGGACAGGAACGTGCCGTTCGGCGCCGGCGTCAGGACATGGCCATCCTTGACCAGGAAAATGTTCGAGGTTCCGGTCTCGGCGACATTGCCCAGCATGTCGAGCACCAGCGCGTTGTCGAAGCCGCGCATCTTGGCTTCGAGGATGGCACGACCATTGTTGGGATAAAGGCAGCCGGCCTTGGCGTTGGTCGGCATGGTCTCGATGGTCGGGCGCCGGAACGGCGAGACGGTGACAGAAAAGCCTGCCGGCGAGATCATCGGCGATTCATAGAGGCAAAGGCAGAACCGGGTCGAGGCCGGATCTGCCGGCACGCCCATATAGCCACCATGTTCGGCCCAGTACATCGGCCTTATGTAGACCGCCGTCTTGCCGTCGAACTTCTTCAGCCCGTCCCAGGTCAGCCCGACGATCTTTTCGGCGCTCATGGATGGTTTGAGACCAAGCGCGATCGCCGAGGCGTTCACCCTGGCGGCGTGGCGGTCGAGGTCGGGGGCGACGCCCTCGAACCAGCGGGCGCCGTCGAACACGCTGGTGCCGAGCCACATGGCATGGCTGCGCGGCCCCAGAATGGCGACGTTGCCGTCATACCAGTCGCCATCCACGAAGGTCCATGTCGCGGATTGCGCCGCAGCCGCCAGTGTCATCGCTTGATTCCGCGTTTCAGAGCTGTCTTGTCTCGCCATTGGAAGATGCTTTGGCGTCTGCCGTCAACTGATATGGCTGAGATTTGTTAAGGCCAGCGGCATGCGAAATTGCAATCCGTGCTTGCGCCTGGCCTTGCCTCGCCGCAAAACTGTCACCATGCAACATGCGGCTTACGTTTTCGACGCTTACGGAACGCTGTTCGACGTGCACGCAGCCGTCCGCCGTCATGCCGACCAGATCGGACCGGACGGCCAGCTCCTGTCGGAGATCTGGCGCGCCAAACAATTGGAATATTCCTGGGTGAGGACGCTGATGGGCGCCTACGCCGATTTCTGGCAACTCACCGAACAGGCGCTGGATTTCGCCTTGCGCAAGGTTCCCTCCGCGGACAAGGGACTGAGGGCCAAGCTGCTCGACGCCTATTGGCGGCTGGACTGCTATCCGGAGGTGCCGGCCGTGCTCAAGGCGCTCAAAGCATCTGGCGCCAAGCTGGCGATCCTATCCAACGGCTCGCCTGAAATGCTGGAAGCGGCGGTCAAATCGGCCGCGCTCGACCAGGTTCTGGACGACATCTATTCCGTCGAGGCCGTCAAGCGCTTCAAGGCCGATCCGTCGGTCTACGACATGGTCACGACAGGCTGGCGTCTCTATCCGGGTGCGGTGTCGTTTCAGTCATCCAACCGCTGGGACGTCGCCGGCGCCACCAAATTCGGGTTCCGGACAGTCTGGATCAACCGCTCCGACCAGCCCGAGGAATACCGGGACTTTCCGCCGGCCCTGATCCTGCCCTCGCTCGAAGGCCTGCTCGCCGCAGGCTGACACATGAGCCCAAATCGGAATCGATTTTTGGAAAGGATCATTACGCGCGGCGCTGCGGGCCTGTTGCCTCGGCGCAACAGGGGCTGAACCGTCACAGCTTTGCCTTTGTTTGTTCACCCTCAGGCCAGAATCGGAACCGCCTATCGCGCCAGGCATTGGTAGGGCTGGCGCGCCGTACTGATTGGCGTATTCATGTTCTGTTTCGATATGAGACTTAAAAAAGGCAACGATGTTCACAACCGAAATCGACTCCTATCGCCTAAGCCGTCGCGGCTTTCTCAACGCCGCTGCGCTCGGCGCCGCCTCGATTGCGGTTTCCGCCTGCACCACGACGGCAGGCCGGCCTGTCGAGCTGCCGCCGCCTGCCAACGTCGAGCCGCCGCTCATGGACTATGCAACAATGTACGGTCCGGTCAGCGACAATGGGTTCGAGCTGCCGGGCATACCCTACGAGAAAATCGACGAGCAATTTCTGCGTCAGATCGTTCCCGATCCGACCGGCCAAGCGCCCGGCACCATCGTCGTCGATACGGCCGGCCACCACCTCTATTTCGTGCGTCCGGGCGGACAAGCCATTCGTTATGGGGTCGGGCTGGGTCGCGCCGGTTTCGAATGGTCTGGCGATGCCGTCGTCCAGTGGAAGCAGAAGTGGCCGAAATGGACGCCGCCGGCCGAAATGATCGCCCGCCAGCCCGAGTACGCAAAATACAGCGCCGAGAATGGCGGCATGCCCGGCGGGCTCACCAATCCGCTCGGAGCGCGGGCGCTGTATCTCTTCGAGGGCAACGAGGACACGCTGTACCGCCTGCACGGCTCGCCGGAGTGGTTTTCCATAGGCAAATCAGTGTCATCTGGCTGCGTTCGCTTGATAAATCAGGACATTATCGACCTCTATGACCGTGTGCCCAACAAGACGCCGGTGATCGTTACCTCCGGTGTCGGTCAGGAACTGGTTGCCACGGCAGACCGCAAAGCCATTCCAATCGATGCGGGCGTCCCGGAAGGATCGATCCTGCTCGGCCCGGCAGGGGCGATCTCGGAGCCGATCTTCTGAGCTGGTCGAAGGCGCTGGAGCGGTGGACTTTCGGTGCCGCAACTTGCCGGTCCGATGCTTTTCCCTGAGCATCGGATTCTCGCAAAACCGGTGCCCGGTTTTTGGTCCGATGCGGTGCTTTCAGCGCCGCCCCCTGGCCAGGCTGCCGAGGATGCCGCGCACGATCGCCCGTCCAACGGACGTGCCGACCGAGCGAACCACCGATTTGATCGCCGCCTCCGCCACCGACTGGCGATTGGACGCTCGTGGCGCCGGTGCTCGCCTGCCGCCGGTGGGCTGGGGGGCGGGATCATCATTGCCGAAGCCTGGAATGGTCCAGCGCGAGCCGCCGCTCTCCTGCTGCTGCGCCTCCGCGTCCAACGCATCCTTGGCTTTTTTCTGCAGCATCTCGAAAGCCGATTCGCGATCGACGGTCTGATCGTACTGCCCCACAACCGGGCTCTCGGTGATCAGCGTGCGGCGCTCGTCAGGCGTGATCGGGCCAAGTCGCGACGACGGCGGGCGAACCAGCGTCCGCTGGACCATGGACGGAACACCTTTGGCTTCCAGCGTCGAGACCAGCGCCTCGCCGGTGCCGAGCTGCGTGATCACGGTAGCACAGTCGAAGTCGGGATTGGGCCTGAACGTCTCGGCGGCGGTCCTCACGGCCTTCTGCTCCCGTGGCGTGTAGGCGCGCAGGGCGTGCTGCACCCGGTTGCCGAGCTGGGCCAGAACGGTCTCGGGGATATCCAGCGGATTCTGGGTGACGAAGTAGACGCCGACGCCCTTCGAACGGATCAGGCGAACCACCTGCTCGACGCGGTCGATCAGCACCTTCGGCGCGTCGTCGAACAGAAGGTGCGCCTCGTCGAAGAAAAAGACCAGCTTTGGCTTGTCGGGATCGCCGACTTCGGCCAGCTCCTCGAACAGTTCCGACATCAGCCACAACAGGAATGTCGCATAGAGCCGGGGATTCATCATCAGCTTGTCGGCGGCCAGCACGCTGATCGCGCCGCGCCCGTCGCGGGTGGTGCGCATGATGTCGGCGATCCGCAATGCCGGCTCGCCGAAGAAATTCGTCGCGCCCTGCTGCTCCAGAACCAGCAGCGTGCGCTGGATTGCGCCAACCGAAGGTTTCGTCACATTGCCGTAGCGAGCGCCGATTTCTTCGGCGCGTTCGGCAATGTTGGCAAGAAGCGCTTGCAGGTCCTTCAGGTCCAGCAGCAACAAGCCTTCCTCGTCGGCGATGCGGAAGGCGATGTTCATGATGCCTTCCTGCGCCTCGGACAGGTTCATCAGGCGCGACAGCAGCAGCGGCCCCATTTCCGAGACTGTGGCGCGGATCGGATGGCCCTGCTCGCCGAAAAGATCCCAGAAGATGACCGGAAATTCCTGGAAAGCATAGGGATCGAGCTTGACCTGCTCGGCGCGCTTGACCAGAAAATCCTGTGCCGTGCCCATCATGGCGATACCGGACAGGTCGCCCTTGATGTCGGCGCAGAAGACCGGCACGCCGGCATTGGAGAAACCTTCCGCCAAAATCTGCAAGCTCACGGTCTTGCCGGTGCCGGTCGCGCCGGTGACCAGGCCATGACGATTGCCATACTGAAGCAGCAGGTTTTCGGCGCGCTGGTAGCTGTCATCAGGCTTTCGGCTGGCTCCGATGAAAATACTGGTGTCGTCAGCCATGTGTCGGGTCTCCGCAACCTGAAGTGTTGAATGCCCTGATCTATTGAAAGTAGCGGGGCTCGCCGCAGGTATAATGACGCCATTGCGCAGCGACAATGGCCATGGTCGAAATTGGGTTTTGGAGCTTGCGGATTTTGCGCATGTTTGGCAATCGGTTGACGGTTCACCGTCGCAGGGCGCGTGTTGCATTGTGATATGCGACGGGGAACCGTAGACTGACGTTCCAGGCCTATCGGCCGAGAAGACGAGGAGAGCGGATGGCCGGTGCCTTGAACCACGATGCCGAACTTCCGAACCCTGACCGGCAGCGGTGGCTGGCCCTTGCGGAAAAAGCCCTGGCCGGCGGATCCTTCGAGGAAAAACTCGTATCCCATACGGACGATGGCATCCGCATCGAACCGCTTTATGATCGTTCGGTCACCGCAGAGCCTCTCCCACGGGCAAACCCCGGATCGCCGTGGATCGTCAGCCAGCGTATCGACGATCCGGATGTCGGCCGCGCCAAAACCCAGGCCCTGGAGGACGTCGCACAGGGCGCCACCGGATTGTCGCTTGTCTTCGAAGGCGCGCCGAATGCGTTCGGCTACGGCCTGCCGAGGACTGCCGAGGCGCTGGAGACCGTGCTGGACGGCGTGCCGCTCAACCGCATCCAGGTCCGCATCGACGCGCATCCCTGGAGCCGCGCCGTGGCCGACTGGCTGGTTGCGTTCTTGAGCAAGCGCCGGTCAGACCCGGCAAAGCTCAACCTATCCTTCGGCATCGACCCGGCGGCGATCTTTGCCGGAACCGGCCGGTTGCGGATGTCGATAGAGGCCTTGCAGGCGTCGATGCCGCAGTCCCTGGCGCACTTTTTCTCGATGGGCGTGCCCGGGGTCCTGCTGGAGGCAGACGGACGCGTCTTCCACAATGCCGGTGCCACCGAAGCGCAGGAGCTGGGCACCATGATGGCTTCGGCGGTCTCCTATCTCCGGATGTTTGAGGAGGCGCGCCAGCCGCTTGTCTATGCGGCGCCCCATATCGGCTTTGCGCTGAGCGTCGACCAGGACCAGTTCGTATCGATGGCCAAGGTCAGGGCCCTGCGCAGGCTGTGGGCGCGGGTCCAGGAGGCATGCTCGATCTCCGCCGCCACCGCCAACGTTCATGCCGAGACATCGTTCCGCATGATGACTTCGGCAGACCCGGAGACGAACATCCTGCGCACCACGATCGCCGCTTTTGCCGCGGCAGCCGGCGGGGCGGACTCGGTCTCCATCCTGCCTCATACGATCGCGCATGGCCTGCCGGCGGGCTTTGCCCGCCGTGTTGCCCGCAATACGCAACTGATCATGGCCAACGAAAGCCATATCGATCATGTCGCCGACCCTGCTTGCGGTTCGGGCGCCGTTGAAGCGCTGACTGGCGAACTCGGTGAAGCTGCGTGGGAAGAATTCCAGCGGATCGAGGCGGAAGGCGGCGTGCTGTCCAGCCTGCAGCAAGGGCACATCCAGAAACGGGTTCAGGCGGCCGCCGCCCGCCGCAATGCCGCCTATCAGGCGGGAGACCGGGCCATCATCGGCACGACGCTTCACCCGTCGAAGATCGAACGTCCGGTCGAAACCTTGGCGGCGGAGCGGCGGCCCTCGGTCACCGAGGGCGTCGCGGTGTGCGAGCCGCTGTTTCCGATCCGTATCGATCAATCGCTCGGAGCAGCATCATGATTCCGGATTTCAGCCAGATCGGCTGGTCGGCGCCGCGCCGGGCGCCGATTGAGGTCAAGGGCCAGCGGATGACCCCGGAAGGACTGGCCATCAAGCATCTGTACAACCAGGGCGACCTCAAGGGGTTGCCGCATCTCGACGCTTATCCGGGCCTGCCGCCATTCGTGCGCGGCCCCTACCCGACCATGTATGTCCAGCAGCCGTGGACGATCAGGCAATATGCCGGCTTCTCGACGGCGGAAGAGTCGAACGCCTTTTACCGGCGCAACCTCGCGGCCGGCCAGAAGGGACTGTCGGTCGCTTTCGACCTTGCCACGCATCGCGGCTACGACAGCGATCATCCGCGCGTTGCCGGTGATGTCGGCATGGCAGGCGTCGCCATCGATTCCATCCTCGACATGCGCCAGCTCTTCGACGGCATCCCGCTTGACGAGATGACGGTGTCGATGACCATGAACGGCGCGGTGCTGCCGATCATGGCGCTCTACATCGTCGCCGCGGAAGAACAGGGCGTTGCGCAAAAGGACCTCGCCGGGACCATTCAGAACGACATTCTGAAAGAGTTCATGGTGCGCAACACCTACATCTATCCGCCAAAACCTTCGATGCGGATCGTGTCGGACATCTTCTCCTATACGTCGCAGCACATGCCGAAGTTCAATTCGATTTCGATCTCCGGCTATCACATGCAGGAGGCAGGGGCGACCGCCGACCTCGAGCTCGCCTACACGATCGCCGATGGAATTGAATATGCCCGTGCCGGTGTCGCGGCGGGTCTCGATATCGACCGTTTTGCGCCGCGCTTGTCCTTCTTCTGGGCGATCGGCATGAACTTCTTCATGGAGGTCGCCAAGCTGAGGGCAGCCCGCCTTTTGTGGTCGACCCTGATGCTGAAGAACTTCTCGCCGAAGGACGAGCGCTCGCTGTCGCTGCGCACCCATTGCCAGACTTCGGGCTGGTCGCTAACGGCGCAGGACCCTTACAACAACATCATTCGCACCATGATCGAGGCGATGGCGGCGACGCAGGGTCATACACAATCGCTGCACACCAACGCCTTCGACGAGGCGATGGCGCTGCCGACCGACCATTCGGCCCGCATCGCCCGCAACACGCAGCTCATCCTGCAAAAGGAATCCGGCACCACCCGCATCATCGACCCGTGGGGCGGCTCTGCCTATCTCGAACGGCTGACGCATGACCTGGCGGCGCGCGCGCTTGCCCATATCGAAGAGGTCGAGAGCCTGGGCGGCATGGCCGCCGCAACCGAAAAAAACATACCGAAGCTGCGCATCGAAGAGGCCGCCGCGCGCACGCAGGCGCGGATCGATTCCGGCGAGCAGATCCTGGTCGGCGTCAACGCCCATCGTCCCGAGACGGATATCAAAGTCGACGTGCTGAAGATCGACAACGCCGAAGTCAGGGCCCGGCAATTGTCGAAACTGCAGCGGCTGAAAGGCACGCGCGACGTCGGCGCCGTCGAGAGCGCACTGAGTGCGCTGAGCCGGGCTGCGGAGAGCGGCGAAAATCTGCTGGAGTTCGCCATTCGCGCCGCACGCGCCAACGCCACGGTCGGCGAGATTTCACTGGCGCTGGAAAAGGTTTTTGGCCGCCATGTCGCCTCCGTCCAGACGATCTCCGGCGTCTATCGCAAGGCGCTCGGCGACAATCCGGCGGTCGATCGGCTGCAGGACAAGATCGTCGCGTTCGAGGAGAAGTCCGGCGGCAAGCCACGCATTCTCGTCGCCAAGATGGGACAGGATGGCCACGATCGCGGCCAGAAAGTGATCGCCACCGCCTTTGCCGATCTAGGCTTCGACGTCACCGTCGGGCCGATGTTCCAGACGCCGGACGAGATCGCCAGGCTTGGCGTCGAGCACGACGTGCATATCATTGGCGCCTCGTCGCTGGCCGCGGGTCATTTGACGCTCATTCCCGAACTCAGGGACGCGCTGAAGAAGCTTGGCCGCGACGATATGCTGATCGTCGCCGGCGGCGTCATCCCGCCGCAAGATCATGAGGCGGTACGGCAGGCGGGTGCTGTGGAAATCTTCCCGCCAGGCACCGTCATCCCGGAAGCGGCGGAGCGGCTGATGGATAGGCTGCTGCAGGCCGGCTGAACATGTTATAATCCATGTTGCAACGACCGACAATTTGAGTTATAAATTGGCGTTGCAACAAGGGTTGAATCCATGAACACGACCATTCGCAAAATCGGCAATTCCGAAGGCGTGATCCTGCCCAAGGAAATTCTCGATCGCCTGAATCTGAAGGCCGGCGATCAGCTTGAGATCGTCGAAACGAGCAAGGGCATCGCCCTTCGGCCAGTGGACGACAGCTTCGAGCGGCAGATGGAAGCTGCTCGCCAAGTCATGGACAAATACAAAGTCGCGCTTCAGAAGCTCGCCGAATGAGCTGGGAGTTCCTGAGCCGGCGTGCGGTCGAAGCCATGCACGCCGACCAGTTGCGTCGGCACGGCGGAGCGCACGGTTTGAGGGATGAGAATGCCCTCGAATCGGCGCTCGCCCGAGCCGAGAACAAGGCCAACTATGGTGATCCATCGATCGAGGATCTGGCCGCGGCCTATATCTTCGGCATCGCCAGAAATCACGCCTTTGTCGACGGCAACAAGCGCACGGCCATCGTCGCCGCTGGCGCGTTCCTGATTGTCAACGGCTATGTGCTGACGGCCGACAACGGCACGATCTATGAGTTCGTCATGGGCGTTGCCGCCGGCGAGATCGACGAGGCTGGTGCTGCGGCGTTCTTCCGCGACCATGTCATCAAGATCGATGTCTAATTGTCGGAGAGCTTGACGATTTCCCACTCCTTGCCGTTCACCACGGCAATTTCGCCGACCTTCTTGCCGAACAAGGCCAAGGCCATCGGTGAAACATGGGAAATCGTCCCCTTGGCCGGATCCGCCTCATCCTCGCCGACAATCCTCCAGTGCACCTTCCTGCCGTCATCGCCTTCCAGCGTGACGCCCATGCCGAAGCGAACCAGGTCGCTGCCCGGTTCCGGCACAGAAAGCTCGGCGCTTTCACGCCGCGCGGTCCAGTAGCGCAGATCACGCGAGATGAGCGCGATGCGCTCGCGGTCGGCCCTCTTTTCCGCTCTGCCCAGATCGTCGCGCAGGCCAGCCAGTTCGGCGTCGATCAGCGCCAGGCCGCGTTGCGTCACCAGATTGCGGTGGTGGCTGATCGGCCGCTCGCCGATGCCGGCGATGGCGTTTTCGCTATCTTCTTCGCGCGTGAAGGCTCTGCTCATCAGTCGAGCTTATGCCTCGCGTGGCGACTCCACAAGCTATTGCCGGCAAACCGGATTGCCGATCCGGTCTGGCACGATTGCTGCGGCGCGATGGCAGGACGCTGGGAATTTGTGTGGCTTTGCGCAACTGACCGTCGGACGCAATCATGCGAGCTGAATGCTCGTTCTCAGGCCAGCGCAGCGGAGGGCCGGAGTGAGCCGACCTTGGCGCCGATCCGGCTTTCTATGGGCGGATGTGCCTGTTCGATCAGTATCGCCGCCAGCGCCTTGTCGGCGTGCAAAACCTTGGCCATGCACGCCGCCACCATGACTTCAGCGGCGCGGCCGGCGCCATCATCGCATTTCAGCGCAATGCCAAGGCCAAGCTCGGGAAGTACCGCACAATAGACGCCTTCGGCCCCAACCTTCACAAAAATCCGGCCTGACGCGGCCTGCATCAGCGCAACATCGGCCCTGCCCGTGCCGGCGACCAGAAATGGCTCGGCCATGCAGGCGGAAAGCAGCCGCTTTGCGGCCTTGGCGCGCACGGGTTCAAGGCCGATACCTGTCGCCATGCGGGCAAAGCCGAGGGCGAAGCTGCGCAGCGGCACGGCATAGGTCGGGATCGAGCAGCCGTCGGTGCCGCAATGATCGACATCATGGGCGGCACCGGTCACCGCTTGCATCGCATCGCGCACCATCTCCTGCGAGGCATGGCCGGATTTGACGTAGCCGCGATGGGCGACGCCGGCGTGGACGCAGGTGCAGAGGAAGCCCGCATGCTTGCCGGAACAATTGTTGTGCAGCGCGTTTGGCAAATTGCCGTTGCTGGCCAGCGCAACGGTCGCGTCATGGCTGGACGGCCAATGCGCGCCGCATTCCAGCGCCGCCACGTCCAGCCCGGCCTTGGCCAGCATCGCCCGCGCCAGTTCGACATGCGCCGGCTCGCCGGAATGCGAAGCGCAGGCCAGCGCCAGTTCGCGGTCGCCGAAACCGTACGCATCGGCGGCGCCGCTTTCGACCAGCGGCAGCGCCTGGATCGCCTTGACCGCCGAGCGCGGAAACACCGGGCGAGCCGTATCGCCGATTTCCAGGAACGGCTTGCCATCGGCATCGAAGACCGCAATGGCGCCACGATGCGCGCTCTCTACCACGGCGCCGCGCAAAACTTCGACCAGAACCGGATTTGTCATGAATTCCCCGCTAACGCGTGACCTCGAAAATCGGATTCGATTTTCGAAAAGGATCATGCGTAAATCAAAGTGTTACAGCACCCTTTTCGCGTCCGGAAGGGCGCGCGGCGCTGTAATGCGGGCCGCTTTTATCTGATCCGATCGAGAATGGAAACGTAGTTGGCGACCGCGGCGCCGCCCATGTTGAAGATGCCGCCGAGCTTTGCTCCGGGCACCTGGATGCCGCCGGCCTCGCCGACGAGCTGCATGGCGCTCAGCACGTGCATCGAGACGCCGGTGGCGCCGATCGGATGGCCCTTGGCCTTCAGCCCGCCTGACGGATTGACCGGCAACCGGCCGTCCTTCGCCGTCTCGCCGTCCAGCGCCAGTTTTGCGCCCTCGCCCGGTTTGGCCAGGCCCATCGCCTCATATTCGATCAGCTCGGCGATGGTGAAGCAGTCATGCGTCTCGACGAAGGACAGATCGTCGAGCGTCACACCGGCCTTGTTCAACGCCTGATTCCAGGCCTGCTCGCAACCCTCGAATGCCAGGATGTCACGCCTCGACATCGGCAGAAAATCCTGCACGTGCTCATTGGCGCGGAAAGCGACGGCGCGGCGCATCTTCAATGCCGTCGCCGTGTCGGCAAGCACCAGGGCGGCGGCGCCATCCGAGACCAGCGAGCAGTCGGTACGCTTCAGGGGACCGGCGACGAAGGGGTTCTTCTCGCTCTCGTGCCGGCAGAACTCATAGCCGAAATCCTTGCGCATCTGCGCGTAGGGATTGTCGACGCCGTTCCTGTGGTTCTTGGCGGCGATCATCGCCAGCGCGTCCGACTGGTCGCCATAGCGTTGGAAATAGGCTTGCGCGATCTGGCCGAAAACGCCGGCGAAGCCTGCCGGCGTGTCGCCCTCCTCGGGCAGATACGAGGCCTTGAGAAGATTCTTGCCGATTTCCGGACCTGATGTCGTCGTCATCTGCTCGGCGCCGACCACCAGCACGATACGCGCCGCATTGGCGTCGATGGCGCGGATGCCTTGCCTGACCGCCGCCGAGCCGGTGGCGCAGGCGTTCTCGACCCGCGTAGCCGGCTTGAAGCGCAGCCGGTCGTCGGCCTGCAGGACCAGGCTTGCAGTGAAATCCTGTGCGGAAAAGCCGGCATTGAAGTGGCCGAGCACGATCTCGTCGACCTCGTCCGGACCGATGCCGGCATGATCGAGCGCCTCGCTAGCCACCTTGGTGATGAGGCCCTCCAGCGTCTCGCCTTCGAGCTTGCCGAAGCGCGAATGCGCCCAGCCGACGATGCATGCTGTCATGGTTATCTCCATCCCTGCGGGCCGGGCTACGCGATGTCGCGGCGCGCTATCAACATTGTTCAAGCATGAACCGTTCCAGCGACTTCGTAAAGGGGCCAGAACCACACAACGACTTGATCTTGATATCTGGTCACGGCAGCCGACTTTTGCCACAAAATCGCGTCGGATTTTTGTTGATTGATCCGTCAATAAAAAATAATCTTGCCGCAACGGACCGGAGCAAAGATGCCGAAAATCGGAATGGAGCCGCTGCGCCGCAGGGCGCTGATCGACGCGACGATCTCGGCGATCGGCGAGCGCGGTTCGCTTGATGTGACGATGTCGGAAATCGCCGGGCGCGCCGGCGTGTCCTCGGCGCTCGCCCATCACTATTTCGGCGCCAAGGACGAACTTTTGCTGGCGACGATGCGGCACATCCTGGCCGAGTTGACCGCCGACATGCGGCGCGCGCTTCGATCGGCCAGCACGCCACGCCAGCGCGTTTCGGCGGTGGTCGCGGTCAATTTCTCCGACGCCCAGTTCCAGCCGGAAACGATAGCCGCCTGGCTCGCCTTCTATGTCGAGGCGCAGAAATCGCGAGCGCTGCGCCGGCTGCTCAAGGTCTATGCGCGACGCCTGCATTCCAATCTGTTGAGCGGGCTGACCTGCATCCTGCCGAGAAGCGAAGCCGACCGCGTCGCCGAGGCGACAGCGGCGCTGATCGACGGGCTCTACATCAGGCGCGCGCTGAAGGACGGCGTGCCCAATGCCGCGACCGCGATCGCGCTGATCGAGGACTATCTCGAAACGAAACTCGGCCGGCGGAGCGCGCAGTGACGTCGAAGCGACCCAATTTTCTGATCGTCATGGTCGATCAGCTCAACGGCACATTGTTCCCGGATGGGCCGGCGGACTTCCTGCATGCGCCGCATCTGAAGGCGCTGGCGGCTCGTTCGGCGCGCTTCAAGAACAATTACACCGCCTCGCCGCTCTGCGCGCCGGGCCGTGCGGCGTTCATGAGCGGCCAGTTGCCGTCGCGCACCGAGGTCTATGACAATGCCGCCGAATTCGCCTCGTCGATCCCGACCTATGCGCATCATCTGCGTGCCGCCGGCTACCACGCCTGCCTGTCCGGCAAGATGCATTTCGTCGGGCCGGATCAGTTGCATGGTTTCGAGGAGCGGCTGACCACCGACATCTATCCGGCCGATTTCGGTTGGACGCCGGATTATCGCAAGCCCGGCGAGCGGATCGACTGGTGGTATCACAATCTCGGCTCGGTGGCCGGCGCCGGCGTCGCCGAGATCACCAACCAGATGGAATATGACGACGAAGTCGCTTTTCACGCGGTGCAGAAGCTTTATGATTTCGCCCGCGTCTCGGACGATGCCGCGCGCCGGCCGTGGTGCCTGACCGTCTCCTTCACCCATCCGCACGACCCCTATGTCGCGCGCCGGCGCTATTGGGATCTCTACGAGGATTGCCCGGCGCTCGAGCCGGAAGTCGGCTTCATCCCCTATGACGAACAGGATCCGCATTCGCAGCGGCTTTACCGCGCCAGCGACTATGACAGTTTCGACATCACCGGCGAGCAGATCCGCCGCGCGCGGCGCGGCTATTTCGCCAGCATCTCCTATCTCGACGACAAGGTCGGCGAACTGCTGTCGGTGCTCGAGCGCACGCGGATGCTCGACGACACGATCATCCTGTTCTGCTCCGATCACGGCGACATGCTCGGCGAGCGCGGCCTGTGGTTCAAGATGTGCTTCTTCGAGGGCTCGGCGCGGGTGCCGCTGATGATCGCCGGAAAAGACATTTCGGCCATCCTGATCGACGCACCGGTCTCCAATCTCGACGTCGTGCCGACGCTTTGCGACCTCGCCGGCATCGACATGAGCGGGATTGCGCCATGGACCGACGGCCAGTCGCTGCTGCCGCTGCTCGACGGCAAGACGCGCACTGAACCTGTGCTGATGGAATATGCGGCCGAAGGCTCCAACGCACCGATGGTGGCGATCCGCGAGGGCCGTTACAAATTCATCCATTGCGAGATCGATCCGCCGCAACTGTTTGATCTTGAATCGGATCCGCGGGAATTGACCAACCTCGCCGCCGACCCGGCGCACGCGGCTTTGGTGGCTTCTTTCACCGATAAGGTCCGGGCGCGCTGGGACATGGCTGCCTTCGATGCCGCCGTACGCGCCAGCCAGGCGCGCCGCTGGGTGGTCTATCCGGCGCTGCGCAACGGCACGCATTACCCCTGGGAATTCCAGCCGCTGCAGAAGGCCTCGGAACGTTACATGCGCAACCACATGAACCTCGACCTGCTCGAAGAGCAGAAGCGCTTTCCACGAGGCGAATGATGACAACCCAGGTCCCCTCCCTCGATCACCTCAAACAGGCCTATGCCGTCACCGCCAAGGCGACGCAGATCACGCCGCTGCTGGGATCGGCGGCCTTGGCCAGAGAGACCGGCGCCTTGCGCGTCTTCGTCAAGCCGGAGTCGCTGCAATGGGCGGGTTCCTTCAAGGTGCGCGGCGCCTATTGGCGGCTGAAGCGGCTTTCGCCCGATGAAGCCAGGAAGGGCGTCGTCGCCTATTCCTCCGGCAATTTTGCGCAAGGGCTGGCCGCCGCCGGCCAGGCGCTGGGCATTCCAGTGACCATCGTCATGCCGATCGACGCGCCGGCCGCCAAGCGCGACGCAACGACCGGCTATGGCGCGCGCGTGGTGCTGACCGACCATGGCGAGCGCGCGCGTGAGGAGGTTGCCGCCGCCACGGCGCGAGAGATCGCCGAGACCGAGGGGCTGGCGCTGCTGCATCCGTTCGATGACCCCGAGATCGTCGCCGGCCAGGCTGGTGCCGGGCTGGAGGCACTCGAGCAACTCGATGCCAGGAATGCCAGCGCCGATCTGCTGTTCTGCGCGGTCGGCGGCGGCGGGCTGATCGGCGGCGTTTCGCTGGCTTTCCACTATCTGTCGCCGGCGACCGAGATCATTGGCGTCGAGCCGGAAGGTTTCGACGGAATGGGCGCGTCGCTGGCGCATGGCGTCATCGAAACCATGCCGATCGGGCCGAAATCGATATGCGACGGGCTGATGGCGCGCAGGCCCGGCGACGCGCCGTTCGCGGCGGTCAGGACCGCGGGCGTTCGCGGCATCACCGTCGACGATCAATCGGTGCGCGGCGCGATGCGCGTCGCCTTCGAACGGTTGAAGCTGGTGCTGGAACCTTCGGGCGCTGCATCGCTGGCGGCGCTGCTCGGCGGCAAGGTGGATGTGAGCGGCAAGAGCGTGCTCGTGGTGGCAACCGGCGGCAATGTCTCGCTCGCCGATTTCATGACGCATATGAACGATGGGCGCATATGAACCATGCTTGAGGCGGATTTCGTCATCATCGGCGCCGGCTCGGCCGGCTCGGCCATGGCCTACCGGCTGTCGGAGGATGGCAAATATTCGGTGATCGTCATCGAATTTGGCGGCAGCGACATCGGGCCGCTGATCCAGATGCCGTCGGCGCTGTCGATCCCGCTCAATATGAGCCTCTACGACTGGGGTTTTGCCAGCGAGCCGGAGCCGCATCTCGGCGGCCGTGTGCTGGCGACGCCGCGTGGCAAGGTCATCGGCGGCTCGTCCTCGATCAACGGCATGGTCTATGTACGCGGTCATGCCCGCGATTTCGACCATTGGGCCGAACAGGGCGCGGCTGGCTGGGGGTTTGCCGACGTGCTCCCCTACTTCAAGCGCATGGAGGACGCCAACGGCGGCGAGAATGGCTGGCGCGGCCACGGCGGCCCGCTGACCGTGCAGCGCGGCTCAAGGACGAATCCACTCTACGGCGCCTTCGTCGAGGCAGGCCGTCAGGCCGGCTTCGAGCTGACCGACGACTACAACGGCGCGAAGCAGGAAGGCTTTGGTCCGATGGAGCAGACCATTCGCGGCGGCCGCCGCTGGTCGGCGGCGAGTGCCTATCTCAGGCCGGCGCTGAGGCGGAAAAATGTAAGCCTGGTCAAGGGCTTCGCCCGACGGGTGATCATCGAGAATCAACGCGCCACCGGTGTTGAGATCGAAGTGCGCAGACGGATTCAGGTGATCAAGGCGCGACGTGAAGTGATCGTTGCCGCCTCCTCGATCAATTCGCCCAAGATCCTGATGCTGTCCGGCATCGGCCCGGCCCAACATCTGAGGGAATACGGCATTCCGGTGATCGCCGACCGGCCCGGCGTCGGCCGCAACCTGCAGGACCATATGGAACTCTACATCCAGCAGGAATCGACGCAGCCGATCACGCTGAATTCGGTGCTGAACCCGTTCTCCAAGGCGCTGATCGGCGCGCAATGGCTGTTCTTCAAATCGGGCCTCGGCGCAACCAACCATTTCGAGGCGGCCGCCTTCGTGCGCTCGCGCGCCGGCGTCGACTATCCCGACATCCAGTATCATTTCATCCCGGCGGCGGTCCGCTATGACGGCAAGGCGGCGGCGAAAGCGCATGGTTTCCAGGCGCATGTCGGGCCGATGCGATCGAAGTCGCGCGGTTCCGTCACGCTGCGCTCGCCCGATCCCGGCTCGAAGCCGGTGATCCGTTTCAACTACATGTCGCATCCGGACGACTGGATCGAGTTCCGCCACTGCATCCGGCTGACGCGCGAGATCTTCGGCCAGTCGGCCTTCGATGCCTATCGCGGCAAGGAGATCTCGCCGGGCTCGCACGTGCAGTCGGACGACGATCTCGATGCCTTCATCCGCGATCACGCCGAAAGCGCCTACCACCCTTGCGGCACTTGCAAGATGGGCCGCAAGGATGATCCGATGAGCGTCGTCGATCCGCAATGCCGTGTCATCGGCGTCGACGGGCTGCGGATCGCCGATTCTTCGATCTTCCCGCGCGTCACCAACGGCAATCTCAACGCGCCCTCAATCATGACCGGCGAAAAGGCCGCCGACCACATTCTCGGCCGCACGCCGCTGGCGCCGTCCAACCAGGAACCATGGATCAATCCGCGCTGGCAGGTGTCGGATCGATAGAACGACGTTCGTCCATTCGGACGCACAAGCGCTCTATCGCTTTTTAGTCCTCGCATCGTGCTTTCCGAAAATCGATTCCGATTTTCGGGCCGATGCGATAAGCGATGATCCGGCGGTGTCTGCCCGCCGGTCGCATCGAAAGACAATTTGGAGAAGGTCCCATGCGCGCCCAGCCAAAGGCATCGCACTATGTCAACGGACGCTACATCGACGATGAGCAAGGTGCGCCGCTGCCGGTCATCTATCCGGCAACCGGCGAGACCATCGCGATGCTGCGTTCGGCGACGCCGAACGTGCTGGAACTGGCGATCGAAGCAGCGCGTGCAGCACAACCGGCCTGGGCGCGGCTGAAGCCGGTCGAGCGCGGGCGCATCCTGCGCCGCGCCGCCGACATATTGCGCGTGCGCAACGCCGACCTGGCGCGCATCGAGACGCTGGATACCGGAAAGGCGATCCAGGAGACGCTGGTGGCGGACGCGCCATCGGCAGCCGACTGCCTCGAATATTTCGGCGGCGCGGTCGCTGCCTATAATGGCGAGTCCGTCGATCTCGGCGGCGCCTTTGCCTATACAAGGCGCGAGGCGCTGGGCGTCTGCGTCGGCATCGGCGCCTGGAACTACCCGATCCAGATCGCCGGCTGGAAATCGGCGCCGGCACTCGCCATGGGCAACGCCATGGTGTTCAAGCCGTCGGAGAACACGCCGCTGTCGGCGCTGGCGCTCGCCGAAATCTACACCGAGGCCGGCCTGCCCGATGGGCTGTTCAACGTCGTGCAGGGCTATGGCGATGTCGGCGCCGGCCTCGTCGGCCACGATGTCGTCGCCAAGGTTTCGGTGACCGGCTCGGTGCCGACCGGCCGCAAGGTGCTGTCGCTCGCCGGCTCGAAGATGAAGCATGCCACCATGGAGCTTGGCGGCAAGTCGCCGCTGATCGTCTTCGACGATGCCGATCTCGAAAATGCCATCGGCGGCGCCATGCTCGGCAATTTCTATTCGGCCGGCCAGATCTGCTCCAACGGCACGCGGGTGTTCGTGCAGAAGGGCATCCACGACCGTTTCGTCGAACGGCTGGTCGAGCGGACCAAGAAAATCCGTATCGGCGATCCGCTTGACCAGGAAACGCAGATGGGGCCGCTGGTCTCCAAGGCGCAGCATGAAAAGGTCATCGGCTATATCGAGGCCGGCAAGCAAGATGGCGCTGTGCTCGCCTGCGGCGGCAATGTACCTTCGCTGCAAGGTTTCCAAGGCGGCTTCTTCGTCGAGCCGACGGTCTTCACCGGCGTCACCGACACGATGCGCATCGCGCGCGAGGAGATTTTCGGGCCTGTCATGAGCGTGCTGAAATTCGACGGTGAGGACGAGGTGATCGACCGCGCCAACGATACCGAATTCGGCCTTGCCGCCGGCGTGTTCACGCGCGACCTGCCGCGCGCCCACCGCGTCATCGCCGAGCTGCAGGCCGGCACCTGCTGGATCAACGCCTACAACCTAACGCCGGTCGAAATTCCCTTCGGCGGCTTCAAGCAGTCAGGAATCGGGCGAGAAAACTCGCTTGCCGCGTTGGCACTCTATTCGCAGTTGAAGTCGGTCTATGTCGAGGCCGGCGACGTCGCGAGCCCCTATTGAGGCTCACCGCGCCGCCGTCCGGAGACCTTAGCCAGAGAACTTAGAACGTCTGGTTGTAGGCGCCGACTTCGGGGCTGCGGCGCAGCACCGCATCGACGGCTTCGAACATCTGCCGGCGCCGTTCGGACGACACCGGGCTCTCCACCACGACGACAAGCTCCGGCTTGTTCGACGACGCCCGCACCAGGCCCCAGGTGCCGTCCTCGGCAACGACGCGAACGCCATTGACGGTGATCAGCTCGGCGATCTTCTGGCCGGCGAAGATGGCGCCGTCATGCTTCATGGCTTGAAAGTCGGAAACGACCCGCTCGACCACGCCATATTTCAGCTCGTCGGCGCAGTGCGGCGACATGGTCGGCGTGCCGAAAGTCAGCGGCAGGTCGCGATAGAGATCGGCCATGCTGCTTGTCGGGCTGCGATCCAGCATCTCGCAGATGGCGATGGCTGTGATCAGACCATCATCATAGCCGCGCCCGATCGGCGGGTTGAAGAAGAAATGACCGGATTTCTCGAAACCGGCGATGGCGCCAAGCTCGGCCACGCGCCGCTTTATATAGGAGTGGCCGGTCTTCCAATAATCGGTGACGGCGCCATCGGCGCGCAGCGCGGCGTCGGTATTGAACAATCCGGTCGACTTGACGTCGACGACGAAGGTCGAGCCTGGATGCAGGCGCGCAATGTCGCGCGCGAGCATGACGCCGACCTTGTCGGCGAAGATCTCGTTGCCTTCATTGTCGACCACGCCGCAGCGGTCGCCATCGCCGTCGAAGCCAAGCCCGACATCTGCTCCTGTCTCCAGCACCTTGTCGCGGATCGCGTGCAGCATCTTCATGTCTTCGGGATTGGGGTTGTAATTCGGAAACCTATGATCGAGCTCGACATCGAGCGGGATCACCTCGCAGCCGATCCGTTCCAGCGCTTCAGGTGCAAAAGCGCCGGCAGTGCCGTTGCCGCAGGCGGCGACCACCTTGAGCTTTCTCGCTATGCGCTTGTCGCGGGTCAGGTCGTCGAGATAGATCTTGCGGAAATCCGCAACGAAGTCATAGGAGCCGCCGCCGACCAGGTCGAAGTCGCCGGCAAGCACGATCGCCTTCAATGCGCTCATTTCCTCCGGACCGAAAGTCAGCGGACGCGCCGCCCCCATCTTGACGCCGCTCCAGCCGTTCTCGTTGTGCGAGGCGGTGACCATGGCGACAGACGGCGTGTCGAGCGCGAACTGGGCGAAATAAGCCATCGGCGATAGCGCCAACCCGATATCCCTAACCCGCGCGCCGGCGGCCATCAGCCCGGAAACCAGCGCCAGCTTGATCGCCAGCGAATAGGAGCGGAAATCATGCCCGGTCACGATATCTGGTCCGGCGCCCAGGCGCCGGATCAGCGTGCCGAGCCCCATGCCAAGCGCCTGGACACCGATCAGGTTGAGCTCCGGCGGCTCGGCAGAGCCCGGATGGCCGAACCACCAGCGCGCATCATACTCACGAAAGCCGGACGCCTTGATCAGCGCCGAGGTTTCAAACTCGAAGGTGTTGGGAAGGGCTTCACTAACGATCTTCAGGGACAAGACAGCAACTCCAAGCGGCTGGATTCAGAGTGGTTTCAACGCAGGTGGCCATGCCTATAACACGAGCCGTTAAGCGGTGTTTATCCCGCAGGGAACTGAAACCTGTATGACGTTAGAGCGAAACGGCAAGAAATGCGACAGAAGCGCTGCCATTGGTGCTTGCAGGAACGAAGTACGGCGGCTATAAGCCCGCGGTCTGGTCACGGAGTGTAGCGCAGCCTGGTAGCGCACATCGTTCGGGACGATGGGGTCGCAGGTTCAAATCCTGCCACTCCGACCAGAAAAAACAATGGGTTAGGCATCCCGAATTCTGCCTGCCCCACAGATATCCCCACTGAAAAGATGGAAAAGCATCTAGGCCGCTCGATGGAGCTGGCAGACGCATAACTATTTAACTGCGACACGCTATTGCTGCCATTTCACCCGCCAACCCCAGGTCGGCTGTTCCGGCACATACCCACTCGCGATTTTGCAGAATCTGAGGCCGCGCCATCTAAACTATGTCTGCTTCGCGCACCATTGGCGCTGTGCCCGGGACTTAGGCGGATCGGACACCGCCGGCACCGGCGAATCGTCCAACGATCTTGCCCAGCGTTCGCAGCGTCCAGGCCAGCGGCGCCAGAACCATCCTCAGCAGAGAAGCCAGGACAAGACAGAGTATAAGGTAGGCCGCAAAGGCGCCGAGCCAGGCCGGGAGACCTGCTTGTTCGGCTATCCAACCGGCCGCGTTTGTCAGAAGGTGAGGTCGCGTGATCGCCACATAGGGAAGTGCGACGACGGCGGCGACACCGGCTGCGGTACCGACGGCGGAAAGCGATTGGAACGCACCTTTGCCTGCAGCCCTCAGATGTGAGATCCGCACAGTTCCGCGACCAGCTGCGGCCACCGGTGCCCTCGCAACCCGCAATGCCTTGGCTGCGGCGCCCATGCCCCCGACGACGATTGCCGCATCGAAGGCCGCCCAACCCATCTCGTCCCAGGTCGGAAGCCGCTCGCCGCGGGTGATCACCCCTTCCAGGTCGGAAACGCCGCCCAGGACTATGTTCTTCGCACCAAGCAGCGTGCGGGTGAGCTGTCTGCGGACTGCTGTTCCGTCAACGATCTCGAACTCCGACAGCATCTCATGCCCGCGATCCTTGAGCTCGCGAATGGCAATAAGCCCATATTGCTCCGGCGAAATCTCGGCGAGGCCGAATCCCACCTGCCGGTCGTCCCACAGGCTCGAGAGGCCCTGACCGATGGTTTCCTGCAACAAGTACTGCGACGATCCATTCTTCACGAAGTAAGCAATCACCGGCACGACCGGATGGCCGAGACGGTCGAAAACCTCCACGAAATCCGCATCCTCGCCATAGACGAGGAGCACTCTGGCTGCATCGTCGCCATATTTCGCCGCTGCCTCATGCCAGCCGAGCCCGCCTGCCGCGCAGGCTGCAAGAACCCATGGCCGAGCCTGCTCCACAGCTTTGCTGCTGAGCGGGCAACGGGTGTCGTCCCGGCGAACTTCCTCCGCCAGCGCGGCTCGCATGACGTCATCCTCGAAGTGATGGGGCTCCAGCCATTCCCATCTGAGCGTCAGGACGATCGCCACAACGAGTGAGGCTGCTAGCAGATATCTCATTCTCAAGGGGGCATCCTCCCGCAGTCATGTCATGCCAAGACGTGCCGAAACTATCAGCCAATCCCGATGAAGCGACCGTTAGTTCTGGGATGTGGTGGAAATTTGCTGGAGGGTGCGCCGACAGCGGACGTTCCGTTTTCCACCAAACCTCGGCCGTTCATGGTCATTTTGGGGCCGAGAGGCGTCCGTCAGCTTTCGGGAATGCGATGTCGAGAAGTTGCCGTTCCGCTGCGCGGGACATGGGATAAATGCCGATACTAGGATTGCGCCGGCGTCTGTTGTGGAGAGTCGGAAGCGGTTGCGTCTGGGGTCACAGGTATCGGCCCAATCAGAGGGACTCTAAAAGCTTGTAACCGCACGCGGTCACCCGTCAATTTCCACTTCGGCTTCGCAGTTTACGGGCGCATTCAAAGGGATGGCCATGCCGATGGACGAGCGGGCGTGGGCGCCAGCGTCAGGCCCGTATAGGCGCAGTATCAAATCGGAATAGCCGTTTGTGACCAGTGGTGTCTCATTGAAACCCGGAGCAACATTCACCATGGCGAAGACGCGCAGCCAAGCAGTAACCCGATCGAGGTTTCCGACGGCCCGCTTGAGGCTCGCGAGATGGGCTAGGGCAACGAGCCGCGCAGATGCGTAACCCTGTTCTGGCGAAACCTCGGTCCCGACCTTGCCGAGGGGTCTTGCCAATGTTCCATCCCGGTTACACGCGACGTGACCCGAGATGTAGGCGCGGCTGCCGCGCACCCGGACCCAGGCGAAAGGCATATGCAGCCCCTCGCGAACTTTCAGAGGCTCGGGCAGTTCCAGGCCCATAGCAGCTAGACGTTGTTCGATGATGGTCATAGAGCACCTCCCGGCCCGATTAGGGTACGATGTCGTCGAGCTCCGGCATCAGCACGACGCTCTCGTTTGCTGCGGGGTCGTTGCGGGCACCGAGGAACTCGGCATTTTCCGTGCTGCGATTGACGGCCACGTGCGGAACGCCGGCCGGAATGAAAAGGTAGTCGCCGGGAAGGACCATATCGCACCGTTCGAGCGCGGCCCCCGACCAGATCTCGATCTCTTTGCCTGCGGTCATAAGAAGGGCTGTCTCGTGCCCCTGATGGCGATGGGCGCTGGTTCGTCGCCCTGCAGGTAGCGAGATTGTTCCGAGCCACAGCATGCTAGATCCGACGCTCTCCGCCGACACTCCCGAGCGATAGACAGATCCTTGCTCGGCGATATAGCTGTCACTCCCGCGTGCGATTTTCGCGGATAACGAAGAAGCATTTTTCGGTTGCATTGTTTCGTTCTTCATCGCTCTCACCACCTCAACTGCTGCATGGAGCTGAATCTGCGCGCGGAGTCGGCACAAGTCCTGAAACGACGCCGAAAAATTCCGAAAAACTGCAAAAATCGGGCGTATCATTCCCAATATGAGCGCCCAGCACCTTGTATTCGGCCCCTTTGAGTTCATTATCGAGGACGGATGCCTTCACCGTGAGAATCGGCATGTCTCCATCGGCACCCGCGGCGCTTCGTTGCTTGCCGCTCTGCTCGCGGCAGATGGGCGTGTCATCACCAAGTCGGCGCTGATGGATGCCGTTTGGCCTGGGCTCGCTGTCGAGGAGAGTAATCTTTCCGTTCAGATTGCTGCCCTTCGCAAGCTGCTTGGCCCGGCATCAGACGGCGGCGACTGGATCGTCACGGTCCCACGGGTCGGATACAGATTTTCCGGTCCGGTAGAGAGCCGGTCCGCCGGACTCGGTAGCGAAGGGCGTTCAGAGGCGAGATCCAGCTCCGCTATTGCAGTACTGCCTTTCGAGAATCTCGGCGGCGGTGCAGAGAGACAGTATCTGGCCGACGGTATCGCCGACGATCTGATCATGGCACTCGCTCGGTTCCGATGGTTCCGCGTCGCGTCGCGCGGGGCGAGTTTCGCAAGGGGGAATGTCTCGAAGGACCCGAAGTCTATCGCGCGCGACCTTGGCGTCGATTTTCTTGTCGATGGAGCCATCCGGCGCGCCGGCGATCGGATGCGGATATCGGTGCACCTCGCGGACGCAATGAAGGGCGCCACCATCTGGTCCGAACATTACGATCTTCCGGTGGCCGAGGTATTTGCTGTGCAGGACGCCATCGCCGAGCGGATCGCAGCGGCGGTCGAGCCCGAGTTGCTGTTGCGCCATGGACTTCAGGTTGCTCCGCACACCGGCAACGTGACCGCCTGGGATCTCGTACGGCAAGGCACATTCAACTTTCACAAGGTCACGCAGCCGACGCACAGTCTCGCACGACAATTCTTCCGAGGGGCAACGGAACTCGATCCCATGCTTCCCGAGGCGCAGATTTGGCTGGCGCGGGTCAACGCAGGCCTCATCGCCTATGGTTGGACGGAAAATCTCGCCGCAGACGGGAAGGAAGGACTCGATGCGGCCCTGCGGGCGATATATCTCGATGCTCGAAATCCCTATGCCCACTATGCGTTGGCGATTGTGTCAGCCTACACAGGCAGGGCCGAACATGCGATCCTCGCAGCGGAACGGTCCATCGAACTCGGTCCGAGCTTTGCCTTGGGGTATCTCGTCCTCGGTATGGCCCGTCTTTTCGTGGGCGATGCGGCCGGTGCGCGAAAGCCGTTGGCTCGCGGCCTCGAACTCAACCCCCACGATCCCCAGAATGCGGTCTGGTTTAGCCTCTTGATGCTTGCGCTGTTCTTTTCGGGCGACGTCGAGGGCGCGCTCAACTCGGGACGCGCGGCGCTTAAGGCGCGGCCTGATTGGCCGGCGCTCCTCCGCATTCAGGCATGCTGCCAAGCAGCCGCGGGACATAATCAGGAGGCTCGCCGCCTCGCCGTCGCTGCAAGCGATCTCCCGGAGCCTGCAGGCGACGCGCTTGGTCCGTTCAGAGATGGGAACAGGGAATGGGCGGCTCGCCTCGAGGGCCTGCTGCGAAAGGCGGAACACGGGTCGGGGCCCATAAACTGAGCGAAGACTCGGATGACGGCTTCGAGCCGCAAACGCGACCCCGTCTAGGTCTGCCGCGTTGTCCGCTTCCAGGCGAAGGCAAAGTTTACCCCTACGACAGAGATTAGGCGCATTGCGGACCAAGCGTTGGGCCGTATGCGACCGGAAGCTTCAGGACAAAAAGACCTGCTAGGCGGATAGTTCGCATGCCGCCGTGTCCGGCTTATAGCGGACATTCGGCAATTTGGCAGCGAATGACCACATTGTGACAATCTTGCCGAAGACGAACGTCTAACCTAAACCTCATCCCAGGACATCAACCAAATTGGAGCCACTGTTTGGGACCGGGCGTAGTTGCGACGTTTGCCCTATCCGGACGTGTGAGCAAATGCCGTGGGCAACCGTGATGCGTGCATTTTTTCGTTCGGTTGCTGCGACGATCGTGATGTCCGGCCTGGCAGGTTGCACGAGCATTTCCTACTATGCACAATCCTTGAAGGGTCACGTGGAGATCATGGCGGCGCGCCAGGATGTCGAAGAGCTGATCGACGATCCTTCGATCCCTGGGACATTGCGCGCTCGAATGGAATCGGCGAGCGCCATCCGACAGTTTGCGATAGATGAACTAGCGCTGCCGGACAACGATAGCTACCGCAGCTATGTCAACGTTGGTCGGGACGCGGTGACATGGGCCATCTTCGCCGCGCCGGAATTCTCGCTGACGCCACGAACATGGTGCTTTCCGGTGTTCGGATGCGTTCCGTACCGAGGATACTTCTCCAAAAGGTCTGCGATTGAAACCGCTGTCGAACTTCAGAGACAGGGCCTGGACGTCTATGTGACGGGCATCACTGCATATTCCACGCTTGGCTGGTCAAGTGACCCGCTGCTAAGCACGATGCTCAGCCAAGATGAAACGTATCTTGCAGGGCTAGTTTTCCACGAGTTGGCCCACCAACGCGTCTATGTGAAGGACGATTCCGCATTCAACGAGGCGTTCGCTGTCGCCGTCGAAACAACCGGCGTGAGAAAATGGCTGCGCGCGGCTGGTGATACCGCCGAGTTGCGCCGTTACAAAGCCGACCGGAGGCGCAGAGCTCAATTTCTTGCGCTGGTGTCGCAGACCCGGGACGAGCTAAGCCATGTCTATGACGGCAGCGCTACCTCTGAGCAGAAGCGGGCCGCGAAGATGGCCGCGATCGAACGGCTGCGGATGCGCTACCGAGAGATGCGCGACAGTCGCTGGCGTGGATACCGGGGATACGATGTCTGGTTCAATGCTCCGATTAACAACGCGAAGCTCGCGGCGACTTCCGTCTACGGCGATCAGGTGGCGACGTTTCTCCGCTTGCTCGATTTGTGTTCGGGCGACTATCCACGGTTCTTCGCGTCGGTTCGACGGATCGGAGCGTTAGACAAGGCTTACCGCGCTGAAGCGCTTAAAGCGGCAGATTCATGCGATCGAGCCGGTCAAATCCGTAGGCCAGAGGCGGCGAATCGGTCACAGATGTACTCGGCAGCCGGCGCAAGTGATTGAATTGACCATTTGGCGGCCGATTTCCCACATACTTTGACGTCGGGCGGGTCGGAAGCCAAAAGTCGGGCTACAGAAGGTAGAAGCCAAAAGCGGACTTGCCTGAGCCCCCCGGCGGATCCTGGACCACAATGGTTGCCGGCGGGCCGTGGCGCCTCAGCGTGCGCCCTACGAGGCCGAAAACCTCACGCTCACGCCGCGCTGCCGAAAATAAGCCTGCATCAGCTTGCGGCCCGAACGGTTGTTCTGCGCAAGCCTGGTCGGATCGAACACCGCCTGTTTTATCCCTTCTCGTGTCATCGCCGCCTTAAGCGTCGCGATATGCGCGTCGATGTCGGCATTGTCCGCCCGGAGGGAGGCATAGATACTTTCGGTCGCCTCGGCCACGGTCGGTTCGCTCACAGGTGTCGTCCTTTGGTTGGTTGAGCGGCGGCTTACCACAGATTCGCGGCTCCGCCGATACCGATGAGACGGCTAGATGGGCGGCAAGAGTGTCCCTTGGGACTTAAAAGGGATGCCAATGACGGGCGCCGGCGGCTAACGCGCCATAAGGATCGGCATCGACGGGTCTTCAAGCATCGAGACGGTGACGCCACCGAAGATGCGCTCGCGCAGCCGGGAATGACCGTAAGCGCCCATCACCATCAGGTCGGCGGCGATGTCGAGCGCGTGCCGGCGAAGCACGTCGACGACTGAATGGTCCAGGCTGGGCAGCCGGTCGACTGTGACATTCACGCCATGCCGCGCGAGATAGGCGGCGACGTCGGCTCCGGGTTCGGCCCCGTGGCGGTACTCGTCCTCCACCGGATCGACCATGACGAGGTGCACCTCATCGGCGCCTGGCAGCAGGCCGAGGGATTCGCGGACGGCACGCGATGCCTCCAGACGGGCGTCCCATGCAATCAGCACGCGTTTCGGCTTCAGGGTCGGCTGCGCCCCCGCGGGGATTAGCAGCAAGGGCTTTCCCGAAGAAAACAATGCGCCTTCGATCGCTTTGCTTTTCAGCGTTTCGTTGGCGAGCAGCTCCGGTCCAATGACCGTAATGTCGGCATAGCGGGCACGGCGGTTGATGGTGTCGTCGGCCCAGCCGGCTTCCGGATATTCGCTGGAGACATCGGCCGAAAGCACGCTGCCGGCGAGAAAAGCCGACAGGTCAGCAGTCCGCTTCTTCAACAGATCCTCGACGGCCCGACGCTCGTCGAGCCAGGCTTCTGAAACGACCGCGGCATACTCCCCGACTGGTGGCGGCGCAGCTACGGCAACGACCAGAACAGCAAAATAGGCGCCGATCTCGTTGCACAGGTCGGCGGCAGGCTTGAGATCACCGTCTCCCTCGTGCGGTCCCGTAACGGCAAGTATCGTCCTGAAAGCCATGGCGGCTGCTCCCGATTTTGCCCCAAAGCCCAATCGTCGTTGCAACAACAGCGAGACGGCTCGGCGCGCTGCTAGCGCTGAGTCAAGAACGCCGCCGGTCATCATTTGATCCGTATCAACATGCCCACGTGCCGACGCCAACAGGTTTCAGGCCGCTGGAGGACGCCAAGAATACGCCCCGAACACCGGAGCAGCAGCATCACGGAACGCATTCGTGACCTGGCTGGTTATATCCAGGCGCTGTGGCAGCAAGGGCCTGATGGCGTGGAATTTCAGCGACCACGCTCGCTGGCTTCCCCAGGTTGGGTACAAAACAAAGAGGCATCCGATGATCGTCGAGGATCAGCAATCCGTGGCCGCGATGTTGATGGACCCTGCCGCATATGGCGAGAGCGGACCGGTCGAGGCGATCGAGACCCATATCTCGCGGATATTCCTGGTTGGCCAGCGCGCCTACAAGATCAAGCGAGCGGTCAAGCTGCCCTATGTCGACTTCTCGACCCCGGCGCTGCGGCTCGCCGCTTGCGAGAAGGAGGTCGATCTCAACTCCAGGACTGCCCCCGGCCTCTATCTGGGGGTGCGGCGCGTCACCCGCGAGGCCGGCGGCGAGCTGGCCTTCGACGGAAGCGGCAAACTGGTCGATGCGGCGATCGAAATGGTCCGCTTCGATCAGTCGAAGCTGCTCGACGGAATGGCAGTCGGTGGCGAACTGACGCCTGCGCTGATGACGGATGTCGCGCGCATGATCGTGCGCTATCATCGCGGCGCGCCGGAGGTCCACAAGGGCAGCGGATCCTCGAACCTGGCAGGCGTGCTCGCCATCAACGAAGCCGGCTTTGCCACCAACCATGTTTTCGAGCAAGCCGAGATAAAGCCATTCACCGGGATGTTTCGCACCGCCCTCGCCCGTCATTGCGAGTTGCTCGACCGGCGGGAGGCGGCAGGCAAGATCCGGCGATGCCACGGCGACCTGCATCTGCGCAACATCTGTCTCTTCGACGGAGAGCCCCGCCTCTTCGATTGCATCGAATTCAACGACCAGATCGCCAGCATCGACGTGCTTTACGACCTGGCTTTCCTGCTGATGGACCTCTGGCATCGCGGCTTTCCGGAACTCGCCAACCTGGTGATGAACCGCTATCTCGACGAAGCAGACGACGAGGACGGCTTCATCCTCCTGCCTTTTTTCATGGCAGTGCGGGCTGCGGTGCGCGCGCATGTCACCGCAACCCAGATCGAGGAAGGCGGTGACATGCCCGGCGGCCTGCTTGCCGAGGCCAGATCCTATTTCGAGCTTGCCCGAACACTTCTCCAGGAAAAGCCGCCTCGGCTGATCGCCATCGGCGGCTTGAGCGGTTCCGGCAAGACGGCCGTTGCCGAGGCACTCGCCGCACATGTTGGCGCGCCGCCCGGCGCACGCATTGTCGAAAGCGACCGCATCCGCAAAGCCCTGCATGGGGTGCCAGCCGAGACGAAGCTGCCGGACAGGGCTTATCGACCTGATGTGTCGGACCGCGTCTACCGCGAAATGGCATGGCGCGCCGACTTGATCCTTGCCGAAGGCGGTTCGGTGGTCGCCGATGCCGTCTTTGACCGGCCGGCCAATCGCAACCGCATCGAGAAAGCTGCAAACGGCAGAGACGTTGCTTTCGCCGGATTCTGGCTGGAGGCGGATCCGCTCGTTCTTTGGCAGCGGGTGAGCGAGCGCAGTGGCGGTCCTTCTGACGCCACAGTCGATATCTTGTCGCGGCAATTGCAGCGAAAGGCTACCCCGTCCAACTGGCGCAAGGTCGACGCCGATCGAAAGCTCGCCGATATCGCCGCAGAATTGGCCAAGGTTTCGGACGCGGTCGCTTTTGCGCAGAATCCTCCACTCAAGACCGCATCGTGACGGCGACGATCGACGCGCATAAAGACGGGTAAATGGGCATGACGCAGGAAAAACTGGTGGTTTGCGGCAAATGCGGCGGGGTCAATCGCCTGCCGCCGGCACGCGATGCCGGGGACGCGAAATGCGGAAAGTGCGGCTCCAGGCTGTTCTCGGGTCACCCGGCAGACGTCGATGCACAGAGTTTCGATCGCCAGGTCACGCGAAGCAGCCTCCCCGTCGTCGTCGACATCTGGGCACCATGGTGCGGTCCGTGCAAGATGATGGCGCCGGCCTATGAAGCGGCAGCCAACGAACTGGAGCCGCATGTTCGCCTGATCAAGCTCAATTCCGACAATGAGCAGGCCGTTGCAGCCAGGCTCGGCATCCGCGGCATCCCGACCATGATCCTCTTCCATGGCGGACAGGAGGTTGCGCGCACATCCGGCGCAATGACGGCGGGACAGATCGTCAGGTGGGTCCGCGATCACCTGCCGGCTGCAGCCTGAAAGCTGCCACTGCGTGGATTTCACTGATCGCCGTGCCCAGCACGACGGGCGATCTGATGGCCGACGCTGAACACAGAAGCCATACGATGACCTTAAGATATTCGACATCGGACGACGAATTTTCATATGATGACCTCGCTTTTGGCCCGCACTGGGAGTATGGATCCTCAGGATCCGGCAAAGTTGGGAGGACCCATGCAGCAGGCCGAACATCGAACGTCCCGGCGGTCGTTCGTCTCTCAAGTTGCCGATGCGCTGCGCGACCAGATCGAAGCCGGCTTTTATGCGCCTGGCGATAAATTGCCGACAGAACCAGCGCTGATCGACCGGTTCGGGTTCAGCCGCACCGTGGTCCGGGAGGCCATTGCCGCGCTTCGTGCCGATGGGCTGGTGGAATCGCGGCAGGGCGCCGGCGTCTTCGTTCTCGGCCCGAAACCCGTCGACGAGGGATTGAAGCTGTTCACCGACGAAACCAACAAGATCTCGGACATCATCGAAGAGCTCGAGCTGCGCATCGGCATCGAAGTCGAGGCCGCCGGCCTTGCCGCCGCCCGCAGTTCGCCGGCGCAAGAGGCCGAAATCGAGGCCCAGGTCGAAAGGTTCGCCGACCTCATGGCGCAAGGGCAACCCACGGACGATGCCGACTTCCAGTTCCACATGGCGATCGCCGCCGCAACCAACAACGCCAGGTTCAAGGCCTTCCTCGAACATGTCGGCCGGCGGATGATCCCGCGGGTGAAGTTCAAGACGATGATGGGCGGCGTCGACCCCTTGCCCAATCGCGACCATCCGATTCTGCAGGAGCACAGGGAAATCGCCGATGCGATCCTCGCCCGCGACCCGGAAAAGGCGCGTGAGGCGATGCGCCGCCATTTGGTGACCGGGATAAAGCGCTATCGCGCCCTGACCGTCCGGCGCCCGACAAATCAGGACAACACCGGCGGTTGACTCGTCTGGATACTCATCATATGAATCTAGGTGACATCATATTAATTTGTGGGATGAGTTCCTTTGTCGCCAGATGAAATCAAGTCGCGTGTCGCTTCAGGGCTGCTGTCGTTTCCGGTCACGCATTTCAACGAGGATTTCAGCCTCAATCTCGAAAGCTATCGCGCGCATGTCGAATGGCTGTCGGGGTTCGGTGCCGCTGCCCTGTTCGCGGCCGGCGGCACCGGTGAATTCTTCTCGCTGTCGCCGGAAGAGGTCGCCGACGTTACCCGCGCGGCCAAGGATGCCTCGGGAGACGTGCCGATCATCGCCGGCTGCGGTTACGGCACGGCGCTCGCCACGGAAATCGCCCGCCGCGCCGAGGCTGCGGGAGCCGACGGTCTCCTGCTTCTGCCTCACTATCTGATGGAGGCCTCGCAAGAGGGGATTTTTCGGCATGTCAAGGCCGTGTGCCAGTCCACCGGCCTCGGCGTCATCATCTACAACCGTGCGAACTCGGTCGCCAATGCCGACACGGTCGCCCGCCTTGCTGACGCGTGCCCAAACCTCATCGGGTTCAAGGACGGCACAGGCAAGATAGATCTTGTCCGCCACGTCACTGCAAAGCTCGGCGATCGGCTCTGCTACATCGGTGGCATGCCCACGCATGAGCTGTTTGCCGAGGGCTTCAACGGCGCCGGCGTGACGACTTATTCCTCCGCGGTCTTCAATTTCGTGCCGGAATTGGCACAGCGCTTCTACAGGGCGATGCGGACAGGTGATCGCGCTGCAATGGAAGAAATCCTGCACAGCTTCTTCTTTCCCTTCGCGGCTCTGCGCGATCGCGAGCAAGGTTATCCGGTGTCGATCATCAAGGCAGGCGTCGAACTCATCGGACGAACACCCGGCCCGCTTCGGCCGCCGCTGACGGATCTGAAGCCGCAGGAGAAAGACGCGCTGCGCGGACTGATCGAGAAGATCGCCGCCTAGCCGCCGCGAGATCGGCAAGTTGTCGGCAGCACGGGATGAGGAGGATCGTCTCGTGCGACAGCCAAAACGGAAGATCCCAAATGGAAGAACAAGGGAGGAGAGACATGAACAGAAGCATTCATACGATTGCAGCTGTCGCAATGATGACCGCTGCCGCGCCATCGGCCGTCGCACAGGAAGCGGCGCAGGAGATCCGTATCGTCCTGCCGGAGCAGCCGGCCAATCTGGAGCCCTGCGGCACCATCATCACCAATGTCGGCCAGATACTCAGCCAAAACGTAGTTGAATCGTTGACCGTCATCGATCCGAACAGCGGACAGCCCCAGCCGAAACTGGCGACCGAGTGGACCAGCGTGGATCCGACCACCTGGCGGATCAAGCTGCGCGAAGGCGTCAAATTCCAGGACGGAACCGAACTCAATGCGGATGCGGTCGTCTTCTCCATCAACAGGATGATCAGCGGCAAGCTTACCTGCAGCAACATTGCGAAATTCGGCGATGCCAAACTGACGCTGACGCCGCTCGACAAGCTGACCGTCGAAATAAAGTCGGACAGGCCCGAGCCCATCATGCCGACGCTGTTGAGCGTGGTCATGATCGTCTCGCCGAAGACGCCGGTCGACCAGGCGGTGAACGATCCGGTCGGCACCGGCCCGTTCACGCTGTCGACCTTTTCCCCGCAGACCGTGGTGCTGGACGCGTTCGACGGCTATTGGGGCAACAAGCCGCAGATCACCAAGGCAACCTATGTCTGGCGACCCGAATCCTCGATTCGAGCCGCCATGGTGGAGACCGGGGAAGCCGACCTGACACCGTCGATTGCCATCCAGGACGCCAGCAATCCGGAGACGGATTTCGCCTACCTGAACTCCGAAACCACCGCCATCCGCATCGATGCCGCCGAGCCGCCGCTCGACGACCTGCGCGTGCGCAAGGCGCTCAACCTGGCGATCGACTGGGAAGGCCTTGCCCAGCTGTTCGGCGACGACGTCAAGCGTGCGTCGCAGATGGTCGTCTCCGGGATCAACGGCCATGACGATGCGCTCGAGCCTTGGTCGTATGATCCGGAAGAGGCGAAAAAGCTCATCGAAGAGGCGCGCGCGGCGGGCGTCGCGGTCGACACCGAGATCAAGCTCATCGGGCGAAACGGCATCTATCCGAACGGCGCCGAAGCGATGGAGGCGATGATGACGATGTGGCAGGATGCCGGCCTCAACGTGAAGCTGACCATGCTCGATGTCGCCGACTGGCTGCGCTATCTGCAAAAGCCGTTCCCGGCGGAGCGCGGCCCCAATCTTCTGCAGATGATGCATGACAACAACAAGGGCGATGCGGCCTTCACGGTGCCGATCTTCTATCGATCGAGCGGCAGCTACTCGACCTTGGCCGATCCGGCATTCGACAAGCAGATAGACGAGGCACTGGCGGCGACCGGCGAAGCCCGCACCAACAGCTTCAAGGCGATCTTCGGCAAGGCCCGCAACGAAGTGGTGGCGGACATCCCGATGTTCCACATGATCGGCTATACCCGGGTTGGCACCAGGCTGGAATGGAAGCCCGATATCACCACCAACAGCGAAATACCGCTGGCCAATATCGCCATCAAAGACTGAGCGATACGGGGGTGCCAGGCGGTCGTCGCCCTGCGCCCCCTGACCCGCTGCCTCCGTCGATATCCGCCGAAGGGCATCCGAAATGATAATCTATCTTGGACGCCGGGCGTCGCACAGCATCCTGTCGGTCATCGGTCTTTTGACCTTGGTTTTTTTCCTGACACGGCTCACCGGCGATCCTTCCGCCTTGTACCTGCCTCTGGACTCGACTGCAGAAGCTCGGGCCGCGTTCGCGCGGTTGAACGGCCTCGATCAGCCGATCCATTGGCAGTTTCTGGGATATCTGCGCGATCTGCTGCAGCTGGATTTCGGTGAATCGCTGCGCCAGAACCGCTCGGCGATGCAGGTCGCGCTCGAGGCGTTCCCGGAAACGCTGAAGCTGGCCGTCGTCGCGATCACGCTGTCGACCGCCTTGGCAATCCTTGTCGGCTCGCTGGCGGCCGCGTGGCCAGGCAGCATCTTCGACCGTATCGCCAGCCTCGTCTCGCTGGCCGGCGCAAGCGCGCCGGATTTCTGGGTCGCCATCGTCGGCATCCTTGTCTTCGCCGTGGGGCTCGGGCTTTTGCCGACATCGGGCACCGGCACCTGGGTCCACTGGATCATGCCGACCTTCGTGCTGATGCTTCGCCCTTTCGGTCTCCTGGTGCAGGTCGTGCGCGGAACCATGCTGTCGGCGCTTGCCTCTCCATACATCAAGACCGCAAGGGCCAAGGGCCTGCCGCGGCAGAAGATCATCTTCGGCCATGCGCTTCGCAACTCGCTGCTGCCCGTCGTCACGGTCGCCGGCGACCTGGCGACCAGCCTCGTCAACGGCGCCGTCGTCGTGGAGTCGATATTCGGCTGGCCCGGCATCGGCAAGCTGATGATCGATTCGATCATGCAGCGCGATTTTGCCGTCGTCCAGTCGACCATCCTGGTGACGGCAACCGCCATCTTCATCCTGAACATCGCGATCGACCTCCTCTACGCGGTTCTCGATCCGCGCATCCGGTACTGAGCCATGACGATCATCACCCCCGACATCAAGCCGGCGGCCGTTCCAGGCAGCGGCCGCGTGCTTTTCGCCTATTTGAAGCGCGACAGGCTTGCGCTCGCCGCCGCCATTTTCCTGGTGATCGTCGTGCTCGCTGCGGTCCTCGGCCCGTGGCTGGTGGGCGATGCCGCTTCGCGGCTGGGCCTGCGCCAGCGCAATCTTGCCCCGTTCTCGCTGGCCAGTGGCTGGATCTACGTCCTTGGCGCCGACACCCTCGGCCGGCCCATCCTGGCCAGGCTGATTGTCGGCGCGCAGAACACATTCGGCATTGCCGCGGCGGCGGTGTTCGCGTCGATGCTGGTCGGTGGAACGCTGGGCCTGATAGCGGGCTATTCGGAGCGCTGGTACAGCCATCTCATCCTGCGCCTCGCCGATGTCGTCATGAGCTTTCCCTCGCTGCTGCTGGCGCTCATCGTTCTCTACACGCTGGGTCCGAGCATCACCAACCTGGTGATCGTTCTCGCCGTGACGCGCATGCCGATCTACCTCAGAACGGCGCGCGCGGAAGTGCTGGAGTTGCGCGAGCGCATGTTCGTCAGCGCGGCGCGAGCCATGGGCGCGAAGCCGGCCCGGATCATCATCCGGCACATCGCCCCCCTGGTCCTGCCGACATTGGTGACGATTTCAGCCATTGATTTCGCGACCGTCATTTTGTCGGAATCGGCGCTGAGTTTCCTTGGCCTCGGCATTCAGCCACCCGACTTCACCTGGGGCGCAATGGTCGCAAACGGCCGCGGCTATCTCGCCACCGCCTGGTGGATCGCATTCTGGCCGGGCCTTGCAATCATGCTGACGACGCTGTCGCTCAACATCCTCTCGAACTGGGCGCGCACCGTCGCCGATCCGCAGCAACGCTGGCGCCTTCAGACATTGCGAAAAGCTGCCCGATGAGCAACGCGACCATTCTCAAGGTGGAGTGTCTGACCGTCGATTTTCTTTCGGACGATGAACCGATACGCGCCGTCGACGATGTCTCTTTCCACGTCAGCCGTGGCGAGACGCTGGTGATCCTCGGCGAAAGCGGTTCGGGTAAGAGCGTCAGCACCAGCACGGTGATGGATCTCATCGACTGTCCGCCAGGCGACATCGTGGCCGGCTCCTGCCTCTTCGATGGCGTCGAACTGTCAGGCCTCGGTGCCGAGGCGCGCCGAAGCATCAACGGCCGCAGGATTGCGATGATCTTTCAGGATCCGCTCGCCTATTTGAACCCGGTCTACACGGTGGGGCGCCAGATCGAGGAGGTCTATGAGAGCCACGGCGCAGAGAGCGGCAAGGGCGCACGCGCCAAGACGATAGAACTGCTTCGGCGCGTCGGCATTCCAGAGCCGCAAAACCGCGTCGACTTCTATCCGCATCAGTTCTCGGGCGGACAGCGCCAGCGCGTGATGATTGCCATGGCGATCGCGTTGAAACCGGACATCCTGATCGCCGATGAGCCGACGACTGCCCTGGACGTCAGCGTGCAAGCGCAGATCCTCGATCTGCTGCGCGATCTCCAGCGCGAAACCGGCATGGCGTTGATCATGATCACCCACGACCTCGAAGTCGCCGCGTCCATGGCGGACCGGATCATCGTCATGAACGGCGGCAAGGTCGTCGAGACAGGCATCGCCAAGGAGGTCTTCAGCAATCCGCAGCACCCCTATACGCGCCGCCTCATCGCCGCCCTGCCCCACGGCAACGCAGCGGAGGCGCCGAACAGGCGTTCGACGGCGATCGCCGGCGAGACGCTGCTCAAGGTGGAACATCTCACCAAGCACTATGAGCTTGCTTCCGGAGCTTTTAGCAGCAAGCGGACGTTCAAGGCGGTGGACGACATAAGCTTCGAGGTCAGGAGAGGAGAAACGCTCGGCATCGTCGGCGAGTCCGGCTCCGGCAAATCGAGCGTCGCGCGCATGCTGTTGGGGCTGAACGCGCCAAGCGCCGGCAAGGCGGTCTTTGCCGGTGAGAACATCTTCGACATGAATGGGAAGCGCCTCATGGCGTTTCGGCGCAAGGTCCAGATGGTCTTCCAGGATCCATACGGTTCGATGAATCCGCGCATGCGCGTTTACGCCATCATTTCCGAACCCTGGGTGATCCACCGCGATATCCTGCCGAAGGACAGGTGGAAGGCTCGCGTGGCAGAGCTCCTGGAACTGGTGGGGCTGTTGCCGGAGCACGCCGAGCGCTACCCGCATCAGTTTTCCGGCGGCCAGCGGCAGCGCATCGCCATTGCGCGCGCACTTGCGAGCGAGCCGGAACTGATCGTCTGCGACGAGGCGGTTTCGGCGCTCGACGTCTCTATCCAGGCGCAGGTGATCGACCTTCTGGCCGACCTCAGGACGAGGCTCGGCCTCTCCTATATTTTCATCACCCACGACTTGCCGATCGTGCGCCATTTTGCCGACCGGATCATGGTCATGAAAGACGGACGGATTGTCGAGGAAGGCCAAACCGCGGCGCTGTTCGGAGCGCCTCGCCACGACTATACGCAAAGCCTGCTGCAGGCTGTGCCGCAGCCCAAATGGCTAACGCAGGCTCAATAGTTCGTCCGCGCGCGCCCAGCAGGCCGATTGATGGGCCGAATGCGCTTGACAAAATGGCGATCGCCCGCTCAATTTGACCCATTCACCAGGGGGGTCCCGGCAAGGGGCTGAGATACTGCTGGCTTTCGCGGCGCAGTGACCCGTTGAACCTGATCCAGTTCATACTGGCGTAGGGACGGTGCAAGCGCTTTGCGGGAGTCCATGCCCGAAAACCTGTAAGCAGGCAGGCAGAAGCGTCTTTTCATCCTTCCGGCACAGAACTGGGTCTCCAATGCATGAGCAAAGGAGCCTCAAAATGAATGCCATTTCCCCCGCCGTGTCGACGGGACCGCTGCCCGCCTCAAGGAAAATCCACAAACCCGGCCTGATTCACCCGCAGATCAGGGTGCCGATGCGGGAAATCGCCGTCCATCCGACGGCAGGCGAACCGCCTGTCACCGTTTACGATCCGTCCGGCCCCTATACGGACCCGACTGTCGAAACCAGCATCGAAAAGGGCCTCGCCAGGTTTCGCAATGAATGGGTGACGGTGCGCGGCGACGTCGAATTCCACGATGCCCGCAGTGTCAGGCCGGAGGACAACGGCTTTGCGTCAGGTGAGCGCCTGACGCCGGAATTTCCCGTGCGCCACCGGCCGCTAAAGGCAAAAACGGGCCAAGCGGTGACGCAGCTTGCCTATGCGCACGCCGGGATCATCACCCCCGAAATGGAGTTCGTCGCCATTCGCGAGAATCTCGGCCGCGAGAGCTTACGCGGCGGGATGCAGCGCGACGGCAACTCTTTCGGCGCGGCGATCCCGGACTTCGTCACGCCGGAATTCGTGCGCGACGAGATAGCGCGCGGACGGGCTATCATTCCCGCCAACATCAACCACCCGGAGAGCGAGCCGATGATCATCGGCCGCAATTTCCTGGTCAAGATCAATGCCAATATCGGCAATTCAGCCGTCACCTCGTCGATGGCCGAAGAGGTCGAAAAAATGGTCTGGGCGATCCGCTCGGGAGCCGACACCGTCATGGACCTGTCGACCGGTCGCAACATCCACAACATCCGCGAATGGATCATCCGCAATTCGCCTGTGCCGATCGGAACCGTGCCGCTCTACCAGGCGCTTGAGAAGGTCGGAGGGATCGCCGAGGACCTGACCTGGGAAATCTACCGCGATACGCTGATCGAACAGGCCGAACAGGGCGTCGACTATTTCACCATCCATGCCGGTGTGCGGCTGCACTACATCCCGCTGACGGTCGACCGGGTCACCGGCATCGTGTCGCGCGGCGGCTCCATCATGGCCAAGTGGTGCCTGCATCATCACCGCGAAAGCTTCCTCTACGAGCATTTCGAGGAAATCTGCGACATCTGCCGCGCTTACGACGTGTCGTTCTCGCTCGGCGACGGCCTTCGTCCCGGCTCGATCGCCGACGCCAACGACGCGGCGCAGTTCGCCGAACTGGAAACGCTCGGCGAGTTGACAAAGGTCGCCTGGGCCAAGGATTGCCAGGTCATGATCGAGGGGCCGGGCCATGTTCCGATGCACAAGATCAAGGAGAACATGGACAGGCAGTTCGAAGTCTGCGGCGAGGCGCCCTTCTACACGCTTGGGCCGCTGACCACCGACATCGCACCCGGCTACGACCACATCACCTCAGGCATCGGCGCGGCAATGATCGGCTGGTACGGCACGGCGATGCTCTGCTATGTCACGCCCAAGGAGCATCTCGGTCTCCCCGACCGCAACGACGTCAAAACGGGCGTCATCACCTACAAGATAGCCGCGCACGCCGCCGATCTCGCCAAGGGTCATCCGACGGCGAAGGTCAGGGATGACGCCCTTTCCCGCGCACGCTTCGAGTTTCGTTGGGAAGACCAGTTCAACCTGTCGCTCGACCCCGAAACCGCGCGCTCCTTCCACGACGAGACTTTGCCGAAGGAGGCGCACAAGCTGGCGCATTTCTGCTCGATGTGCGGGCCGAAATTCTGCTCGATGCGCATCTCCCACGACATTCGGGCCGAGGCACAGAAAGAGGGCATGGCGGCGATGGCCGCGAAGTACCGCGAGGGCGGCAATCTTTATATGCCGGTGGACGGCGAACCGCCCATGCCGAAGATGCCGGAGCCGTCATGAGGCTGCTGGTCAAAGGGGCTGGCGTCGCCGGCCTCACCGCCGCCTTCGAACTCGCCGCCCGCGGTGCTGCGGTAACCATTGCCGAGACCCGGCATGGCCTTGGCGGCAACGCATCATGGATGGCCGGCGGCATGCTGGCGCCCTGGTGCGAGCGCGAAAGCGCCGAGCAGCCGGTGCTGGATCTCGGACGCGATGCCGCCGACTGGTGGGATGCGGTCCTGCCGGGTCATGTCACGCGGGCCGGAACGCTCGTTCTGGCAACGCCGCGGGATGCGGGCGAACTCGACCGGTTTGCAAGCCGCACGTCGGGTCATCGGCGGATCGACGAAGACGAAATCGCGCTCCTGGAACCCGATCTCGCCGGCCGCTTCCGTCGCGGGCTGTTCTTCCCGGGCGAAGCCCATCTCGACCCACGCCGTGCAATGGCGGCGCTGCATGAAAAACTCGCCGGAAGGGGCGTCGAGTTCCGCTTCGGAATGGACGCCCTGCACATGACGGGATTCGACCGCGAGATCGACTGCATAGGAATGGCGTCCAGCGATGAAAGGCTTCGCGGCGTTCGCGGCGAGATGCTGATCCTGCGTACACCGGACATCTCGCTGTCGCGCCCGGTCAGGCTGCTGCACCCGCGTTTGCCGCTCTATCTGGCGCCGCGCGCCGACCACCATTTCATGGCGGGTGCAACGATGGTCGAGAGTCTGTCCACGGAGCCGGTCACGGTGCGGGCGATAATGGAACTCCTGAACGCCGCCTATTCGGTTCATCCCGCCTTCGGCGAGGCCGCGATCGTTGAGACGGGCGTCGGCATTCGCCCGGCGTTTTCCGACAACCTGCCGCGCGTCGAAGCGCATGGCAGGACCGTCGCGATCAACGGGCTCTACCGCCATGGTTTCCTTCTGGCCCCCGCCATGGCGCGTCGGGCGGCCGACCTTGTTTTCGATTCTGACAAACCGGTGGAACTTGCTGATGAAACTGACGGTCAACGGCGAAGCGCATGAGATCACCGCCGCCACCCTGGCGGAGCTTCTCGCGGCGCTCGACTACGAAGGCAACTGGCTTGCAACGGCAGTGAACAGCGAGGTTGTGCACGCGACTGAGCGGGCGCTGTTCCAGCTGAAGGACGGCGACCGGATCGAAATCCTCTCACCCATGCAAGGAGGTTAGCAACGTGATCGAGCTTTACGGAACCAAGCTTCCGTCGCGCCTGCTTCTCGGCACCGCACAGTACCCCTCGCCCGCCATTCTTGCCGATGCGGTCAAGGCATCCTGCGCGTCCGCGGTGACCGTCTCATTGCGCCGCGAAATGGCCGGCGGCAAGGGTGGCGAGAAATTCTGGTCGCTTATCCAATCGCTGCGGCTGCATGTCCTACCCAACACCGCCGGTTGTCACTCCGTCAAGGAAGCCGTCACGACCGCAAATATGGCGCGCGAGGTCTTCGGCACGAACTGGATCAAGCTCGAGGTGATCGGCAATCATGACACGCTGCAGCCTGACGTCTTCGGCTTGGTCGAGGCCGCGCGAATCTTGTGCGACGACGGCTTTGCTGTATTTCCTTACACGACGGACGATCTCGTCGTCGCCGAGCGATTGCTGGAAGCCGGATGCAGGGTGCTCATGCCCTGGTGCGCGCCGATCGGTTCTGCGCTTGGACCGGTAAATATCACCGCGCTCCGCTCGATGCGCGGCCATTTCCCGGATGTCCCGCTAATCGTGGATGCGGGCCTCGGCCGCCCATCTCACGCGGCTCTCGTGATGGAACTCGGCTTCGACGCGGTGCTCCTCAACACGGCAGTCGCCAAGGCCGCCGATCCGATCGGCATGGCGCGCGCGTTCGGCAAGGCGGTCGATGCCGGCCGTGAGGCGTATCGCTCGGGCCTGCTCGAGCCGCGCGACCTCGCCGTCCCATCGACGCCGACAATTGGCCGGGCAGTCTTTCAATGAAACTCGATCCTTTTTATCTGATCGTCGACAGCGCCGCCTGGATTGAAAGGCTGGCGCCGCTCGGCGTCAGGCTGGTGCAGCTTCGCGTCAAGAACCTCGACGAGGCTACGTTGCGCGCCGAGATCCGCAAGGCGAAGGCCTTGTGCGCCCGTTACAAATGCCAGCTCATCATCAATGACTTCTGGCGGCTGGCGATCGAGGAGGACTGCGATTTCATTCATCTCGGACAGGAAGATTTGCAAGCGGCGGACCTTACCCGGATAAGGGCTGCGGGTCTCCGTCTCGGCCTCAGCACGCACGACCATCTCGAACTCGAAACAGCCCTTGCCGCCAGACCGAACTATATCGCGCTCGGCCCAGTCTATCCGACCATCCTGAAACAGATGAAATGGGCGCCGCAGGGGCTCGAACGGCTTGGCGAATGGAAGCGCCGGATCGCGCCGACACCTCTGGTCGCGATTGGCGGCCTCAATCCCGACCGGATCGAGGGCGTCTTCGGTGCCGGTGCGGACAGCGCCGCGGTAGTGACCGACATCACATTGGATGCCGATCCGGAAGCGCGAACGCGCCAGTGGATCGAAAAGACGAGCCGATGGCGTTGAGGCGCGAACCGCATGTGCTTGTCGTCGGCGGCTCGGACTCCAGCGGCGGCGCCGGCATAGTCCGCGACATTGAGACGATCTCCGCCCTCGACTTGCGCACCTGCCTTGCCATTACCACCGTGACGGTGCAGACGCATGAAGCCGTCACGCAAATCCACAATTTGCAACCCGGTCTGGTGGCCGATCAGATGCGTGCCGCGCTGCAAGCCAATGCGGTCGGGGCGATCAAAATCGGCATGCTCGCGACGGAGCAAACCATCGTCGCCGTCGCGGATGTGCTGCGCCAAAACCCACAGATACCGGCAGTCATCGACCCGGTGCTGGTCTCTTCTTCGGGTTGGCCGCTTCTGGACACAGGCGCTATCGGCGTCCTGAAGCATGAACTCATCCCGCTTTGCCGTCTCGTCACACCCAACCTCATCGAACTGGCTGTCCTTGCCGGCTCAGACCTGGCCATCGACGAGGACGGCGCATTGCGACAAGGTCAGAAATTGCTCACCGCCGGATTGCAGGCCCTGCTGATCAAGGGCGGCCACGCCGCGGGGTGTCGATCGACGGACATCCTGCTGCGCGCCGATCAAGAGCCCATCCGCTTCGATGCGCCGCGTCTTGGCGGATCGATGCGCGGGACGGGTTGCGCGCTGGCCAGCGCCATCGCCGCGCACCTGGCAAACGGAAGCCTGCTTGAAGACGGCGTGCGCAAAAGCAAGCTGTTGGTTTTCGAGAAGCTTCGGAAATCGATCTCTCGGGATTGAGGCGGTTGAGCTTGGCGGGGGCTTTTCTGGGCAGCAAGCTGGCGGCCGGTTCTTCGCCTTCCTTCGGAGAGTCTCTCAGACAGCACGCGAAGTAAATCGCCTTGTCGGGTCTTGTCTCAAGCGATGTCGTCGCGAATGCAGGCCTTCAAATGGCCATCGGACGTTGTTGCCCGTAATGGCGGGACGATGCCGGCGCAAGCGCCGAGGGCAACCGGGCAGCGGGTTCGGAAAACACACCCGGTCGGCGGATTTGCCGGGCTTGGAATGTCGCCCTTCAGCACCTGCCGGCCTTGCCTGGCCAGCGGGTCGAGCGACGGAATGGCCGAGAGCAGCGCGCGCGTATAGGGATGCTGCGGCCGGGCATAGAGCGCGGCAGCAGGCGCGACTTCCATGATGCGGCCGAGGTAGAGAACGATCACCGTGTCGCAGATATATTCGACGACGGCCAGGTCATGCGAAATGAACAGCATGGTCAGGCCGAGCCGGACCTGCAGGTCGCGCAAAAGATTGATGATCTGCGCCTGAATGGAGACATCGAGGGCAGAGACCGGCTCGTCGGCGACGATGAATTCGGGTTCGAGCGTAAGCGCCCGGGCGATACCGATGCGCTGGCGCTGCCCGCCCGAAAATTCGTGGGCGTAGCGATCATAGGCGTCGACTGGCAACTCGACAGCGGCAAGCGCCTTCTCAGCCTTCGCCCGCCGCTCGCGCCTGCTGCCGATGCCCTGAATATCCAGGCCTTCGGTCAGGATCTGACCGAAGGTCATGCGCGGCGACAGGCTGGCGAACGGATCCTGGAAAATATACTGCATCTTGCGGCGCTGGCGGGCCAGCGGCCCGGCGCTCAGCTTGGTGATATCGACGCTGTCAAACCTTATTTCGCCGGACGTCGGCTCGATGAGACGCAGCACCGAGCGGCCGATCGTGGTCTTGCCCGACCCGGATTCGCCGACGAGGCCGACCACTTGGCCGCGCGCGATGTCGAAGGAAATATCGTCCAGCGCCCTGACGACAGGACCGCGCGAGAACGCCGTCGGCGCAAAATGCTTGGTCAGGTTCCTGACTGAAAGGAAGGGAGCGTCCACTGTCAGAGATCCTCCCAGCGCAAACAGCGGCTTTGCTGGGTCGACGTCGCCGCGAACAATGGCGGTACAGCAGTGCGGCAGGCATCGACAGCCAGGGCGCAACGCGGCGCGAAAGAGCAGCCCTTGGGCAGCAAGGCAAGCGATGGAACATTGCCGGCGATGGTCGGCAGCGGCGTTCCTGCTGCCTTGAGCGTGGTGGCTTGGCCAAGCCGCGGCACCGAACGCATCAGCCCGGCGGTATAGGGATGACGCGGACGGTTGAACACCTCGCTCACCGGACCCGATTCCACGATGCGCCCGGCATACATCACCGCGACCCGGTCGGCGATCTCGGCAACGACGCCGAGATTGTGCGTGACGAATAGAATGCCCATGCCGCGTTGCGCCTGCAGCGCGGCCAGCAGGTCGAGAATCTGGGCCTGGATAGTGACGTCGAGGGCGGTGGTCGGCTCGTCGGCGATCAACAAGGTCGGATCGCACGACAAGGCCATGGCGATGGTGGCGCGCTGGCGCATCCCTCCCGACAGCTCATGCGGGTATTGCCGCGCCCGCCGATCAGGGTCGGGAATTCCGACCTGAGCCAGCAGCCGCACGGCATCAGTGGCCGCATCACGGTGCGATCTGCCGAGATGGATGCGGATCGGCTCGGCGATCTGTTCGCCGATGCTGTAGACCGGATTGAGGCTGGTCATCGGCTCCTGGAACACCATGCCGATGTCGTTGCCGCGCACCTTGCGCAGCGACTCGGGATCGAGGCCGGTCAGTTCGGTGACCGTGCCGTCCCTGCGCCGCAGCGCGATCGAGCCCTCGGCAATGCGTCCGACCTTCTTCGGCAGCAGGCCGATGATCGACAGGCTGGTGACCGACTTGCCCGATCCCGACTCGCCGACCAGCGCAACCGTCTCGCCCGAACCTATCACCAGGTCGACGTCCTGCACGGCGGCGATGTCGCGTCCGGCGATACGCAACACCGCTCGCAGACCGGAAATCGAGAGGATCGGAGCGTCCACGGTCAGCGCAGCAAGCCGACGTCGCGAAGGATGATGTCGACCTTTGCGCCTTCCTCGTCGTTCAGGCTGCGTTGCGGCCGCGCCATGGTGTTGGAGGCGATGATGCCGAGGCTCCTCATCGCGGTCTTGAAGGCACCGACCCCGGCCGAGCCGGCGCTCGTCCTGCCGAGCGAGATCCAGACGATCTCGAACAGCTTCAACAGCCGCTCCTGCTCCAGGCGGGCCTCGGCGTGCTGACCCGCCTGCATCAGGTTCCACAGCCTGACGTAGCCGTGCGGGTCGACATTGGCGAGGCCCGGCACGACCCCATGCGCGCCCATGGCAAGCACGCTGTCGACCAGGATCTCGGACCCGGTCATGCCGAAAAAATTCGGGTCGTTGGCCATGTCCTTGAGCACATAACGCAGATTGCCGTCGTCACCGCTGGAATCCTTGATGCCGGCGATAACGCCCTCGCTGGCAAGGCCGACGGTGGTCTGGCGCTCCAGCTTGACATGGACGCAGACCGGGATGTCGTAGGCGATGATCGGGATGTCGACTGCGTCCTTGATGTAGCGGAAGTGATCGCCGATCTCGGGCTGGCTGGTGCGGGCATAGAACGGCGCGGTGACCACGACGGCGTCAGCGCCGGCCGATCTGGCTGTCAGGGCGTGGTTGATGACGCGATCGGTTGTCGGGTCGATGACCCCGGCGAAGATCGGAACGCGGCCATTGTTGACCTTGACCGCGTGCTCGATGATGGCCCGGCGGCCGGCCTCGTCATGGAAGACCACCTCGCTGGTCGAGCCGAGCACGAACAGGCCGTGAACGCCGCCGTCGAGCAGGTTTTCGATGGTCCGCGTGAACGACCCAAAATCGACACTGAGATCGGAATGGAGTGGGGTGACGACGGGTGGCACGACACCGGTAAACAGGGGCATTTTTTCAAAAACCTTCAGGTCAGTTGAGATCGGAACGAGGGTCGAATGCATCGCGCAGGCCATCGCCGATGAAGTTGATGGCCAGCACGGTGAGCACGAGTACGGCGCCGGGAAACATCCATTGCCAGGGGTATTGCTCGAGCACCACGGTGGAGCGGGCGAGATTGAGCATGTTGCCCCAACTGGCTTCGGGCGGTGCGATGCCGAGGCCGAGGAAGGAAAGGCCGGCTTCGAGCAGAATGGCATTGGCGATCTGCAGCGTGGCGTAGACGACAAGAATGTCGATGCAGTTCGGCAGGCCGTGGCGGAACAGGAGATGCGGCAGCCCCGCCCCCATGCCACGGGCGGCGACGACGAAGTCACGCTCGCGCAGCTCGAGCAGCCGGGCGCGCACCATGCGCGACAGCACCGGCCAGGAGAGCAGCGAGATCACTAGGATGGTCGGCGCGATGCCGGTGCCGGCGATCGAAGCGAGCACGAGCAGGAAGATCACCGGCGGCAGGGTCATGGCGAGGTCGACGAAGCGCATCACCGTGCCGTCGACAAGGCGCCCGCCGAAGCTGGCGACAGCGCCGACCAGGAAGCCGATGACGATCGAGATGGCGACCGAGCAGACGGCGACCAGCAGCGAGATCCGTCCGCCTTGCAGCAGCCGGGCCATGACGTCGCGGCCGACGCCGTCGCTGCCTAGCCAATGAATGGCGGACGGCCCCTTGTTGATCGCCCTGAGATCGATGGTGTTGGGGCTGAACGGCCACCACAGGGAATAGGTCGAGACCGCCAGCAGAATGGGGACGACGATAAGCAGACCGGCGCGCGCCGCACGATTTTCAAAGAACCGGCCGAGCGCGCGGCGAAGCGGTCCCTTGGTTTGCGGCCCGGCTGTCGGGTCGATTGTCGGAGCTGGTGCGGTGATCGTCATCACGACACCTGGATGCGCGGGTCGACGACGGCATAGACGATATCGGTCAGGAGATTGACCAGAATGACGCAGATGCCGATTACCAGAGTGGCGCCCATGATCACCGGGTAGTCCCTTGTGCCGACGGCGTTGACCAGCAGCAGGCCCATGCCCGGCCAGTTGAACACGCTTTCGAGGAAGATGGCGCCGCCGATCGCTATGCCGACCGTCGACCCGATCAGGGTGATGACCGGTAAAAGCGCATTGCGGGTTGCATGCTTGATGATCACCCAGAATTCGCGCACGCCCTTGGCACGTGCGGTCCGCACATAGTCCTGGTTGAGCACTTCCAGCAGCGACGCGCGCATGTAGCGCATGATCAGCGCGGCGTGTCCGATGGACAGCAGGCAGGCGGGCAGGACCAGGTGCGCGAGCACGTCCGCTACAGAAAAAGGCGCGCCGGCGGTCTGCATGCCGCCTGATGGCGCCCAGCGCAGCAGCACCGAGAAAAAGTACAGTCCCAGAAGTGCCGTCAGAAACGCCGGGCTGGAGATGCCGACGAAGGAAACCACCGACAGCGCGATGTCGGGCAGCGTGTTACGGCGGACGGCGCTGAAGATGCCGGCGGAAATGCCGAGCACGATGGCGATGGCCAGGCCGGTGCCCATCAACAGCGCGGTCGGGCCGATGCGCTCCATGACCAGCGGCAGCACGCCAACGCCGCTGCGCTGGATCGAATAGCCGAAGTCGCCGCCGAGCGCAGCGCGAATCCAGGCGAGGTATTGCACGGGAAGCGGCTGGTCGAGCCCAAGCCGGTCGCGCAGGACTTCGAGGTCGGAAGCCGACATCGGGCTGGACGGATTGATATAGGCATCGATCGGATCGCCGGGCGCCAGCCGCAGAAGGATGAAGATGAGGACGCTCAGGGCGACCAGCATCAACAGTCCTGTAGCGCTGCGGCGGGCAATGAAACTCAGCATTGGCTGTCCGTGGCGATGGTGAGCGGAGCCGGCGTCGTGCCGGCCCGTTTCGTTGGCGGGCCGGAATGGCCAGTCAGCCGTTTCACTGGATGTCCCAGCGTTCCGGGTGAGCCGCATAAGGACCGCCGCCCGGCGCCGGCGTCCAGACAAAGTCACGCAGCTTGTTGGAGGCTACGCCATAGCGGTTGGCCACCCATAATGTCGCCCAGGGCAGATCCTTGTTCATCACCTTGCAGACTTGCTGCCAGGATTGATCGATCTTGGCCGGATCGGTCTGGGCGAGCGCAGCGTCCAACGCGGCGCTGAGATCATCGAACTCGATGCGCATGGTGTTGAAGCCTGCCGGCGGAATCTGGGACTTGTTGAGACCCGGGCTGATGCCGGCCGGATTGGGACCGTTCTGCAGGCCGGCATAGACCATCGCAAACGCGTTCCAGTCCGGCGTGCCTTCCTTGTAGACGATGCCGTTATAAGTCGGCGTATCGACGACGCGCGGCACCACATTGATCCCGACCTCGGCCAGCATCGACTGGATGGCAGCCATCACGTTGGCGGCTTGCGGCGAGCCGTAATAGGTCAGCAAGGTGATCGGCTTGTCGCCGTTGATCTTGTCCCAGCCCGCCTCGGCAAGCAGAGCCTTGGCCTTGGCCGGATCATAGGCATAGGGTTCGAGACCTTCGGGAAGCAGGTGCGGCGCGACGTAGCCGCAATTGGCCGGTTTGGCCGCGCCGCCATAGAGGCTCTCGATGATGGCATTGCGATCGATCGCGTACATGATCGCCTGGCGCACGCGAACATCCTTAAAGAGCTCGACCTTCTGGTTGAGGCCGATGTAGTTGACCACATAGGAGGCGCCCTCGATCACCTTGAAATTGCTGGCGCTCTTGAAGGTTACCGCGTCGTCGGGCTCGACATAGGTGAACTGGATTTCGCCGGCGCGCAGCGCCGCAACGGCCGCCGCCGGGTTCTCGAAATACCTGTTGATGAGCACGTCGACCTTCGGCTTGCCGCCGCGATAGTCGTCATCCGCGGCCAGTTCGACATATTGATCGCTGACATAGCGCTTGAACTTGAAGGGGCCGGTGCCGACCGGCGTCGTGGACCACCAGGTGCTCGTGGCCAGCGTTTCCGGCGGCATCGCGGCCAGGGCATGCTCCGGCAGGATCATCACCTGCGAGAGAATCGACAGGAAGGAGCCGTTGGGCTTCGACAATTTGACGACCACGGTGCGATCGTCCGGCGCGTCGACCGACGCGATGTCGCCGAGGCGCGCGGCAAACAGGCTGCCGGAGGCCTTGTTCCTGGCGAGCTCAAGCGTGAACTTGACGTCCTTGGATGTGAACGGCTTGCCGTCGTGCCAGCTCTCCTGGGCAAGGTTGAACGTGTAGGTCAGCTTGTCGTCGCTGACCTTGTAGTCCTTGGCCAGATCGCCTTCGAGTTCGGTCAGTTCGGCGTTGTAGATGACCAGCGGTTCAAAATAGGTGCTGAGCCAGGTAAAGCCGCCGGTCGCAGCCAACGGATTGAAGTTCTTGGGAAAGCCGCCGGGGCCGACATCGAACCCTCCGGTGATGGTCTTGGCGCCCTGTGCCTGGACGCTGGTGGCAAGGCTAATGCCGCCGAGCAGCAGCCCGGTGATGGCCAGATGACGAGCTATAGTTCTGATGCGCATGGTTTCCTCCCTTGGCATTGTCAGGTAGTTCGGCGTTGGGTCAGGTAATCCGGTTTTTGGCGATCACTTGCTGAATACCCCTGTAGTGGTCGTCGAGGCGCTCGCGCGCCCGGTCGACGTCCTTGGCGGCGACCGCCTCGACGATCTCGTGATGGTCGCGCCAGGTCGCCAGCGGCGTCGGATTGTCGAGGCTGGTGAAATTCGAGGCCTTGTTGAACGCCACCCAGAAGATGTCGATCAGCGCGCTCAACATGTGATTGTTCTGGCAGCGGAACAGCAACTGATGGAATTGTTGGTCCTCTTCGGCAAAGCTCTCCTGGCGCTCGGCGCGCCGCCGCATGCTTTCGGTCAGCTGGCGCAGCGCGGCGATGTCTTCGGCGCTGATCATCTCGATGGTTTTTGCGATCAGGCCGGTTTCAAGGACACGGCGGATCTCGCGCAGTTCCTCGACGTCGCGCAGCGAATCCTGCAGGCCGTATGCCAGATTATCCAGCAACGGCTTGAACGAGAATTCCTTGACGAACACGCCAATGCCGCGACGCGTCTCCAGAATGCCGATCGACTCCAGCGCCTTGATCGCTTCGCGCACCGAGTTGCGGCCGACGCCGAGCCGCTGCGCCAGGAAGGTCTCCGGAGGCAAGGGGTCGCCCGCCTTGAGCTGGTTGCTCTGGATATATTTCCTCAGGCTCTCCTGCACGCTGACGTGAAGCAGCGGCGGTCGGGCCAGCGGTTCGATCGATTTTTGGTCCGGGTTCAACTTGGGTTCCGAGCTCAACTTGGGTTCCGGCATTTTTCTCCCAGCGCCGCTGCAATTGCGGCCGATGGCGCGTCGCAAAGCGGTCGATGCTTGTAGCATAGCGACTTGTAGGATATCCTGCAAGCAAGAGGATTACACGCTGAATGAAAGTCGTCCTGGCCGGCTCAAGCCATTGGCACGCCGAAATGCATCTCGACGCTGCACGTTTTTGCGGCGCCGAGATTGCCGGCATTTGGGATGAGGACGCGCAGCATGCGCGCGCCTTCGCGACGCGCCATCATTTGCCGATCATCGCCGATTTTGCGAAAATCCTCTCCAGCCCGCCGGACGCGATCCTGCTGATGGGGCACCCTTCGACGATACCGGCGCGGGCGCGCGCCGTCATCGAAGCCGGCATACCGCTGATCCTGGAAAAGCCGGCGGCGAGCAGCGCCGCAGCGTTGGCTGTGCTCAGCGAGTTGGCGAGGCAGCACCAGGCCTTTGTCAGCGTTCCCCTGCCCAACCGCTTTGGGCCGGCCGCCACTGCCTTTGAACGGCTGCGCAGCCAAGGCCGCGCCGGTGCGGTCGCGCATTGCCAGTTCCGGCTGGTCAATGGCCCGCCGCAGCGCTATGCGGCCGACGGCGTCGCCTGGATGGTGGATCCGGCGATCGGTGGCGGCGGCGCACTGAGGAACCTCGGCATACACGGCGTCAATGCCGCGCTCGGCCTGGCAACCGGCGAGCTCAGGCTAAAAACCGTCTCGATCGAGAACCGCATTCACCGCGCCCCGGTCGAGGACCATGCGCTGCTTGTGCTGGAAGACGCTGCCGGAGCGTTGTTCGTCGTCGAGGCCGGATACACTTTTGCTTCGATGCGCCCCGGCGGCGATTTCGAATGGCGTATCGTCAGTGAGAATGCGACCCTCATCGACTATGGCGAGCGCGCCTTCTGTGCGACGCTCGACGATGGCGCTATCATCGAATTGCCGATCGAATTGCCGGCGACGCGCTACCGCCTGTGCATGAGAGACACGATCGACCGGCTGGCTCGAAAAGCGCCGCCGGCGACTTCGGTCGATGACTATGTTGCGGCGATGTCGCTGATCGACGCCGCGTATGAAAAGGCAGGACGATGATTGGAATAGGCATTATCGGAGCGGGCGATTTCGGCGCCGCCCATGCAAGGGCAATCAAGCAGGTGCAGGGCCTGCATCTCGTCGCATCGTGCCGCGGGAATAACGATGCCCTGGCCGCCTTCACCAGCGAACATGGTGGTCGCGGCTACACCGACTGGCGCAAGCTGCTCGACGACAAGGATGTCGAGGCAGTCCTAATCGCCAGTCCTCACCATCTCCATGCCGAAATGGCCATCGGCGCGGCGAACGCCGGCAAGCACGTCATGCTGGAAAAACCGATGGCGCCGACGGCGGCGGCCTGCGATGCGATCAACGCCGCCGTGGCCGCTGCTGGCGTCAAGCTGATGGTCGCCCATCTCATGCATTTCGCGCTGCCTTGCATGGCGGCCAGGCAAATGCTTGAGCAAGGAACGCTCGGCCGGCCGCTCGTCGGATCGAGCTGGATCATCAAGCTGTGGATGGAGCACAATCGCCGCGACTGGCATCTGCGCAAGGCCACCGGCGGCGGCATGCTGTTGACGGCCGGCATCCATGCGCTCGACCGCCTCGTCTGGCTCATGGATGACGACGTCGTGTCGGTGAGCGCCATGCTTGGCGCCATGTCCCATGATCAGGAAGCCGACGACACCGCCCTGCTCGGACTGCGCTTCGCCGGCGGCGGGCTCGGCCAGGTGCAGAGCGTCGGCTATCGCAATGGCGCGGCCGGCTACGCCATGGACCTGGTCTGCGAGCAGGCAACGCTGCGCATCGACATGGACCGCGGCACGATGCTTGGCCGCGACACGGCCTGGACCGACCTGCCCGGCTCGTTCGAGCCGAACTGGATGCATGCCGCGCTGGTGCGCGAATGGAGCGCGATGCGCGATGCCATTGCCGACGACAAGCCGGTGCCGGTCGACGGCGCCTATGGCCGCAAGATCATCGCCATCATCGAGGCCGCCTTTGCGTCGAACGAAACGCGCCGCGAGCACGAGATCTCCGGTGCGCGCTGAGCTCGACGACCACCCGAGCCACTTGCCCGCACACGCGCCGCTCGGCGTCTGGGGCGCGGTGATGCTGGCCATCGACGATCGCGGGGCAATCGACTGGAAAGCGACGGAGGAAACGATCGCGCGGCTCTGCGCATCAGGTGTCGACGGCATCTATTCCAACGGCACGGCCGGCGAATTCCACTGCCAGACCGAGCCCGAGTTCGACCGGCTTTGCGCCCTGATGGCCGCGATTGGCGGCCGCGCGCGCCTGCCCTTCCAGATCGGCATCAGCCAGTCTAATCCGCGCGTCGCGCGCGAGCGGCTGATGCGGGTGTCGGCGCTTCGCCCGGCGGCGGTGCAATTCACCTTGCCCGACTGGTGGCCGCCCAGCGACGGCGAGGTCATGCGCTTCGTCGGCGGCCTTTGCGAGACCGCGCCCGACATGCCGCTGGTGCTCTACAATCCACCGCATGCCAAGCGCCGCCTGACGCTCGAAGCCATCGCCAGGCTGCGTGCAGCGGTGCCGTCGCTCGTCGGCGCCAAGCTGCCGGGCGGCGACCCCGGCTGGTACGCCGACATGCGCCGCGAACTGCCGGGATTTTCGGTCTTCGTGCCCGGCCATACGCTGGCGACGGGATTCGCCCAGGGAGCGCATGGCAGCTACTCCAACGTCGCCTGCCTTAACCCCAAGGGCGCGGTAATGTGGTGGCAGACGATCCGCACCGACGTGGCGGCCGCTGCCGAGGTCGAGACGCGCATCCAGGCCTTTCTCGCCACCCACGTACTGCCCTTTCGCGCTCGCTATGACGTCAGCGATGCGGCGCTCGACAAAGCGATGGCGGCGGCCGGCGGCTGGGCGCCGCTTGGCCCGCGACTGCTCTGGCCTTACAGCTCGGTCCCCGACGAGGCGATCGCGACGCTGGCCGAGGCCGCTCGCATGACCCTTCCCGAATGGTGGCAGTGACCTCGGCTATCGCATGTGCCTGCCCCCTGATCCAAGGGGAACAACCATGGCCTGTTCCGGATTTGACGCCTGACAGACTCGTGGTCATGCTGGACCGATGACAAGAGGTGTACTGCTGGACCTCGCAGGCGTCATCTATGATGGCGAGACCGCCATACCAGGCGGGATCGACGCCGTCACGCGTTTGCGCCAGGCCGGCTTGGCCATACGCTTCATAAGCAATACCACGCGCTCGTCGAAACAGAGCGTTCTCGAACGTCTGCAGGCGATGGGACTCACCGTTACCAGGGCAGATGTTTTCACCCCGGCGCACGCTGCACGCGATTGGCTGCTTCGCAATGGCCGAGCGCCATATTTGCTGATTCACCCCGGCCTTGCGCCGGACTTTTGCGAACTGCCGGATCGCGACAAGCGCGCCGTCATCGTCGGCGATGCCGGAGACGCCTTCACCTATGCGGCGTTGAATGACGCGTTCCGCGAGCTGAGCGCCGGGGCCGAATTGCTGGCCCTTGCCACCAACCGGACGTTTCGGGATGCCGACGGCGAGCTCAGCCTCGATGCCGGGCCATTCGTCGCGGCATTGGAATTTGCCTCGCTGAAACGCGCAACCGTTCTCGGCAAGCCGTCGCCGGAATTCTTTCTGTCGGCGCTGGCAAGCATGGACTGTCCGCCAGACCAGGCGATCATGGTCGGCGACGACGCGGAGGCCGACATAGCTGGCGCGCTAAGCGCCGGACTGTCGGGCGCATTGCTGGTGAGGACCGGCAAATACCGGCACGGCGACGAGAAACGGTTTGATCCGCGCCCGACCGCAACCGTCGCCGATCTCGCGGCGGCGACCGACTGGATCCTTGCGCGCCGGGACTGAACCGGCCGCACAGCGTGCGCTTCGCTCGAGATATCCGGGCTAGGTCGTCTGGCGCTCCATTTCCACCTCGGCCCCCAGACTTTCGATGTCGCGGAAGATCGAAGCGACAGCCAGCGTGCGCCCTTCGCGCTTGAAGCGGAGCAGGCAATCCCTGGCAACGATGTCGCCATCGATCGCGATCTCGTCCCATTGCACGGCATGGCCGACATAGTTGATGGGAACATCGTAGTGCTGGCTCCAGAAGAACGGCACGGCGACGAACTTCTGGCGATGGCCGAGCATGTTGAGGGCCGCGGTTTGCCCCTGCCGCTCGGCAACCACCCAATGCTCGACCCGAATGTTCTCGCCACTGTGAGGATCCGGCCACCGCGCAATGTCGCCGGCCGCGAAGATGCCTGGTGCGCTCGTCTCCAAAAAGGCGTTTACGACGACACCGCGGTCAAGGGTGAGCCCCGCCGTTTCGGCAAGCCCTGTCCGCGGTCGCACGCCGATGCCGGCGACGACGAGATCCGCCGCCAACGTATCGCCACCGCTGAGTTTCACCTCGCTGGCGTCGATGCTGCTCGCAGTGTCCTCGAGATGGAATACGACACCATTCTCCTCATGCAGGGCGCGGATGAAGTCGGCCATTTGCGGACCCATGATCCGTTCCATGGGCCGTTTTTCCGGCGCCACGACATGAACTTCGATCGAGCGCGACCGCAGCGCCGCGGCAACCTCCAGGCCAATGAAACTGGCGCCAAGCACGACGGCGCGGCGCGCAGTCGTGGCTCGCTCGATGATCGCCTTGCAGTCTGCGAACGAGCGTAGCGTGTGAACATGTGGCTGGTCGGCGCCTTGTATGGTCAGGCGAACCGGTTCGGCTCCGGTCGCCAGGAGTAGCCTGTCGTAGGCAGTCCGGGCCCCGTCCGCGAGCACAACCTCGCCAGAACGCGTATCGATGCTGGCGACATCCGCATTGAGGCGCAGGTCGATGCCGTTCTTCGAATAGAAGCTTTCCCGGCGCAGCGGAATCCAATCCTCCGGTGCTTTGCCGGCGAGGTAGTCCTTGGAAAGATTGGGCCGATCAACCGGCGGCGCTTCGTCGTTGCTGAGCATGACAATGCTGCCTTGATAATGTTCGCGCCGCAGTGTTTCTGCCGCCGCGAAACCGGCGGCGCCGCCACCGACAATGACGATTTTTTCGGGAGCCTGGCTGGAGCCGCCAGGGCGCGGCTTGGACACCGTCCGCTTGCGTTTCTCGCCCACGACTATCCGATCATCGCGTTGTTCCACCGACCAGCACGCGAGTGGACTGAAAGCAGGGGCGCGCAAGGCCTCGCCTGTACGCAAATCAAAACACGCGTGATGCCAGGGACACCGGACGGTGTCTTCCGCCACAAGACCGTCGACGAGCGGCCCGCCATAATGTGTGCATGTCGCGCCGATGGCGAAGATCTCGGCCCCGCGGCGCACCAGCAGCACCGGCTCATCGCCGCAATGGCCGAGGAGCTTTCCGCCGTCGGCAAGGTCGGATAACGCGATACCCTCGACCAGATCCGGCCCGGTTGGTTTGGCATGATCTTCAGCCATTTTCCTCTTCCCTTGGCGCGATCCAGAAGATCGCCTGTACGGCCGAGAAGCGGGAAATCGTCAGGTCACCAGCCTCGGAATACCTTCTGCTTGGCCAGCGCGCCTTCAGGTTTTCGGACACCGCTTGTGCCCAAACGTCCGGCCGCGTCATTCGTTGCCAGTTGCGCAGTACACGCCGTCGATTTCCTGGCGTTTGGATTCGTTGCCGAAGGAATGACGCCGTCGCGTAAACTTTTTCGCCGGACATGCGTTGTTCGTTCTCCAAGCCAAGGAGACAGCCATGCAGAGGAAATCGGAAATCGCCGGCGAGGCCGCCAAGCAACGCCACATCCAGCGCGGCATCGACGCCAAGGACAAAACGAAGGGTAACGGCAAGCAACAAGGCGCCATGCAGGTCGGAGCACGCAAATATCCCGAGCCGCCCTTTCCCGAGCAGCACCAGCCGAAGCCAGGGCATGAATGGGCGATAGAGCCGGCGCCGCTTTACGACGCGCCATTCTATATCGGATCAAAAAAGCTGGACGGCAAAGTGGCCGTCATCACCGGCGGCGATTCCGGCATCGGCCGAGCCGTGGCCGTGCTCTATGCGCGCGAAGGCGCCGATGTGGCGATCGTCTATCTGTGCGAGGACAAGGATGCTGAAGAAACGAAGAGGGCCGTCGAAGCCGAGGGCCGGCGCTGCACGCTGGTCAAGGCCGACGTCAGCGAACGCGACCACTGCCACAAGGCTGTGACTAAGGTGGTGAAGGAATTTGGCCGGATCGACGTGCTGGTCAACAACGCCGCTTTCCAGGTCCATTCCAGCGACTTCAGTGAGCTGACCGAGGAGCATTTCGACACGACGCTGAAGACCAACCTCTACGGCTATTTCCACATGGCACAAGAGGCCGTTCCGCATATGAAGCCTGGTTCGGCGATCATCAACAGCGGCTCCATAACCGGCATCGAGGGCTCGAAGCAGCTGGTCGACTATTCGATGACCAAGGGCGGCATTCATGCCTTCACGCGCGCGCTGTCCGGCAACCTCATCGAAAAGGGAATTCGGGTGAACTGCGTGGCGCCAGGCCCGGTGTGGACCCCGCTCAACCCGTCGGACAAGCAGGCCGGCGACGTCTCGAAATTTGGCGCAGACACGCCGATGAAACGGCCGGCGCAACCGGAGGAAATCGCGCCGGCCTATGTGTTCCTCGCCTCGCCGCATTGTTCAAGCTACATCACCGGCGAGATATTGCCGATCATCGGCGGCTACTGAGAACGTGTCGCCCGCACTGCCTCGATCATCGTGGACCTCTCGCCTGTGGCGGAGGTAGCGGCGATCTCAGATATGAAATGGTCGACAGATGTATTTCATTGCCTTGGCGACGGACTATGACGGCACGCTGGCGCACGATGGGATCGTAGTCGAAAAGACGCTTGCAGCCCTCGAACGGTTCAAGAAAAGTGGCCGCAAGCTCATCCTCGTCACTGGCCGCGAACTGCCCGACCTCAAGCGGGTTTTTCCCGAACTCGGCGTGTTCGACAAGGTCGTCGCCGAAAATGGGGCGTTGATCTACACGCCTGCCAGCGAGGAAGAACGTGCGATCTCACCGGCGCCGGCGCCGAAATTTGTCGCCAGTTTGAAGAAACGCGGCGTCAAGCCGCTTTCAGTCGGACGGTCGATCGTCGCGACCTGGGAACCACACCAGGCAACAGTTCTTGAAGTCATCAAGGAACTCGGGCTGGAGCTGGAAATCATCTTCAACAAGGGCGCGGTGATGGTGCTGCCCACCGGCATCAACAAGGCAGCCGGGCTGGCAGCCGCACTTGAGGACCTCAAGCTGTCGCCACACAATGTGGTCGGTATTGGCGATGCTGAAAACGATCATGCGTTCCTGCGGGCCTGCGGCTGCAGCGTCGCTGTCGAGAACGCCCTTGCGGCGGTCAAGGATACAGCGGATCTTGTAACGCGCGGCGCACGTGGAAAGGGCGTCGAGGAACTGATCGAAAAGCTGGTAAAGCGTGATCGGGAATTTGTCCGAAAAGGCCGTGACGGCATCCTTCTCGGTTCGGTCGGCGGCGACGAAGTCTATCTGACGCCGACCGACACGGTTCTGATCGCCGGAAGCTCCGGCATCGGCAAATCCACCTTGGCCACCGCGCTGACGGAACGCTTCGTCGAGAACGGATTTCAATTCTGCGTTTTCGATCCGGAAGGCGACTATGATGGCCTCGAAGGCGCCGTCCGGGTAGGCGATGCCTCAAGCGAACCGACAAAGGCACAAGTGCTCGACCTGATCGAAAAGCCCGACACCAATGTGGTCGTCAACGGGCTGGCGTTGCGGGTCAACGAGCGACCAGGCTTCTTTGCCGACCTGCTCCCCGGTCTTGGCAATTTCCGCTACCGTACGGCGAGGCCGCATTGGCTGGTCATCGACGAGGCGCATCATCTTCTGCCCAAGAGGCGCGACGACACGCGCGCCATCCTGTCGTTGGAATTGCCGGGCACTGTCCTGATCACCGTTCATCCGGAAGCGATCTCGACCGACGCCCTGCGTCTGGTCACTGCCGTCATTGCGCTCGGTCCCAAGGCCAAGAATGTCATCAAGGCCTTTTGTCAGGAGACGGACACCAAGCCGCCAAAGGATATTCCCTCGCCAAAAGGCGAGCGTGTGCTGTTCTGGCGGCCGCAAGCCCGCAAGAAAATTGCCATGGTCAAAGCGATCGAGCCGCGCCAGTCGCTCAAGCGTCACAGCCGCAAATATGCAGAAGGTCAACTCGACGAGGCCGGCAGCTTCTATTTCAGAGGTCCCGACAACGCGATGAACCTCCGGGCCCACAACCTGATGATCTTCGCTCAGATTGCCGAGGGCATCGACGACAGAACCTGGGAGCATCACCTGCGCGCCGGCGACTATTCCGAATGGTTTCGCCGACAGATCAGGGACAAGGATCTGGCGCGCGAGACCGCCGAGGCGGAAAAGGACGAAATGCTCTCGGCGCAGGAAAGCCGCAAGCACGTTCTGGATGCGGTGCGTCGCCGTTATACGGCTCCTGCCACCGCCCCGGAGGAATAGAGAGGAATAGGGTGCGAAAGGATCGCCCACGCACATCATCCTCGGAGGCACCGGCCGTGTTGGTTCTCTGCAGCCATGTCGCTTTTACAGCAGGGCGAAGCAGTGGCCGGTTGACCGCGTCATCCACGCCGAGTTCCCTTTCATCCATAGGCGTTTTGACTGGTCAGGGTTCACTATATCCAATGGCAAAGAGGCGCAGGTCATAGGCCTCGGGATCGCGACGAAAGATCAACGCGCCCTTCCGTTGGGAATTCTGTGGGACATAGTCGAGCGTAGCGCTGCTATCCTCGACGACCTCATCGCCGTTGCGGAGCTCACCTTTGATCTCGACAGCAGCAACTGATTTCCCCGCCCTGTTTGCAGCGGCGAACTCGACCACGTAGCCCCCCTCGGTGACCGCGACCGCGAGTGGCACCACAACGATCCGGGCGGTCCCATCGCGCGTGCTCACGCCATCGACGACAAGATAACCGAGCACGGCAAGCAGGACTACGGAGCTTATGCCCGCCACGACCCACTCCGTGACCGAAGTCCCGGGTTTGCGTGTCTTTGCTTTGTTGTCGGACTGCTGCTTCTGTTGCTTGTCGCCTTTTGCGGGGTTCCTTGTCACAGAATGAGCCTCGCAACCGCCGCCCCGAGCGCGCCAGGAAACGACAGAACCACGACTGCACTGAGTGTCTCCGAAAAGCCGGCGCCATCGGTCCTGCCGAAGGTCCACAAGATGTAGAGGTTCACAAGCATCACCAGGACATAGCCGACGATCGCATAGCGAAAGAAGATGCTGACGAATCCAGCGCCTGGCTCGGGACTGTGCGAGCCGCGGAATTCGAACTCATAGACGAAGGCGTGCATGAGAGCGAGGGTGACCACCACCAGGGCGATTTCCTGCCAGGGCTCCATCTTGTAGGCGATGAGGACGACCTCTTCCGTCGGTGCGATGTTCACCGATAGAAATAGCGCTCCGACCACCATCAGGAACAGCTCTCCGGTGTAGCCGGGCTCGGGAATGTCCTCCTCCTCCAACAAACTCGGGCCGAGCTGAGCGCGTGCCAAGGATGCCCCGAGACTGCCTGGGACAATTTGCACCGCAATTTTGCCAATCACCTCCCGCAGCGGCATTTCGGCGGTCACGATGCCGAAAATAAACAACACCGCCGTAGCCGCCACAGCGGCCACAAGTATGGCCACAAAAGCATCGGCGATGCGGTCGCGCAGCGCCACCGTGTGGCGAAAGCCTCCGTACTTGTGCAGCAGCACCAGCATTGGCAAAGTGACAGCGAGGAACAGGGCGAGCCGCAGTGGGTGAAGGTGAAAGCCCAGCGCCCAGGCCTCCATGGTCATCAGCACCGGGGCGGCGAAGATCAACGCTCCGGCAAAGGCACGGCCAAGACCAATCCAGAACTCACGCGGCGTTAGCGCATGCCTGACGATGATCTCGGTTGGCGCCACGTCCGCTCCTCAGAGATAGCCTGCGGGGAACAATGTTTCCTGGACAATCTTGTTCCGCACCGCTGCATCTTCGCCACAGCCGAACGGCGCTGCGATGTTCAAAGCCAAGCCAAACCTGTTGGGAACTCGCGAGCCAGCTTTCCGTTCAACCTCTCGATCGAATGACAACCCAAAGCCGACACAGCGTCTGGAGTGAAATCATGAAATCGCAGCTCGTCGCCGAAAGCGCCGGACAAAGGACGTTCGTTGTGGTGCTTGATCCCGGCGAGGAAGCGTTCGCGGCGCTCACATCTTTCGCTGTCGATAACGATATTGGCGGCGCCTCGCTGACCGCGCTCGGCGCCTTCGAAAAGGCGACTGTCGGCTGGTTCGACATCGAGGAAAAAACTTATCGGAAAATCCCGGTGCTGGAACAGTGCGAGGTGCTCAGCGCGATCGGCGACGTTGCGATCGGCGACGACGGCAAGCCCAGCCTTCACGTCCATGCGGTGCTCGGATTGCGCGACGGCAGCACGAAGGGCGGACATCTGCTCGATGGCATTGTTCGGCCTACACTCGAAGTCACTTTGGTGGAAACGCCTGGTCATCTGCGCCGCAGAAAACGTCCGGAACTCGGCATCGCCTTGATTGATCTGGATGCCTGAACACGGATCAGGCCAGGTCCGCTGAACTGCGTTCCGGTCCGATTATCCCTTTTGTTTGATTTGTTTAGCATCCGCGGGCGCCTCGGGTGCGGTCTCCCAGCCGAACACGCTGCGGCCGCCGAGCAGATGCGACCGATCGAACTCTCCGGCAACGATTTCCTTCAGACTGGGGCCGGTGACATAGCGTTCGACCTGCCGCGACTGCTCGTCCAGCCGCTTCAAGGCGCCGAGTTCTTCGTCGCGACCGAGCCTGGCCTTGTGGACGGCCGACTTCAGCACGCCGATCGTCTCGTCATAGACCTTCAGCGGCACGGGGAATGGATGCCTGTCCTTGCCGCCATGTGCCAGCGAGAAGCGCCCGGGATCGGAAAAACGGCATGGCGCGCCATGCAAAACCTCGGCCACCAGCGCCAGCGCCCGCACCGTGCGCGCACCAACGCCGGGCACCAGGAGAAGCTCGGAGAAATCGGCGGGGCCACGCTCGGCAGCCGCCGCCATGTTGCCATGAAGACGACGCATGACGACATCGCTTTCGCGAACGTCGTGGTGCGCCGGCATGACCAGGTGCGGCAGCATTGGCTGGTCGGGCTCCGGTGCGGCAGCCACGTCACGTTCGAGCGCGGCGAACTCCCTCAGAATGCGATCCGGTCCGAGATCCTGCAGGAGATTCAACTGGCCCTTGCGCGAGGCGTCGGCGCGGCGGTCGGTCAGGTTGACGATCTCGCCCTGGTTGGCGCCTTCGATGGCGGCATGCGGCTGCTCGACGAAACTCTTCAGGCCTTCGGACAGCCAGTGATAGCGGCGCGCCACCTTGCTGTCGCCGTTCATGCCCTGCTGCACCACGACCCAGTCGCCGTCATCGGTGACGATAAAGCCATGCAGATAAAGGTCGAAGCCGTCCTGGACGGCGGCGCTGTCAACCTTGGCGACAAGCCGGCTGGCCGTCGCCAGGCCTGTTCCGTCGAAGCCGACGCGCTCGCCGATGGCGGCAAGCTCATGCGGGGTCTTGCGCGAATGCGCGCCGCGGCCGCCGCACACGTGAATACCGAGTTCGCCGGAGAGCGGAGCCAAACCACGTTTGAGGGCGCCGATGACGCTGGTCGTGATGCCGGAGGAATGCCAGTCCATTCCCATGACGGCGCCAAACGACTGGAACCAGAAGGGATGCGCCAGCCGGCGCAGCAGCTCTTCGCGACCGTAATGGTGAATGATCGCCTCGCACATGACGGCTCCAAGGCGCGTCATCCGGTCGCCGAGCCATTTCGGCACGCGTCCGCCATGAAGTGGAAGGTCTGCGCTTCCCGATCGTTGTGCCAAATTTTTCTGCCTGTTCCGACCTATGCCTTGCGCTCAACAGATAGTATAGAAAGCGGCGTGAAGAAGCGATGATGCCGGTCCGTTTGGATTACAAACTGATCGCAATTCAATTCAGCTGGGCCATTCGGGTCCCATCGGCGGCGTTGCCGGTTACCGGTCGGCCGGATTTCCGACCGCCGGATCGCGCCGCCTTGAATATCTTCCCACACGCGGCAGATCGTCGCCAAATTCCACCCACGGCAGCTTCATGTCCCAATAGGCATGAGCCTGCGGCGCAAAGCGCTCGGGGTGGTCGAAGAAGCCGATCGTCAGATAAAGTTCCTCGGGAAGCCCCTGGTCGAAGTAGGCTATGGATGTCCCGCAATCGGCGCAGAAGGTGCGGAGCACGCCTCGGGTCCTTGAGAATTTTTTTGGCGCGCCGGTGAGCAATCTGAATTGGGCCGGCCGATAGCCGACCCAGACGGTCAGCGGGCTGCCTATCGCCTTGCGACAATCGTCATCGTGATCGGAGCAAATCCAGAACGGGTCACCATGCATCTCAGCACTTATCGAACCGCAAAAACAGGAGCCGGTCTCGATTCTGGTCATCGAACTATCGCTTCTGATCGAGGCGACCGTTGCGGGTGCAGCGTCCGCAGGGTGATGGAGTAGCGGTGCGCGGCAACCGGCGGGATGCTGTGCTCCCATTCGGTGCGCGCCGGGCCCGTCATCAGGTAAGCCGATCTTGGCTCGAGGGTGACGGTCTCGCGAGCCCATCTCGTGCCGTTCTTCCGGCGGAGCCGAAAGCTGCACGGCGCAAGAAGAGATACGCCGGCCACGGCATCGAAATGCGGCTTGTCGCGATGCCAGCCGATACCCGCGCCGGGTCGGTACTCGTTGATCAAGACCTGCACAAAAGCCTCGGCGGGCAGCCGCGCAAATGCCGCCACCTTGTCCCTGAGCGGCATCAGGAAAGCAGGGATCGCCGGCGCCTCGACCACCTTGCGTTGGTCAAAATCGTAGCGCAGGCCAAAACCGGCGACGCGCCGGTTTGCGAGATGGCCATGGAAGTCGAAAGGCTGGAAGGCGAGACTTTCGAGCTGCCGCACCAGTTCGGCCTCTTCCTCCGCCGTGATCAGCTCCGGCCGGTAGCAAAATCCTTCCGGCAGGTCGTCACGTGCGTGAAAGTCGGGCGCGAGAAAGTCAGGCGCGCGAAACAGGTCGCCTTGGCCAGCGGATTGCGGCTGCCTGGTTTTGAGCGATGGCATCAACCCTAATTGGTGAAGCCGGCCCGTGGCGGCAAGGCCTTGGGGCCCGCCGGATTATTGCCTCCACATGCGCGAGATGGAACCCGGATTGCCGGGGCGGGTTATTGCCCAGGCGCGTCGAGTCAATTACGACCCGGCGACGAGGACCCTCTCCGTATGGTTTGTCCCAAGCGGAAATCGCTACGATTTCAACGACGTGCCGCCGCAAACTTATGCGGCATTCCGCAAGGCCTGGTCAAAAGGCCGGTTTTTCAACGCCTTCATTCGCGACCGGTATAGCTACCATCTGGTCGAGCAGAGCCCGTCGGGATGAAACCCGGTGCCTTGTCGGCAGAAATTCATCCGGAAAGGGAACGCATGCCCTCGCAGAATCCAGTCGGCCGGCCGATCCCTCACTGCTCCGGCGGCGTTCCGGGTTGATCGCCGCCTGTGGTCGTCTTCGGCGTCTGATCCTTGTCGACCTCGGGATTTTGATCGACGGTGTTGGTGTTGCTCTGTGTCGGTTCCGTGCTGCTGGTGCCGCCCTGCGTCGGCTCGGCCTCGTTGCTGCAACCCGCCAGAGCCAGGGCTGCCACCAGCGCCGACAAAAACGACAGTCTCTTCGATGACAATCCCGTCATGGCCAACCGCTCCCTTGCTGCTCGACAACGGCGGGTGGTGAATTTGGTTGCAGCGGAATGGCTTGTCTGCTGGGCCATGACCCCTCTGATGATCGCCGCGCAGGCGCCAAAGGAACAAATCCGTGCGCCGCCACGTTGCATTTCCAGTGCAAACGCTTGTGACAGTGAGGCTATCGTCTTGGCGCCGAGAGCAAATTGGAAGGGTTTTCTGAAAATCGGAGAACTCAGCTGCCCGGTGGCGCTCTATACGGCTGCCTCAACCTCAGAGCGGATCGCCTTCCACACGATAAACCGCGCCACTGGTCATAGGGTGCATCGCGCCTTCGTCGACAGCGATAGCGGCAAGCCGGTCGAGAAGGACGACCAGGTCAAAGGCTATGAGATCGGCTCGGGTGAGTACGTCGTGCTCGAACCCGATGAGGTCGCAGCCGCTGTTCCCGAGAGCGACAAGACGCTGTCGGTCTCGGCCTTCATCGGCTGTTCCGATGTCGACGACGTGTATTTCGACAAGCCTTATTACCTGGCCCCGTCGGACAAACACGCGGAGGAAGCGTTTGGGCTGATCCGCGAAGGCATGCGCAGGAAGAAAGTCGCCGCCATCGCCCAGACCGTCCTGTTTCGGCGCGTCCGGACCCTGCTCGTCCGCGCCTATGACGAAGGCCTGGTCGCAACGACGCTGAATTTCGATTACGAGGTGCGCTCGGCGGAGGAGGCTTTCGACAACATCCCCGACTTGAAGATCGAGGGCGAGATGCTCGAACTGGCCGAACACATCATCAAGACCAAGAAAGGCAAATTCGATCCGACCAAATTCGACGACCGTTATGAGGCGGCGCTGGCCGAGCTTGTGAAGGCAAAGCTCGAGGGCAAGAAGATCGCCGTTCCGAAGCCGGCCAAGCGGGAGAGGGTCGTCGACCTTATGGATGCGCTGCGCCAGAGTGCCGGCGTTGGCGGGAAGCAGCCCTCGACAAGAAAGCCCGCGGCAAAGTCAAAGCCAGCGCGCCATGCCAAGGCGAAGCAGACAGCGCCGCGTCGGAAGGCCGGCTGACCGATGGCGCTCGAGACCTACCGCAAGAAGCGCAATTTTTCCGTTACCCCGGAGCCGCAGGGCCGCAGGGCGCCGAGGACCGGCGACAGCTTCGTCATACAGAAGCACGATGCCACCCGGCTCCATTATGATTTTCGTCTCGAAATGGACGGCGTCCTGAAGAGCTGGGCCGTCACAAAAGGGCCGAGCCTGATCCCCGGCGAGAAGCGTCTTGCCGTCCACGTCGAGGACCATCCTCTGGAATATGGCGACTTCGAAGGCACAATCCCGAAGGGCGAGTATGGCGGCGGCACCGTCCTCCTTTGGGACAGAGGCACTTGGACGCCGATCGGCGACGCGCATCGCGGCTATGCGAAAGGCCATCTCGACTTCGAACTTCACGGCGAGAAGCTTGGCGGCCGCTGGCATCTTGTGCGGATGGCCGGAAAGCCCCGGGAGAAGCGCGAGAACTGGCTGCTGATCAAAGGCGACGATGACGCCGCGCGCACCGAACGTGATCCCGACATTCTGGACGAGCGGCCGGAATCCGTCGCGACCGGCCGCAAGATCGAGGACGTCGCCGGCGAAGAGCCCGGCTGGTCGTCCAAGACAGGGCGCATTCGCAGGCGCCGCGGCGGCAGCACCAGGCCAGCTCCAGCGGAAGAGGCCCCCGCCACTGTCAGCGTTCCCGAACCGTCAAAGATCAAGGGCGCCAAGAAGGCGGCGCTTCCCGATTTCGTCGAACCGACGCTGGCGACCCTGGTCTCGTCAGCGCCGTCGGGCGAGCGCTGGCTGCACGAGATCAAATTCGACGGCTACCGGCTGCAGGCCAGGATCGAAGCCGGCCGCGTCAAACTGTTGACGCGGAGCGGTCTCGACTGGACGAAGAAATTCGGCAAGGCGGTCGTTTCGGCGCTGGCCGATATCCCTGTCGGGACGGCGCTGATCGACGGTGAACTCGTGGTCGAGACGTCAGCCGGCGCATCGGATTTTTCCGCGCTGCAAGCCGATCTCAGCGAGGGCCGCAGTGATCGCTTTCACTTCTACGTCTTCGACCTGCTTCATCTCGACGGCTACGATCTGCGCGAAGTTGCGTTAATCAAGCGTAAGGAATTGCTGGAAAAAATCATCGGCAGTAACAGCGGCATCATCAGCTACAGCGGCCATTTTGAGGAGGATGGCGCCCTGGTGCTGCGACATGCCTGTCGGCTGAGCCTGGAAGGCATTGTCTCCAAGCTTCGCGATGCGCCCTACCGCGCCGGCCGCAGCAAGAACTGGGTGAAGTCGAAATGCTCGGCGCGGCAGGAATTTGTCGTGGCCGGCTATGTCCCCTCGACAACGTCGCGCAAGGCGATCGGTTCGCTTGTCCTGGGTGTCTATGACCACGGCAAGCTGCATCATGTCGGGCGCGTCGGCACCGGCTACACGGCAGCGGTCGCCGAGAGCCTGTTCAAGAAGCTCGAGCGGTTACGCATTCCGTCAAGCCCGTTCGAAAAACGGCTGAGCGCCGACGAGGCTCGGCAAGTCCGCTATGTCAGGCCGGACCTCGTCGCCGAAGTCGAGTTCCGGGCGTGGACCGCCGACGGCCATCTGCGCCACGCCTCGTTCCGCGGGTTGCGCGAAGACAAGCCGGCGAAAGAAATCACGCGCGAGACGCCGAAGACGAGCAAGGAGGTGGCCAAACCTCAGCGCCGGACCGTCAAGCTCACCCATCCCGACCGTCTTTACTGGCCGGACGAGGGCGTGACCAAGGAAGGCCTCGCCGACTATTATGCCGAGGTATGGCGTTATGTGTCGCCCTACATCGTCGGCCGCGCGCTGGCGCTGGTGCGCTGTCCCAACGGGATTTCGGGCGAGCAATTCTTCCAGAAGCATGCCTGGAAGGGGCTGAACCCCAACATCGTACTGGTCCACGACCCCAAGGATCCGCCCGACGAGCGGCTGATCAGCATCAATGATCTCGACGGGCTGATCGGTCTCGTCCAGTCGGCGTCGCTGGAGATCCACCCCTGGGGCTCGACGGTGAGCGATTGGGAGCGTCCGGACACGATCATCATGGATCTCGACCCCGGCGAAGGCGTGAGCTGGGAGGCGGTGATCGAAGCCGCCGTTGAGACCCGCGACCGGCTGAAGGATGCGGGGCTTGTCCCCTTCATCAAGACCTCCGGCGGCAAGGGTCTGCACGTCGTGGCGCCATTGAAGCCGAAAGCCGAATGGCCAGCTGTAAAAGCCTTCACCAAGGCGATTGCCGACTCCATGGCCGCCGACAGTCCCAACCGCTACGTCTCGACCATCACAAAATCGAAACGGCGCGGGAAAATCTTGGTCGATTATCTGCGCAACCAGCGTGGTGCGACCGCGGTCGCACCCTATTCGACAAGAGCACGACCGGGTGCGGCGGTGTCGATGCCGCTTGCCTGGGACGAGCTCGGCCCCGGCATCGGACCGGCCTATTTTACGGTCGAGAACACACCGACCCGGCTTGCCTCGCTGTCGTCGGACCCCTGGCAGGATTTCCGCGCGGCCGCAGCGCCAATCGAAGACCGTGCAAACCGGCGCAAGAGAGCGGCTTGAGGACGGCACTGCGAGTGCATGCATCGGAATAATCAGGCGATCTGCTCGAGCGTGCATTGCTCGGGCGCCTTGTCTGGTCGCCAGCGCAGGAACTTGGTGCCGTGCCGGAAACGGTCGCCGGTGACGTGATCGAAGCGCACTTCGACCACCAGTTCGGGCCGCACCGGCTCCCATTCGCCGCTGCGCTCGGTGCTCCAGCGGCTCGGCCCGCCCGGCGCCTTTCCGGTAAAGCCCGGTGGCTCGCGCATGGTTTCGAGCTTGCGGGTAAGCTCGGCCCTGTCCTCCTTGGCAATGGTCGAGGTGAAACCGACGTGGTCGAGCTTGCCGGCCTCGTTGTACAGACCCAGCAGCAATGATCCGACCTGACGACTGCTGCTGAGATAGCGAAAGCCGCCGACCACACAATCGGCCGACCGCAGCCGCTTCACCTTCACCATCGCGCGCACCCCCGGTTGGTACGGACCGTCCAGCCGCTTGGCAACGACGCCGTCTGTCGCCCCATGTCCGGCATCCCCTAGCCAGGAGCGGGCTTCCTTCACATCGCGCGTGCAGTGCGAAAGCACGATGTTCCTGCGGTTTGCCGAAGCGACGAAAGCCTCAAGGATCGCTCGCCGTTTTTTCAGGGTCCGCGCCAACCAGACGGTTCCGTGCTGATCGCAGAGCATGTCGAACAGGACGATGCTAGCCGGGGTTTCGGCGGACAGCTTGCGGATCCTGCTCTCGGCGGGATGAAGCCGCATCTGGAGCGCTTCGAACGAAAACTTGCCGTCGACCGAGATGACGATTTCCCCGTCGACGACAAAACGGCGCGACGGCAGTCCCTTCAATGTCGCGAGGAGTTCGGGAAAATAGCGTCCTAGCGGCTTGCCTGACTTTGCGCGCAACTCCACCGCATCATCCTGCCGAAATGCCAGGCAGCGAAAACCATCCCATTTGCGTTCGTATTGCCATCCATCTCCTTCGGGAATCGCATCGGCCGCCTTTGCCTCCATTGGAGGCGTATCGAGCGGCAGGAGGAAATCGCTGGATCGGCGGGTGCTGTCGAAAGCAGGATCGCGGGGTATGACCTTCATTGTGCTGCCTTTGTCTCCCAGCCCAGCCTGCTCCCAGGCGCTTATTTCCGCTTTCCGGGCTCCGAGCCGATGCTCTTGCGCAGCGCATCCATGATGTTGATCACGTTGCTGGCCGGTTGCTCGGCCTTGGCCTTCGCCTTGGCCGGACCCTTCTTGCCCTTCTTCTTCGAGGCAATGATCTCCAGCAGCCGCGCCTGGACCGGATCTCCGGTCATGGCGGGATCCCACTGCCTGGTTCGCTCGTCGATCAGGGTCGAGACCATATCCATCAGTTTCGGATCGGGTTTGACGTCGTCGATCTTGCCAAAATAATCCTCGGGATCGCGAACCTCATCGCCATAGCGCAGTGTCCACAGCACGATGCCCTTGCCTCGTGGTTCAAGCATGACGGCGCGCTCGCGGCGGTACATGACCAGTCGCGATATTCCGACCGTCCCCGTCGATTTCATTGCGTCGCGAATGACCGAGAATGCCTCCTCCCCTACCGGGTCGTCAGGGGTGAGATAGTGCGGCTTGTCGTACCAGATCCAGCCGATGCTGTCGGCATCGACAAACATGTCGATATCGATGGTACGCGTGCTCTCGAGCGCAACCGCTTCGATCTCGTCGTCCTCGAGCAGGACGTATTCGTCCTCGCCGCGCTGGTAGCCCTTCACCTCGTCGTCTTCAGCAACGGGCTTGCCGCTGACGGCATCGACATATTGGCTGACCACCCGATGCCCGCTCTTGCGATTGAGCGTATGGAACCGGACCTTCTCGCTCTCGGTGGTAGCGGGCGTCATCGCCACCGGACAGGTCACCAGCGAAAGCTTCAGATAGCCTTTCCAGAAAGGACGTGGCGCCATCGAGCACCCCCGGCAGGAGTAAAACAGTCGAACGCAGCAGGGCGATCGATTGTTCCAGCAGCGTTTTTTTCGCGCGCCAAGGCCACGGCATTAGCCCATTGCCTGAGACGCCCTCCGGGCCAGCAGCAGAACCGGGGCCAATCGCATGGTTCGGCAAATTTTTACCAAGGTGAGACGAAACAATTGCCTCCTATCGTCGTTTCGCCAGTAAGGAATTTTGGTCGAGGAGCGCGACCGGCCGGGGTGTTTTCGACAATCCGGGCCTGAGCGGCGCGATGCCAGGGTCAAAAGGGTGAAGACCATGCGCTTTGACGCCTTGGGATTCAAAGATCGAACGGATGCGGGGCGCCAGCTTGCCGCCGCTTTGGCCAGGTTCGCGGCAACCGATCCAATGGTGCTGGCGCTGCCGCGCGGCGGCGTGCCGGTTGGCTTCGAAGTGGCGAAGGCACTCCGTGCCCGGCTCGACGTGCTGCTTGTGCGCAAGATCGGCGCGCCGGGCCATTCCGAATATGGCATCGGCGCGGTCGTCGACGGGGAAAATCCGCAGCTCGTCCTCAACGAGGAGGCGATGGCTTTGGTCCGGCCGTCAGACGAATACGTCGAAGCAGAGAAGCGGCGGCAACTGCTCGAAATCGAACGTCGCAGAAACCTCTATCTCGGAAGCCGGCCTGCGGCTTCGGTCCTGGGCCGGACCGTCATCGTCGTCGATGACGGCATTGCGACTGGAGGCACGGTCAGAGTGGCGCTCAAGGCGCTAAGGAAGGATCGCGCCGCGCATGTCGTGTTGGCCGTCCCGGTCGCACCTCGGGACACGCTGGACCTGATCAAAGCCGATGCGGACGAAGTGGTCTGTCTCGCCACGCCTGAGCCGTTTGTTGCGGTGAGCCGGTACTATGAGGATTTCGAACAGACCACGGACGCGGAAGTGATCCGGCTGCTGCGTGAGGCAGAGCAGTTTGAGAGCAGGTCGTCGACGCGATCTGCCGAAGGAGCACGCCATGGCTAGCAAGGACCGACAACCGATGGCGATCGTCGAGCGCGGCGATATTTCTGCGCGAACTCAAAATGACCAAATCGCGCCATCCGATAGAACCGCTCTTCAGTGGCGAATAGGCCTGGCCTGAGCCAAACGGCCCCTCCCCTTGCGCTCGCAGCCGACCTGAAGCGCGGCCCCGGTCAGGGCCGCGCCACCGCGCGCCAGCGGCGGTTGAGCCGTCAATCGCGCAAACGATTGGCAGCGTGATCCTGGCGCTGCTCAGTCGCGATCTGCCTGGAATCCAGACCGCGTTGCTTCGTGTGCTGGGCCTTGTCGCGGTTAGACAGGACTTTGTTTTCCTCGAGCTTGTCCTTTGGGGTGGTGGTCATGGCGCCTGCACCGGAACCCTTTCCCCGCGCACCCGCTCCGATGTGCTTCTTGCTACCTTTTGCCATGGGCTTGCTCCAATTCTTAGTCGTCGGGACGGTTCTTGTGATGAACGCTCTGCTGATTTTCTCCGCGAAGGATGTTGCGATCGTCAGGGTCAACGAGGTCGGGTGTCTTGGACCTGATTTCCGACCCCTTGCGCAGCGCTTCACGTTCCGCTGCTGATCGCTTCAGGTCAGCCTCTGCGTCGAAATCCTTGCCGGCGCCCTTCGTGTTCTCCCGCTTTTCAATGATGCGCAATTGCTGCTCGTGGGTTCTGCGTCCAGCCATCGGTTTCCTCCAAGGTGCCTTGCGTTCGATTTTTTGAGGCCCAGATCGCTGGCGGAACCGTCCACTTCCGGTGATTGCAGTTGGCCACGGTCCTTGCCGAAGCGGACCAATCGTGCGCCACCACGATCTGAGCCTGTCCTTATGGCGATAATGGCAGGGCGGCGGGATCGTTCCGAGATGGCGGCCGAATAAACCGTCTATTCGCTCATCTGCTCCGGGCTGCTATCCGCATTTGCCATGATCCGTCAGTTTTTCTCCCCGCGGTGTTCCGATGGAACATCAGAGCATCTCCCGTCGTTCGGCGACTGATCGCCTATGTCCACGTCTGACGCCCCGCCGCAGCGAGCGCGTAAAGCTGCAAGAGGATGGACCGCACGATCAAGGACGCCACGGTCAAACGCTTCTACTACGAGAGCCACGATCAGCTCAGGTAACACCTCGCCGACTTCGTTGCTGCCTACAACTTCGCTCGCAGGCTCAAGACCCTCAAGCGCGATCCAACGGACTCGCGAGCAGGTTACGCCGCCCTGCGCCGAACTGGAACTCGGTCGGGCTTGAGCAGCTCGTATCGATCAAGGGATCAAAAACCCGCACATCTGGCGAAGTCCTGGATGATTTCGGCACATTCTTTCGAGCGCACGATGCGATGAAGGGCTGATCGGAACTTTGCTTCCGCATTCTTGGCAGCCGAGGTTGGTTGGAACATGTCGCCCCGAGTCGAACGCATTCACAGCGATGAGCGTCTCCCGGCCGAGGTCGACGTCGTCATCGTCGGCGGCGGCATCCTCGGCTCTACGGCCGCCTATTTCCTGGCGAAGCGTGGCCTCTCTGTGGCTCTGCTCGAGAAGGGCCACGTCGCCTGTGAACAATCGAGCCGAAACTGGGGTTGGTGCCGCCAGCAGAACCGCGATCGGCGCGAACTGCCGCTCTCGGTGATCTCCATGCGACTGTGGGACGAGCTGACGCGCGATATCAATCGGGACCTTGGATTTCGACGCTGCGGTCTCGTCTATGCCACTCACGACGAGGCTGTGCTCGCCGGCTGGGAAAGGTGGCGCGAGGTCGCCAGGGAGTACGAGGTCGACACCCGCATGCTGAGCCGGGCGGAGGTGGCCGAGCGCGTCCCCGAAGCGCGCGACAAATGGGTCGGCGGGACCTATTCGGACCGGGATGGTAAGGCCGAACCTGCGCTCGCCGCGCCGGCTATCGCCGATGGGGCCAGAGCTCTGGGCGCCACCATCCACCAGGAATGCGCCGCGCGGGCGCTCGACTTGGCCAATGGCAAGATTGCGGGCGTGCACACGGAGAAGGGCTACATCAGAACCAGCGCGGTGCTGTGCGCCGCTGGCGCCTGGTCCTCGCGCTTCCTTAGGCCGCTCGGGATCAGTTTCCCCCAAGCGAGCATCCGGCAGACCGCGCTGCGTTCCACCCCGACAATCAACATAGGCGAGGCGGTCTCCACACCCTACTGCACGATCACGCGCCGACTGGACGGCAGCTATACGCTTGCGATCAGCGGCAAGGCGAACCTCGAAATCACGCCCCAGGCTATCCGGTATAGCCGGGAATTCATGCCGCAATTCTTGCGTCGCCTGAAGAACGTCAGGCTCGGCATCGGCCAATCGTTCCTTTCGGGGCCGGATTCAATGCCGGCGCTGCTGACCAGCGACGATCGGATCTTCGAACAGAATCGGGTGCTGGATCCTCCACCCTTAAAATGGCTGGTAAGCCAAGTGGTGGAGAGTGTCCGGAAGACCTTCCCCCAACTCGGCGATATAGAGATCGATAGTGCCTGGGGCGGCTTCGTCGATTGCACGCCGGACGCAGTGCCTGTGGTGTCGCAGGTGGACGGGGTGAAAGGCCTCGTCCTCGCGGCGGGCTGCTCGGGCCACGGCTTCGGTTTGGGCCCGGGGCTTGGCTATCTGGCCGCAGAGCTTGTCGTAAACGACACGCCTTGCGTCGATCCTACACCGTTCCGCCTGTCGCGTCTGGTCGACGGCTCGAAGCTGGACATCGCCGCTATCTGAAGATCAGCCGGAAGTCAGGCCTGACGCGCACCAAGCGAAGTCAAAGTGTCAGCAGACGGGTGAGCGGAATCCCCACGTCCCCTCGCAGTCAAGTCTCCGGGTGCATGAGCGCAACGTGGTAGGAGTTGCACCAGAATCCGCTCGGGAGAGCGCCGCGCTCATCGCGCTCGTCTTTGGCGCAGTTGGAACCGTCGCAGGAGTTCATTCTAGCGTTTTCTGCTTCTGCCGGTAAGGCGAATTGCTCGGCCCATACGCCGCGCCAGCGGCCGGGATGTTTGCCGCAACCTACACACGTGGCAGCGCAAACTCAACGCCGTGGCCCTGCACTACGGCATCATGCGGGAGACCGGTTTCTACGGCGCTGGGGTGTCGTCGACAACGTCTTAACCAACCTGTGGATGCTCGCCCCCTGCGCGGGGCACGCACGGCTTTATCTCACCCAGCTCTTCCACAGGCGGAGCGGCCCCGCACCTCGTCCACGCCGGAGGCGTCAATCTCAGCGCCGCTTCTTACAAGCGCCCTCGCCCTGCTTCTCCCGGTTGTCCTTGGCCTGGGGCGGTCATTGGCCCGGGACAACACACTGGAGGCAACCATGCCCAACACCGCCGAGATCCTTGTCGACACATTTCGACGGCCGTGCGTTACAGGATTTCCGCTCAAGCTTCTGGTGATCAAGAACAACATGCTCAACCAGATCGCCTGGGAGCAAATGATGTTCCTTGGCAACCCGCAATTTGCCTGCGAACTCCAGCCGATCGATTTCGCCCTGGCCGCGGAAGCCATGGGGGGCATCGGCTACAGCGTCACCCGGCCTGAGGACGTCGATGGGGTTCTTGATGCTGCATTTGCCGCGGAAGGTCCGGTGATCATAGAGGCGGTCGTCGACGCATATGAACCTATGCTGCCGCCGCGCATGCCGAACGAATATCGCAAGAACATGCGCACAGCCCTACGGGAAACGCCGGGCCGCAAGGAGATCGAAGCAAACCTCGCTAGGGAGCCGCTGAAGACGATGATGGGCTGAGCTCCCTGGCCGGTCAGTCCTTGGTGTAGGCGCCTGGCTGGCGGCCGCTCTTCGGAGCCTTGGCGTCCTTGGAACGCTCGGCGATCGACGGACCGGCGCCGGATGTCTTTTCGGTCGCTGCGCTGGGCGTAGACCGCCTGGGCGGGTCCCGCCCTTCGGATTGATGGGTTTTGTCCTCCACCTCGTCCCTTGACCGGGTCAGGCCCATGCCGCCGGCAGGCTTCTTGTTGCCGGCTGCCTCCTGCGAGAATTGATCCGACGCGTCGGCATCTTTCTTTGCCGGGTACTTTGTCGCGCCATGTTCGTAACGGGTCTCGTTTTTGTTCATAGCATTTCTCCGGTTTCACGGATTGTGGCTAAACACTCCTGTTGCGGTACCGCCGCCAGCGCTCCCGGCGGCGGCATATGCGATGCGTGCAGCGCCCGGCCGGCGCGGCTGCCGATATTCGGCGCGCTCAGGCGTCCTCAGTCAGGCATCCTGCCATGGCGTGTGCAGGATATCGGCGCCCGGCTGCTCGTCGAAAAGGACCGCGCAGCCGCGCGCCCACGCCACCGGCGACAGTGCGTTGGCCACGATTTCGTCCGGCGAGATGAAATCACCGGTCAGCACCCGCAACTCTTCGACGGCTTTGGCCATCGACACCAATCGCCCTGCGGCGCGGTCGGTGGTGCAGGCGTCGATGACGGAAACGAGATCGATCATTTGGAACTGGCCCATCATAGGCCTCCGCAAACAGCATCCCTTCGCAGCTATGAACGTCGCAACGATCTACAATGTTCCCGGCCGAACGCATCGGCACTAAGCCTGGTCTATCGCGTCCTTGAGCTTGCTCAGGAATGCCACCAGAGCATCCTCCGGCCGATCGGCCTCCTCGGTCAGCATGTCGATACCCCAGCGTCCGAGGACCGCTTCCTGGACGACGCTCGGTTGCGGCATGAAGACGAACGATTTCGGACGATTCCTTTCATAACCGGACCGGCGCCAGGTTTCCCAAAGCCGATACAGCAACAGACGGATGTTCATGTCTGACATGCTGTAGCCGATGAACAGGACGGTGCGCCCGAGTGCGTCGGCGCGAAACTTCACGTCCAACGGCGACTCGAACGACAGCCGCTCGAAATAGTCGGACTCCGCCAGGACCAGCGATGCGTCGTCGTCGAAATCGCCGTGATATTTGATGATCTGGGTAACCTCGCCGTTCACCTTGGCGATATCCTTGGCATTGGCCACTTTTACGAACGCGCGGTCATGGACTTCGAACGCAACCTCAAGGTTTCGATCATAGTTGGTTGTGTAGATGATCGGGAAATCGAGTGACACGATCAGCTTGTGGATCGCCGATCGCTTGACTTTTTCCCGCGAGACGCTCCATTCGCGATCCATCCAGCTGCGCAAGGGGCCGAGACTGCCATGCTTTAGCCGGTAATATTCGGCAAGAGCCTGGTAACTGGACTCTGGCCTGTCGACCACGTCTCGATCGAGGCCGAGTTCATCCACCATATGCTCGATGAGCGTCTCCCAGGATGGCAGGCCGACGCTCATCGACACACCCGCCCCCACGAACAAGATCGCTCGTCGCTCTTTCACGGATTGAGCCAGTTGCTCAAGTGCAGACGGCATGGCCAACTCACCAGGCAATGATCCAAACACAACTGCGAAAGCCGCCCTCTGTTCCGCAGAAGCCGGATCAGCGCCAAGTCTGTTCAGAAACCGGGTCTGTTCGGAAAATCGGGTGTGTTCAGCAAATGCGGCGCAGATTGGAACCGCTGAGCCAGATCGAAGTTTGGTGTCAGGGGAGAGACCATGATGGCCGTCCGACGAGATCAGACCAAAGCGAGAGGCGATATTCAGGCCGGGGCGACACAGGACAAGACCCCGGGGTTCGACCCTGCCGCGGCACCTGAAAAGACCGACGCCGAAGCGGCCGGTATGCCAAATCCTGTCGCCGAGGCTCGTCCACGGCGACAGCCTGAGTTCACCAATGAAGCAAGCTTCGGCGATGCGATGCGGCCGGCAGCAAGCGAGCCTGGTCTTCAGCCTGGCAAGAACTGGCCGGTGCTGGTGATTGCCGCAGTCGTTCTCGTAGCCGCCGCGGCCTTCCTGCTGGCAGCCCTGCTGCGCTAGCGAGATTGGTTTCGAGAGCTTATGGTCCCGAACATGAAACGGGCACAGGCACCCAAGTAAATCGATTCACCAATTCACAAGCCACTCATGATCATTTTCCCGACTGCCAAAAGGCTCGGGTAATAGCCGCTGTACTTGGGCAGGCTACCGGGCACGTCCAGCACACGATGGTGATAGAATATATCCATCCGAACCGGCGGCAGCCGGGCCTCGGGCTCGAAATTGCTGACCGGGATGAACATCACCTTGAGCGGCCCGACGCCGGCAACCTCCACAACCGGCTTGCCGCAGGTCCGGCAGACCCCGCGATTGAAGTTCGGCGGCGGACGGTATTTCTTGAATGAAATATTGCCGGCGTTTTTCAGCACGACACCCTTGGCGCGAACGGCGACCACATCCGCGAACGGTTTGCCGTTGAAGGCCTGGCAGATCAAACAGTGGCACCGGAACCTGGCTTTCGGCAACGTATGCACCTCGAACGAGCAAGCGCTGCATTCGCAGGAGCCGCGTAGCGCCAACGATGGGTCCATGGTCATGTGCTGATGCTCCTCGTTGTCATTGGGAAACGGAATTCCAATCGCCGAAGCATCGATGTCCGAAATCGGCATTGATGGCATCTTCGATCGCCTTGCGGCGCCCGATGATCGTGACCCTGAACTTGGCCAGATCAGCGCGTCGCTGCGCCAGCGAAGGCGCAGCATCATGCATGAAGGCAGCACGCTGGCCGGCGAGGAGACTGCCTAGCCGATCTGCATCGGTGATTTTTGCGATTGCGTTCATGGTCCACTCCGATGTAGACAGAAGAAACTTACGCCCCTGATGTAGTCCCTTAAGTAGCCAGTGTCAACAATGTATTCGCAAGAAACTTTGAGGTAGCATGCAGGACGCACCCAACCGCCCCTATCACCACGGCGATCTCCGCCGTGCGGTTATCGAGACAGCGCTGGATATGCTTCGGGAGGAGAAGGGCTGGCAGTTTACGCTGCGGGAAGTTGCCCGCCGGGCTGGCGTAAGCCACGCGGCACCGTACAAGCACTTCCCCGATAAGTCCGCGCTGCTTGCGGAGATCGCTATGATTGGGTTCGACCGGCTGCGCGTGTCCCTATCGGCGGCGAACGCTGAAGCGCCGAAAACTCTGCGCGAGGAAATTACTCCGATAGCTCGAGCCTACGTCGCGTTCGGAACGGACAACCCGGCTCTCTACCGCCTGATGTTTAGCGCGGAGGAGGGAAAAGCGGTGGGAATGCATCTCAATGAGCGGGCGCTGGCGGTATTCGACGTTCTCCTCGAAATCCTCCGGCGCGGCCAGGCCGCGGGGAGCATTCGCAAGCGGCCGATAGAAGGTCAGGCGGCAGCCGGCTGGGGGCTCATCCACGGCATGACCATGCTTGCGATCGATGGACTCCTGGTGCCCGAGAAGGTGGGATCGGCCCCCTTGGATGCGGCCTTGAGCACACTGTTGGAGGGGCTGGGAAACCCAGCACCACAACAATAGCTGGTGCCATCCCGCTCGCCCCGCCTACCGTATATCTGTGCCCTTTAATGTTCAGGGGCCTTATTCGTAGCCGAGGGCCAGGTCATTGTGAACATCTGTCGCAGCGATCGCAGCCTGGCCGAAGGCGACTGCGATCTGGTTCAGAGCCTTGACCAGGTCGCCGATGGCATACACCCCCTCGACCGAAGTCCGCTGATGCTTGTCGACGATGACATAGCCCTGGTCGCAGCATTTGACGCCCATTGCCAGCGCAAGGTCGGAACGCACCTGGCATCCCATCGCCGGATAGATGACGTCGAAATGGCGCACCTCGCCGTCCTTGAGGATGGCCTGGTAGCCGCTGTCGGTGGGAACAAACTTTTTGAATGCGTCGCAAATAGCAATGTTCTCTTCCGTGGCCACGCGTCGTGTGCTCGCGGAAAAATCTGGAAGATAGCGTGCGATCATTGTGACGTGCTGCGTATACTGCTTGAGGAACAAGGCCTCTCGCAGCACCTGCGCCTCGTGACCGATGACCGCGACCTGACGATCTATGACTTCGTAGCCGTCACAAACCGGGCAAAGGCGTACGCTGCCTTTGGCGATGGCCTCGCGCAGACGCGGAATTGCAGGCACGACATCGACGATACCTGTCGCCAGGAATACCTTTCGGGCGACGATCCGCCCGCCGTTGGTTTCGGCGCCGAACCCGCCTACGGTCGGCTCGACCGATGACGCGTGATCCTGGATCAGTGTCGCTCCGAACTTGGCGGCCTGGGCGCGAAGCCGCTGAAGAAGATCGGGGCCGCTGATCCCTTCCGGAAATCCCGGGCAGTTGCGGCTTTCCGCAACCAACCTTGCGCGCGATTCACCCGCGTCGACCACGACGACCCGATGACGGAACCTGCCGAGATAGGTAGCAGCCGCCAGCCCCGCAGGTCCACCGCCAACAATGAGAACATCCGCTTCGGTCGCGGACGAGGCTGAATGTCGGCGTTTGCGCGCGGGTTGATCCATCCGCGCCGAACGCATTCATGGCAAAGATGTTCCAGCGCCGAAATCCAAGCGACGACATCTGTCGCGGCAAGGCGTCACCACTCGATCGTCGGCCGCGCGATCATCAGCCAGAAAATCCCGAGGACGGCAGCAAAGGCGGGAAAGCCGAAGGCGAACCACAGCCGGAAAAGCCTGATATACCGGGCCGGCAGCGGGGTCCCCGTTTTGGCGGCTGCGGACGCCAGATTGCGCATTTCCATCTGCATCCATACCACCGGCAGCCAGAACACACCGGTGACGATATAGAGCGCGATGGACAGCACGATCCAGCCTTCGGAGAGCGAGTAGCCCGCCAGCCAGGCGAGCGCGACGCCGGTTATCGGCTGCGCCACGACGGCAGTTGCCGTGAAGAGAAAGTCGGCGACCACCACGATGCGCGCCACTGCCGCAATTGTTGCCGCATTGCCGGTCCTGTGGGCGAGAAGCATGAAGAAGGCGATGCCGGCCCCGGTGCCAAGCAGCACGCTGGCTCCGATGACATGCAGGAACTTCAGCACGAAATAGAGCATCAGCGCTCCTCCAGGATCGCCAAGGCAACGAAGTGAAGGACGACGATCGGCAAGACCTTCAGGAATGGCCCAAGTGGTTCGTTCCACAGGTCCGGGCGCAGGAACGTGCCAACGGCCAGATAGAACAGCGAGAGCGCGATGCCAGCGTAGAGACCTTTTCGCGCCGTTGGCCGCCAGGCTATGAGTGCGCCGACGACGATGTCGGCAAGAGCGCCGGCGATCACGGCAGGCGCCGACAACATGCCAGCCCCCGTGCTTTGCATGAGGTCGATGCCGTTGCCGTAGCCAGTGGTAAGCGACACAATCCCTGTCATGATCCAGAAGAACGGCAGCACGACGAAGACTGCAGGCTTGATGACATAAAGCCCGGCAAACCATTTTTCCTGCACCGTCGCAGGATTGAGCGCGAGGAACTGCGCCAGGCTTTGTGGCTGTATGCCGGTCAGGGAAATCCAGTCCGAGGGATCTCCGAGCGCCCCCCGTGCGATCTCCCTGGCGGCATTGGTGCGCATCGGAGGCCGCCAGCCGAGCATCGCGGCAAAATCGCCGAGGCGGTAGAGAAGCCGCGCGCCCCATCCCGGCAAGACCAGCCTGGCTGCAGGAGCCCAGCCGAGCCAGCGGCGGAAAGTACCGACGATCTCATCCATGGTCAGATGTTCGGGACCGGCAAGCTCCAGCGCCATACGAGACGGACTGCCGGGATTGAGAAAGAAGAGGACCGTCGAGACCACATCCTCGAGCTGCACGACCTGCAGCCGGCCGGTATCTGGCATTGACGGCAGGATCGGCAGCGAGGCCAGACCGCGAAACAATGCACTGGCTCCAAACACAGGCCGGCCGAGCACCACGGAAGGGCGAAGGATTATCCAGTCCAGGTCAAGCGCCATCAGCGCCTGATCCCCGGCATATTTCGTCGCCGAGAACGACGAAGGCTGTGCCCGATCCACTCCCATTGCCGAGAAGTGGATCACCTTGGCAACGCCTGCCCGCGCGCAGGCGAGAAAAAGAGCCGCCGCCGCATCGCGATGGACTTGCCCGGTCTTTTCGCGCGGGCTGTCCTGCAGAACGCCGGCACAGTTCACCACGGCATCGACGCCAGTCAGATGCGGCAGCCAATCTTCAGGGCGTAGCGCGGCTGCCATATCCAGCACCAATGTCTGATAATTACGGGCGGCATTTGCCCGCGGGCTACGGGCGATGCCGACCACCTCATGTCCTTGGGAAACGAGGCGGGCGCAGATCGAAGCGCCGATCAAGCCGGTGGCTCCAACAACGAGAATTCTCATCGGACCCCGATCTCCGGCAGCCACGAGATCGTCGCCGTTCTATTCGGCGCGTATCTCCTCCACATCGTCGATGTTTTTCCGGCGCTGCGAAAGCACACGTCTTTCGGCCATCTGCTCAGGGTTGATGATGACCATAGGCGTTCAATCCTCATTCCTGTACTCATGAATGAGACCAAGGATCTGCGAACGGACCAACTCGCGAGCCTCCGGCTGAACGAACGGCATCAAGAGTTCGACCCGTTCCTCGACGCTCTCGGGAAGATCCGCAGCAGGATCGACGAGGTCGTTGCCGTGCGCGTAGAGATTTTCCGTCAGTTTTTTATCAAGGTCGGAAAAAATGCCCATTGATCTGCTCCAAACCAGCTCCTCTGCTTAATTGAAGGCTGACGAAAATGTTCCCCGGATGATCGATCACAACAGCTGCTTCTCCGGCCGAAGCGCTGGGACTGGTCCAGCTCCACTTGTCCGGGCGGCAAGGAATTCAGGCAGTATCTTAATGTGGGAGAATTAGAGAGACATTTGCGCGAGGTGCGAAAAAGCAACGCCAATACAGCTGATTAGTGACGACGTAGGTACTCTCGCAGATGTGGTATTGGCCGTCCGGCGATTCCTGCACACGGTCCCGTGGGATGTTGAAATTATGCGGCAAGTAAGTGTAACCACCGTCTATCCTGGACCGTACCGACGACCGAGGTATGGCGCGGCAATCAGAGCCACCGCAACACTTGAATTTCGTCAGTGGGTCAATCCTGTCCTCGTACCAATCATGGGCGCTGGCGGCAGTTGCGGTGGCGATACACATCGTGAAGACGAGGCTTCGCATGGCGTTCCCCAGGTATTTGGCAGGCGCTGCTCGTTCGAGCGTCCATTGTATATTAGCGTTCCATTAGAAACACCATTGGCCTCCGACCGACCACGCAGCTCCAGCAAGCGATGCTCGCGCTGAAAGACTGCATTGGGTCAACCCTGCCAACAACCGGGAGTCGTCTCATTCGTTTCCGTGTCGGCCAAGCGCGGTGAGATTTGCGTTGGATTGAGGGCTAATGCGCGCTCCCAATTATTGCGGTAGGCGATTGCTGCAGGTCCGTTTGCAGCCCAACATTGAAATCCCGTCACACTTGTAACTCTCACCTCTCCGGCTGCCCGAGATAGCGTCTTTTTATCGAAAACGTGGAAACTGCGAATTCGACCGCAGGACCGGAAATGACGATGTTTGCAGCAAAAGAGAAAGCCACATCGTTGCTCGGGCAGGCGGTCGGTTTTGCCCGCTGGCTCGGGCTCGCCGCCGCACCGACCTTTGCCCTGATGGCCTGGATTTCTACTGTCGGCTCGCCGGGCATGACCATGTGCTCTGCCGCCTCGCCTTTCATGCCGGTCAACGACATGGCCCTGATGTACCTGCTGATGAGCCTCTTTCACGTATCGCCGTGGCTGAAGCTCTTTTCCGCCCGTTCGCAGCACTGCAACACTTCCGTCGCCCAAACCCAAGGAGACTGACAATGCAACACGCTGTCGTTTCACGCGATAACTGGCTGAGCGCCCGCCGGGACCTCCTGCGAGCGGAGAAGGAACTCACGCATCTTCGCGACAAGGTCGCACGCGAGCGGCTCGCGCTGCCATGGGTGCGTATCGACAAGGAATATTTGTTTGACACGCCGGACGGTCCGCGTGCGCTCGCCGACCTCTTCGACGGCCGCTCGCAACTTCTCGTGCAACATTTCATGTTCGCGCCGGGATGGAAGGAAGGCTGCCCAAGTTGCTCGTTCATGGCTGATCACACCGACGGCATGAACAGGCATCTGGCGCATCACGATGTAACCATGATCGCCGTCTCGCGCGCGCCGCTGGCCGATATTGAGCGCTACCGCAGACGTATGGGCTGGCAGTTCCGATGGGTGTCCTCGAACGGCAGTCCGTTCAACTACGATTTCCGGGTCAGTTTCACGCCCGAAGAGGTCGCTACCGGGCACATCGACTACAACTACGGCGAATGGCGGGAAACCGGCGAGGAATGGCCTGGCCTGAGCGCCTTCTACAAGGATGAGGCTGGCACCGTCTTTCACACCTACTCCACCTACGGCCGCGGTGTGGAGGTGATGATGGGCACCTACGCCATGCTCGACCTGATGCCAAAGGGCCGCAACGAAGCTGAGGGAATGGACTGGGTGCGCCGCCACGACCGCTACGCGTAGACCCGCGGGGGGACGGTGGAACGGCGTCGGCAAGGATCTTATGGCCCGCTCTGTCACGCGTTGCTATCTACGGTCACCGGAATGAGTGCTATGACTTCAGGGTGATGGAGGGTTCTCGTCAACCAGTTCTTGCTCTCGCCGATCGAGCTCCTTCTGAAGCTTCAGAGCTAATGCGAGAAGCCTCGGCGACAGGGTTGGATCGCCTTCCAGTCCTAATCGCTTGCGTAGGCTCCGACGATTGTCTTCCGAACGGACCAGGTCTCGGAAACCACGATCGCTCTCTCTGGTTGCCATGACGATCACCTTCAGCTTTGAACGCAACTCGTCGCTTGCCAAAGGGTTCCATGAGGGGCCGGATTATCTCGCTAAAGCGCGTCTCGGCTGAATGTATTCATGTGACGCTAAGTTCTTGTTTTATGCATGTCGTTATCGCAAAACCGCTTACGCGACATGCATTAGATCTTTCGAGCGGTGACCGGATAACTAAGCGGGATTGAGCGGATACTGCTCGTGCTCATCGAAAGCCACCAACAGGCCCAAAGCAGCAGCGACTTCGAGGATAGCTTCGGTCAGATCGTCATTGGATGCGACCAAACCAGGTGCAGCCTGCCGAACCTGGTTTAATGCCGCTTTGACCGAGACGGTGTCGCCATAGCCGGCCCTGTTGAGGACTGCGGCAATCGCCTGATCTAGAACTGGACCGACCCTATGGACGATGCTCATCCACCTTCCCCCCCGGGAACGCGAGAGGGTATAGTAGCGTGTCTGGGGCCAGGATGCAACCGACGCGCGAAACCACGCCAAATTGGCTCTGGTGCTCGGGCGCAAAATGCGGTGGATCAACCCTGAGCGGTGCTACGGCGCCGGTTAACCACAGATTGCTGCTCAGCTATTCGAAGGAATAGGTGAAACCTCCTTCGGAGGCTCCGACCGTCACCTTCGTCATTTTTTCGCCCTCGAGCGACCGGTTCAGCACGCCACGGCTCAATTCCGGCAGAAGCGTGTTTGTCAAAATGGCGTCGATCATTCGGCCGCCGGATTCGATCTCGGTGCAGCGGGCCTTGACCAGATCCATGACACCGTCACCGATCACCAACTCGGCATCGTTGCTCGAGCGCAGCCGGCGGGCGATCTTGGCGAACTGATGGCGGGTGATCGCTTCGATCATCATGTCCGAGAGCGGGTAGTAAGGGATGGTCACCACCCGGCCCAAGAAGGCCGCTGGAAAAACCTTCAGCAGCGGGGCGCGCAATGCTGTGTCGAGATCGTCGAGCCCCGCCCGCACCGTGCCACTGTTGGTCCGGTCCATGATGACTTCGGAGCCAACGTTCGAGGTGAGCAGGATCAGCGTGTTTTTGAAATCGATCCGCCGGCCTTCACTGTCGTCCATCATTCCCTTGTCGAAGACCTGGAAGAAGATTTCATGCACGTCCGGATGCGCCTTCTCGACCTCGTCAAGCAGGATCACCGAGTAGGGCTTGCGCCGGACCGCCTCGGTGAGGATGCCGCCCTTGCCGTAGCCGACATATCCGGGTGGCGCGCCCTTCAAGGTAGAGACGGTGTGCGCCTCCTGGAACTCGGACATGTTGATCGAAATGAGGTTCTGCTCGCCGCCATAGAGCGTCTCGGCCAGGGCCAGCGCGGTTTCGGTCTTGCCGACGCCCGAGGGACCGCAGAGCAGAAAAACCCCCACCGGCTTTTCGGGCGCGCCGAGCCCGGCGCGGCTGGTCTGCACGCGCTTGGCAATCATTTCCATGGCGTGATCCTGACCGACCACGCGCTCGGACAGCGTGACGGCGAGCCGCAGCGCCTTTTCGGTCTGGCTCGACAGCATCCGGCCAGTCGGGATGCCGGTCCAGTCCTGCACCACCGCCGCCACGGCGTTGCGGTCGACCGACGGCAGGATCAGCGGCGTCTCGCCCTGCGCTTCTGCGAGTTCGGCCATCAACTCGCGCAGCCGCGCGAGATCGGCAGCCGGGTCGGGTGGAGAAGGACCGGCAGCGGCCGTTGCTTCCGCATCGGGTTCGGGCGCATCGGGTTCGGGCGCTTTGATCTCAGATACATCGGCGCCTGCGGTTTCGGCCACCGCCCCCGAAGGCTCCACGGCGTCGAGCGGCACACCCTCGCCGCGCAGCCTGGCGCGCAGTTCGAGTATCTCGCCAACCAGCGCCTTTTCCCGATCCCAGCGTTGCTGCGCGGCAGCAAGCGTGAGTTCGGTCTCGGCAAGCCCGGTTTCGACCCGAGCCTGCCGGTCGGCCACGTCGATGCCAATCGCTGCCTCGCGGCCGATGATGGCGCGCTCGACCTCCAGCGCCTGGCGGCGGCGCATGATGTCCTCGACCTCGGCCGGGGTGGCATGCTGCGAAATGGCGACACGGGCGCAGGCGGTGTCGAGAAGGCTCACGGCCTTGTCGGGCAGTTGCCGTGCCGGGATGTAGCGGTGGGACAGGCTGACCGCCGCCTCGATCGCCTCATCGAGTATCTGCACCTTGTGATGCTGCTCGAGGACACCGGCGACACCACGCAGCATGAGAACGGCGACCGCTTCCGACGGCTCATCTATCTTGACGACCTGGAAGCGACGGGTAAGCGCCGGGTCCTTCTCGATGTGCTGCTTGTATTCGGCCCAGGTCGTCGCCGCGATCGTGCGAAGCTCGCCGCGCGCCAGCGCCGGCTTCAGCAGATTGGCCGCATCACCGGTTCCTGCCGCGCCGCCGGCGCCGATCAAGGTGTGCGCTTCATCGATGAAGAGGATGACCGGCGTTTCCGAGGATTGCACCTCGTCAATGACCGCCTTCAGCCGTTTTTCGAATTCGCCCTTTACGCTGGCGCCCGCCTGCATCAGGCCGACATCGAGCATGCGCACGCTGACGCCCTGCAGCGTCGGCGGCACGTCGCCCTCGGCAATGCGCAAGGCAAAGCCCTCGACGACCGCGGTTTTGCCGACCCCCGCCTCGCCGGTCAGGATCGGGTTATTTTGCCGGCGCCGCATCAGGATATCGACGATCTGCCTGATCTCGGGATCGCGGCCGACGACCGGATCGATCTTGCCGTCGCGGGCGCGCTGGGTCAGGTCGGTGGCATATTTGGCCAGCGCCGAATCCCCGCCCGGAGCCCGCCGCGGTGTTTCGGCGGCGGCAACCGCAGTCGCGGCGCCGGCTTCGAGCGAACCCTCCATGACGTCCGCGAACCGCGCAACAACGGCCTGCGCATCGATCTTGTCGAATTCGCCGCTGATCTTCGACAGCAGGCCTTCCAGCACCGGCGTCTTCAGGCAGGCGAGCAGAATATGCGCACTGCGCACTTCCTCGACGCTGAATTCCAGTCCCGCCAGGCCCCAGGCCTCCTGGATGGCGTGAAAGATATGATCGGAAAATTCCTCGATCGAAGTGGCGCCGTAAGGCAGCTTGTCGACGGCGCGGGTCATATCGGCCGTGAGCCGGCTCGCATCCACCCCGGCGTCTGCCAGTATCAGCTGCACATCCGATCGCTCTGAAAGCACCAGCTGCTCGATGAAGTGAACGAGCTCGACATAAGGATTGCCGCGCAGCTTGGCGGTGTCGGCCGCAGCCTTGAAGGCGCGCAAACAGATGGGGTTGAGCTTGCCGACCAGTTCCTTGCGTTTAAAGCTCTGCGACGACCGGCGCTGTTCCATCGAACTTGCCCCTCCAATCTGCCAGCCAACAAACTGCCACATAAGCAGCGACTTGACAAAGAGCGTTTATCAGCGGGGCGTCCGGGTGTGCGATTCAGTCGATTTCTTCCGTCCCGGCAGGCGCCGGCGCCATCGGCTGCAACGCCATCGAACGCCCCGCCTGTTGGCGATGCGTTCACCGACAGGGTTCGACAAATCCGCCAGCACTTTTGAGCCCAGCGCGCCGGTTGCAGGCTCGTATTAAGATTGAGCATCAACTAAATTGTGGTAAAGTGTCGCAGTGTGGTAACGTTGGGTCAGGCACGGCCCACGAGCCGCGCGCTGGGGGATGGTGTGCTTGATCTCGCACTCTGGCTGAATCCGCTGGACGGTGAAAATCCGTCAGGGGAGGATTTGCGCAACGATCCAGCCTTTCATGAACTGGAGCGTCTCACCGAGCCGCAGGTCAAGGTCGTCCATGGCGGCCACAACCAGCCCTCGTCGCAAAGCACCATTCCGGTCGACTGGCCTGCCGTCCTCGACAAGGCGGAGGAATTGCGTGGGCATGGCCGGGATCTGCGCCTGCTCGTCATTGTCACGCGCGCGCTGGCCAATGAGCAGCGGCTCGCCGGGCTCGCACATGGCCTGACCCTTGTTGCGCGGAGCTTCGATCAGCATTGGGAGACCATGCACCCGGCCCTGCGGCCCAGTGCTTCACCACGCGACGCCGCCTTGCGTCGCATCAACGCCCTGCTCGACCTCCAGAATGGCCAGGACGGGCTGCTGGCGGACTTGCGGCGAATGATTTTCTTCGAGCCGCGCCCTATGGGACCGATCAGCGGACGCGATCTGGAACAAGCCGCACTCGACGAGCGGGTCATGCTTCTGGAAGCGGCTTCGGGATTGAATGCGGCGGAAAAGGCAACGCTGGCCAGCGCGCACGGTCAACTGCTGAACCGGGTTCATAGCGGGTGCAAGGCGCAGGCCGATCAAGCCAATGCGGAGATGATGTCGCTCATTGCCGATGCTCATGCGGCGATCACGGCTCTTGATGCGGTCGAGACGGCTCTCAACGGCCGTCTGCAGGGCGGTGGCGCCGCTGTTCCGGAATTGAAACGGTTTCTGCAGCGTTTGCTGTCGACCCTCGAACGGAATTCGGCAATCGAAACGGCGACGAACGGCGCGGCCGAGCCAGCCCCCACGACTGCAGATCCGGAAATGCCTGCTCGAAACGGTCAAATGCCTGCAAAGGGCCATGGAGCCGATACTATGGCAAGTGTGGCGAGTTACGCGGAACCGAGCACGGGGCTGCCGGAGCGGATTTCCTCGCGCGACGACGTCGTGAAATGCCTCGACCTCGTCATCGCCTTTTATGACCGCACCGAACCGTCGAGCCCGATCCCGCACCTGGCCCGCCGGGTGCGCCGGATGGTGCATATGGATTTCGTTGAACTGATGGAAGATCTCGCCCCGTCGGGGCTGAAGGAATTCCGGCTGCTTGCCGGCGTTCCCGATGCCAAGAAGACGGCCCAGAAGGATGAAAGGTAACGAGCCATGGCAGCTGAAAGCAAAGCGAAAGTCATCGAACGGAACCGCGCTCCGCGCGTGCAGATCGCCTATGACGTGGAAACCTATGGCAGCCCGACGACGATCGAATTGCCGTTCGTCATGGGCGTGATGGCCGACCTCTCCGGCGCTTCACAGACCAGGGAAGCGATGAAGTCGGTACTGGACCGCTCCTTTGTCGAGACTGACGCCAACCGCTTCCCCCGTTTCATGGAGGCGCTCGGGCCGCGCGTCAAAGCCCGTGTGAAGAATACGCTGCCCCAGGCTGAGGGCGCCGAGCGGGACGAAGAGCTAGCACTCGATCTTACCTTCACCAAAATGGGCGATTTCGCCCCGGACAAGATCGCCGAACAAGTCCCGCAATTGGCCGAGATCCTCAAGATGCGTCGTCAGCTCGAGGAGCTGCTCGGTTTCATGGACGGCCGTGTCGACGCCGAAAAGCGCATCGCGCAACTTCTGAACAACGAGCCGCTTCTCGGCAAGATCGCCAACCAGGCATTATCCGACGACGACAAGGTTCAGGAGTAAATCATGGCCGAACAACAAAAAACCGCAGCCGTCGCCGCTGAGGCGGAAGCCATAGACCTCGGAGAATTCAGCGGGCTCCTCGAGAAGGATTTCAAGGTCAAGAAGGACGACAGCGAGAAGCTGCAGCAGCTCGTCCGTAATCTCGCGCTGGCGGCGCAGTCCCGCTCCGATACCACGACCATCTCGTCCAACGCGATCAAATCGATCAAGTCGCTGATAGCAGGCATCGACAAGATGCTGACTACCCAGGTGAACGAGATTCTGCATGCGCCGGAAGTGCGCGAAATGGAAGGCACATGGCGCGGCCTATGGTATCTCGTCAACAACACCGAGACGGATCAGAAGCTGAAGATCCGGGTGATGAACATTTCCAAGGTTCAGCTTGCCGACACGCTTGAAGACTACGAAGGCCAGATGTGGGATCAAAGCCCGATCTTCAAGAAGGTCTATACGGACGAGTATTCGATGCTGGGTGGCGAGCCGATCGGCTGCCTGATCGGCGCCTACGAATTCTCGAACCATCCGCGTGACGTCGGCCTGTTGCGCAACATCTCGGGCATCTGTGCCTCCGCGCATACGCCGTTCATCGCAGCCGCCGACCCGCGGCTGTTCCGCATGGACAGCTGGCAGGAACTGCCGAACCCGCAGGACCTGCAGATGATCGTCTCCAACCCGGCCTATGCCTCGTGGCAATCGCTGCGCGAGAGCGAGGACGCGCGCTACATCGGCCTGACCATGCCACGTGTTCTGGCGCGACTGCCGTATGGCTCGGAAACCGTTCCGGTGAAGGGCTTCACTTTCGAGGAAGAAGTGCAGGGCGACCACAACAAATATGTCTGGATGAACGCCGCCTTCCCGATGGGCGTCAACATAAACCGCAGTCACAAGCTCTATGGCTGGGGCACGCAGATCCGCGGAGTCGAGAACGGCGGCACAGTGATCAACCTGCCGGTGCACTCCTTCCCCACGGACGACGGATCGATCGCGATGAAATGCCCGACGGAAGTTGCCATCGACGACCGGCGCGAGGCGGAACTGGCCAAGCTCGGCCTGATGCCCATTCTGCACCGCAAGAACACCGATCTCGCAGCCTTTATCGGTGCGCATTCGCTGCAGGACGACGAGACGCGCGCCGGGCGGCTGGTCGATCCCGACGCCCAGTCAAATGAACGGCTGAGCGCCAACCTGCCCTATCTTTTCCCGGTTTCGCGCTTTGCGCACTACCTCAAGGCCATTGCGCGCGACAAGATAGGGTCGTTCAAGGAGCGCTCCGACATGCAGATCTGGTTGACCGAGTGGATCAACCGCTACGTGCTGGCCAACCCGGCCTTTGCCGACGACAAGGCGCGCGCCAAGCGCCCGCTTGCCGCCGCTGAAGTCCAGGTGGACAGCGTCGAGGGGCGGCCGGGCTACTACAACGCCCGCTTCTATCTGCGCCCGCATTACCAGTTGGAGGGCATCAACGCCTCGCTTCGACTGGTGTCAGAACTACCGTCCGTAAAGGCTTGATTTTGCAGCAACATCCACCTTGTTTTGTTTTGAAAGCGCTGGAGGAAGACAATGCCCGTGAAAATTGATGGTTTTCTAAAAGTTCCGGATATCAAAGGGCCAAGCGTTCGCGACGGTCATGAGGACGAAATCGAAGTCCACGGGGTCGATTACAAGATAATCGCGCCATACGATCCGAATTCGCTCTCACGCCGCGGTCGCGTGTCGCTGGGGATGATCAAGTTCACCAAGCATTATGACAAGTCATCGCCCTATCTGAAAAAGGCGCTGTTCGACAACAAGGCGCTGGACGAAGTTGTGTTCTCCGCCCGCCGGACCATCGATGGCGAGACCAGCGATTATCTGGTCGTCACCCTGACCGACGCTTCGATCATGGAATACGACATGTCGCAGGCCGAGGACGAGGAAGACCTGATCGAGGAGGAGGTCAGCTTCGCCTACAAGAAGATCAAGTTCGTCTATGACAAGGATGACGAAATCGAAATGGATGTCTATGTCGGCAAGTGAGGCGCGGCGGCCCGGCGCCGACAAGCTGCAGGTAACCGGCAGTTCGCGAGCAAAACGCGAGGCGGTCCAGCCCTCTCTTTGGGACCGCCTCGTCAACGACCTGCCGGGCGTCACCTCCGAGATAGACGGGCTGCGCCAGACCTTGCAGGACGAGTTGGGCGCGGACCGGCTGGACACGCTGCTGGCGGGCAGCGCGCGGCTGATCGACGCCGACGCGGAGCTGACTCCCGATCAGAAGCGGCGTCTGCACCGCCTGGCCTTTCAGACCCAACACCGCGCCGAGATCGAAAGCCGTGGCGTGGTTGTATCGGCCCGCGTCCTCAGGGAGGCGGTGCGGCGCGACATCGAGGCCTTGTTCAACACCGAGCGTTTTGAAGCTGTTCCGCTTCTTTCCGATTTCGAAAGCGAACAGGCCGCAGACAATCCGCCGTCGCTGGCCGATTTTCCGGAGGTGCGCCGAAGTGTGGTCAACTACGGCGTGCCGTCGTTTTCGGGCCGTTCGTCCCGCGACTTTGATCGCGAGACCCTGGCGCGCGAGATCCGCTCGGTCCTTGCCACCTTCGAGCCCCGTCTCAAGGAAAGCGCAACCAAGGTAACGGTGACCCTCGGTGACAAAAGTGTCGGCCTGAAGATCGAGATAGACGCCGTTCTGATCATGACGCCGACGCCGGAACGCATGCGCCTGCGCACCACGATCAATCTCGATAACGGCCTGGCGCGGACCGAATTCAGGGACAGCTGAGATGGATCGGGTCTTCGTAGAATATTACGAGGAGGAACTGACCCATATCCGCGGACTCGCGGCGGAATTTGCCGACATGCATCCGGCGGTGGCGCGCAATCTTTCTCTCGATACCGTCCCGTGCCCGGATCCGTATGTCGAGCGGCTGCTTGACGGCGTCGCCTTCCTCGCTGCACGCACCCGGTTGAAAGTCGACGCCGAGCGTTCGCGGTTTTCACGCAGCGTGCTGGATGTGCTGTATCCCGATCTGGTTACCCCGGCCCCGGCTACGGCAATGGCAGTGCTGAAACCCGGCCAGCAGGTCCAGTCGATGATTGCCGGCCATGTCATCAAGCGGAACACGCGGCTGGTGTCCAGTCTGCAACCCGGCCTGTCGACGCGCTGCACATTCACCACCGCGCAGGAAATCACGCTGTGGCCGATAACCATCAATTCGGTCAGCTATTTCCAGGATCGCAGCGGGTTGGCGGCGGCCGGCATAACACCGATCGGCGGCGCAGGCGGCGAGGCGGCGCTGCGCATCACGCTGGGTCGGACCGGAAAAGGCAAGCTCGGCGAACTGGCGCTCGACCGGCTTGATTTCTATTTTGCCGGGCGCACCAAAGCGCCATTGCTGTTCGACGCGATTTTCGGCGCCTGCTCGGCGGTTGGCGCACGCGCCGAGGGCAAGGCCAATCCGCTGTCGCGGTTGCCGGAACCCGAAATGGTCGGCATCAGCGACGACGAGGCGTTGATGCCTCGTACCCGGCCGACATTCGAAGGCTACCGCCTGCTGCGTGAATATTTCATGATGCCCGAGCGCTTTCACTACGTGCGGGTTTCAGGACTGCAACCGGTCGTGCGCCGATGCGAGGCCGGGGTCGAGATCATCTTCATGTTCCGGCGTCCGGTACCCGAGCTTGCCGATGTGACGCCGGCGGATTTCGAACTTTTCGCGACACCGATCATCAACCTGTTCGAGCGTGACTGCAACGTCATCGAGCTCGATCCGCGCAGAACGCGGCAGGTGCTGCATGCCGACCGCACGCGGGCGCGCGACTTCGAAATCTATCGGGTGACCCATATCGAGGACGCCGATGCCGAGGGTCCTGACGCCGAAATTCCAGAACTCTTCAGCCTGGGGCAAAACCGCAGCAATGGCTGGGTCTATTCCACCGAACGGCGCCCTCGCCGGGCCACCGAAGATGAACGGCGCGACGGGCTGACCCGCACTTCCTACACCGGAGACGACGTTTTCCTTTCGGTTTCCCGGCCGGCCGGAAGCCCGGCGAACCGGCCGCTGAAGCGGCTCGACATCATGGCGCTTTGCACCAACCGCGATCTGCCGATCCTCGACGACAACCCTACCCTGACGCTGGAGACAGGCGATCCGGTCGAAACGGTCCGGCTTATCGGTGCTTTGCGCCCGCCCCAGCCGGCGATCCCGGCCGCGCTGCCCGCCGGCGCCGAAGGCGAATCTCGAGCCGACAATCTCGCATGGCGGCTCGTGGCGCAGTTGGCCCTCAACTTTCTCAGCCTCGCCAAGGAAGGCCGCGGTGTCGATCCGCTGCATGCGCTGCTCGATCTTTATGCCGACCGGGGAGATCCGAGCCTGGCTCGCAACGTGCACTCGATCGTTCGCATCGACTCGCGATCCGTCATCGAACGGCTGCAGATCGATGGGCCGATGTGCTTCGGACGGGGCACGGAAGTGACATTGCATGTGGACCAGTCGGTCCTGGCCGGGCAAAGCACATTGCTGCTTTCAGCCTTGCTTGCCCGGCTGTTTGCCCGTCACGCCGGGATAAACGGCTTTGTGCGGGCCCGCACGCGGTTGCTGCAGAAGCAGGAGGATGTGCCATGGCCGATGACGCCCGGCAATCGCTACCTGATCTAGGCAAGCTCGACCCGGTCCGGGCCGAAGAACTGGATGATACGTTCGACTTCTTCGAACTGTTGCGCCGGCTCGAACAACGGGGCGGGCTGTTCGGCTATTCCGGCCGCGCAGATCGCGAGCCGGCAAGGCTCGGGCAGCATGTGCGTCTTAGCTTTTCCGCCAAGGACGTGGTCGAATTCCGCGAAGCGAAGGACAAGACGCCGGGGAACGACGGGGTGCCGGCCCGGGTCACGGTTGCCAATCTCGGGCTGATGGGACCGGAAGGCCCGATGCCGCTTCATTTGACACGTTGGGTGCTCGATCGTCTGTCGCAGCGCTGGTTCACCGGCGCTGACGCACGGCAGACCAGCGACACGACGTTCGTGGACTTCGTCAATATTCTCCAGCACCGCATGATCGCCCTGTACTATCGAGCCTGGGCCGACGCGCATCCGGCGGTACAGGTCGAACGCGCGGTCGGCGGCCGGGTAAGGGCCATGCTTGAAGCCATGGCGGGAACCGGACTTCCCGGCACCCAAAATCCCGATCTCGACGCCGTGAAGCTTCGCCAGGCCGCGTCGCTCGCCAGCCAGGTCGACGGTCCGGAGCGGCTGACGCTGTTCCTGGCGGAAGCGTTCAAGGTGCCGGTCGCGATCAAGGAGTTCGTTGCCACCTGGATGACCATACCGGCGACGCTCCAGACCCGGCTTACCCAGGCTTACGCAGTGCTGGGTCGCGGGGCGACGATCGGCCCGCGCGTTTTCAGCCGCCAAAGCAGGATCGAACTCCGCGTCGGCCCGCTCGGGTATGAGGAATTCAAGGCGTTCCTGCCGGGCGGTCAACGTCTGAAGATGTTCAAGCAGGCGGTTCGCGACATGGTGGGGGAATCGCTCGACGTCGATCTGCGGATCGTGCTGGCGCGTGAAGCGGTGCCGCCGCCCCGTATCGGAGCGGTACAGCTCGGCCGAACCACCTGGCTTGCGCGGCCCGCTGAAAGGGGCGATGCTGACGATATGCGGCTGCGGACGATCGTCGGATGGCGGCCGGAAATGGCGGAGGTCGCGGCATGAGTCTGCTGCTGACGCTGGAGCACGGACCACGCACCCAGGCGGTACGGCAGACCCGGCTGGACGAGGGTGAACTGGTGATCGGCCGTAGCGCGGAGGCGGACTGGCAGATCGACGATCCCGACATGTTCGTTTCACGCGCCCATTGCAGGATCACCGGTGGGCGGGACGGGTATTTCGTCACCGACACATCAAGCAGCGGCTTGTTCATAAACGATTCCGACAGCCCGCTCGGCACCGGCACCTCGGCCCGTCTTCAGAACGGCATGCGGCTGAGGCTGGGCGACTACATCGTATGCGTCGATCTGCAGACGCCGGTCGCTCACGCACCAGCGGCCAGCCAAACGTTCGCCGAACGGTCGCCGCCGGCATCGCGAGCGCCGGTAAGCATCGGCCGCGATGACTTCTTTTCGGCCACGGTCGAAGAAGAGCCGCGCCGACCGCGTCCCGCCGATCTGCCGAACCCGTTCGAGCAACCCGTTCCAGGAGCGTTCGAGCGCGCCAACCAGCGCAGTTCGCCTGCCTTCGACGACCCGTTCAGCCTCGACCCGGTATCGACGCCGGCGCCGAATGGCGCTGGCTATTCCGAACCGCGTCGTGCGCCGGACGCCGCAGACCCATTCAGCTTCGATCCGGTGCCTTCCGGTGCAAGCGAGCCCGTTCCAGGCCAGCCCGTTTCAAGCCAGCCCGTTTCAAGAAAGTCCTCCGAATTCGATGACGGTTTCGGTTTCGGGCCAGCCGCGTCGCCCGATTTGAGAAACGGCGCCGGCCCGGCCGGTCAACGCAAACACGTCGCCGGAGAGCCGGCCCATCCCTGGGATTTGCCTGGCCCCGCGGCAGCTATCCCTGCTCAGCCACGTGCTGGCGGTGCCCCCAAACCCCCCCCCACCCCCGCCGCGGCGCAACCCGCGAAAACCCCCATTAGCACCGCGGTGTTGGGAGGCCTGGGTGTTGAGGTAGCCGATTTTACCCGACGCGAAAGCAAAGCGGAAATGGAGAAGTTCGGTCGCGAGTATCGGCTGATGATGGAAGGCCTGATGCAGCTGCTGCGCAAGCGGGCCGAGGAAAAAGGCAACGCTCGCGTCGCCCAGACGGTGGTTGGGGCCTCTGAAGTCAATCCGCTAAAATTTCTGCCGACGGTCGACGACGCCATCGTGACCCTCATCGCCGAGCGCAGCCCCGGATTTCTGGCCGGTGAAGCGGCAATCGCCGACGCGGTCCGCGATCTCGCGCAACATCATGTGCGCGCCTGGCGAGGCGTGCAGTCCGCCTTGCGGCGAATGATCGACCGTTTTGACCCGGCAGCGATCGAGGAAGAGCTCAAATCGAGTTCCGCGATCGGCACCGTGCTTTCGGGCGGACGCCGCGCCAGGCTGTGGGAGCTTTACCAGAAACGCCATCGTGACATCGCCCAGAGTGCGGAATCGAGCTTTTTGGGCGAAATCGGCGCTGATTTTCGGGATGCATATGAGGAGGAGTGAAAAAATGATCGATCGCCGCGAATTTGTCGTTGCCCTGGGCGCAACCGGGCTGCTTGCTGCTTGCCAGAGCGGTCCGCCAAAACCATCCGCGGTGACCGTCAACCTGACCGGCGCGGCCGGCATGAACCCGGGACCAGGCGGCGGCGACCGGCCGGTGACGGTCCTGGTGATGCGGCTGCGCAGCACCGGCAAATTCAACTCGGCCGATTATTTCGCGCTGCAGGGGGATGCCGGCTCCGCGCTCGCAGGCGATCTCATTGGATCCGACCAGATCTCCGTCGGGCCTGGAAAGACCGCATCCAAGACCATCACGGTCGAGCCGGACGCGGCTGCGCTGGGCTTCGTTGCCCTGGTTCGCGAGCCCGGCGGCCGGACCTGGCGGACAACCAAGTCGGTGTCGTCGGGATCAACAGTTACCGTCAACGTCACGCTTGGCAGCGGCGGCATTTCCGCCTAGCGGCCAGGGCAAGGGGTGCTTGATGCAGGAAGTAGCGGCATGAGCGATGCAAACAGGGTGCTGTGGTCCGAAGGCCTGTTTCTCCGGACCCAGCATTTTCAGCAGCAGGATCGCTTTTTCGAGGCGACCGTGCGCGGCGCGTTGCAGGCCGGGCAGCTGCATACGTTCGGCTTTCAGCAGCTGACGCTGGACCAGGCAATGCTCGATGCCGGCCAGGTCTCGATCCTGTCGGCACGCGGCATCTTTCCGGATGGAACCCCCTTCTCCATCCCTGACCTGATGGACGCGCCACGACCGCTGCCGGTCACCGCCGATACGGGCGCCGGACCGGTGCTGGTCGCCCTGCCGCTCGAGCCTGCCGGCGGTGTCGGCTTCGATCCGGCGCACGCCGCATCGACGGGCGCACGCTATCATGGGCGGATCGTTTCGGTGCGCGACGCCGTCCAGGGCGGGTCGGATCCTGAAGAAATCGAAATCGCCCGCCCGCAGGCGCTGCTGATTGCACCGGGAAAATCGGTTGGCGGCTACACCGCCTTGCCGATAGCCGACATCAAAGGGGTTCGAGCCGACGGCGGCGTCTCGCTGGACGAGACGTTCCTGCCGCCGACACTGGTTACCGGAGCGGTGGCCTGGTACCGGCAGTTGCTTTTGGAGGTTGTCACCGGCCTCGACCAGATCGCCGAGGCGCATGGCAAAATGGTCATGGGCGGGCCAGGGCGCAGCGTCGAAGACCTGCTGATGCTCAATCTCGCCAATGCAGCGCGTCCGCGACTGGCGCACATGCTGGCGCAGGATGTCTTCCATCCGGCCGAGCTTTACCTGGAGCTTGCCGGTCTTGCCGGTTCAATGGCGACCTATGGCTCGAGCGCGCGACGGCTGAGCGAGTTGCCCGCCTATGATCACATGGCGCCCGGCCCCGCCTATTCGGCGCTGGCCGACGCCCTGCGCTCGCTCATCCTGAGCCTGCGCTACATCGAGCCTAAATCACGCGCACTGCCGGTCATGCGGCATTCGACCAATGTCTGGAAAATCCGCATCGACAACCCGAAGCTGCTGGTGGCCAGCCGGATCGTCATCCGGGTCGGCTCCGAGCTGTCGGAAGATGCCTTGCGCAAGATTTTCGTCAACCAGGCGACCGTCGGTTCGGCCGATCAGTTCGAAGGCCTGTGGAAATCCCGTCTGCCCGGCATTCCACTGAAGCCGCTTCATTCCCAGCCGCGCGAAATCCCCTACGACGGCGATCGGCTGTGCCTTGAGCTGGATCAGAAAAGCGAGCACTGGGCCTCGCTGCTCGATGCCCCCGGCTTCGTCATCGGCGTGTCGGGCGTGCTGCCGAGCGAGCCGCAGGTCGACTGCTATTCGGTAAACAGGTGAGATGATGAGCCGGGATGATCCTTTCGGACTATCGGAGGATCGCGAACGCACGCGCATACGACTGACCGGCGCGCCGATGCCGCGACCGATGACGCCACTGCTGTCGGGCGCGCCAATCAAGCGGTCGCGCACCCATCCGAACACGCTGGTCAACGCATTCGCGCCGCTGCTCGAGTTTGCGCCCGAGCTTGAAAGCGCGCTGCCGCCGGAAAACCCGGAAGCGTTGCGCACCCGGTTGCTCGATGAACTGGTTCGGGCGCGTGACGCGGCAATGGCGGCGGGGTCCTCCCTGGAGCGCGCCGACCAGGCAGCCTGGGTGGTGGCGGCATTGCTCGATGACCTGGCCCTGAACACGCCATGGGGCGGCGCCAGCGCATGGCCGCGCCAGCCGCTTGTGGTGATGCTGCGAGGCGATGTCGATGCCGGCACGCAGTTCTTCACGCGTCTCGATGAACTGGAGCGGCACCCGAACCGGGATCGCGAATTGCTCGAACTGCAATATCATTGCCTGGCGCTCGGCTTCCGCGGCAAATATCGTGTGCCAGGCCGGTCGGGCGACCGCTCGCTCAATGCGGTTCGCGTTGCCGCGGCGCGCTTTCTGCGCGATGCCGATGCCGACGGCGCGCCGCTGTCGCCGAACTGGAAAGGCGTGATCGCATCCGACGAGCCGCAGCGTTTCATCGTGCCGATCTGGGTGATGGGGCTCGGCGCGGCGGTTCTCGCCACGGCAATCTACCTCGGCCTGTCGATGGGACTGAGCAGCCAGGCGGTCGAGCTTTCGACGCTGGTTCGTGCCTTGCCGCCGCCAGCCCGCGGCGAAATCAGCCGGACATCGCCACAGGTCGACGCGCCGCCGCCGGAGGCAGTGGATTTCGCGCTGGTGCCGGAGTTTCAGGCCGGAGCGCCGGCCAATCTCAGAGCCGCGCTCAGCGGCACCGAGAGCGTTTCGCTGGCCAGGCTGATCATCCAGGCCTCCAACCCCGAACTGTTCCAGTCGTCGCGGCCGACACTGACGGAAGGCTTCGAACCGCTGATCGGTTCAATCGCCAAAGTGATCCTCGCCAATCAGGAACTGATCGGCAACATCACCGTGGTCGGCCATACCGACAGTATTCCCTTGCAACGGTCCAATCCGCTTTCCACCAACCAGCGGCTGTCGGAAGCGCGCGCAGCAACCATTACCGAGATGCTGGTCCAGAACGGTGTGCCGCAGGACCGCATTCGCTTCGAAGGACGTGCAGCTACCGATCCAGTGGCCGACGACAGCACCCGCGCGGGACGGGCCTTGAACCGCCGCGTCGAGGTGCTGGTCGAAAAGAGGCTGTGAGATGTTCATCCTGCGCTTCCTCTGGGCGGTTCTGACATCGCGCTGGCTGTGGACGCTGATCGGCATCGCGCTGCTTTCTCTGGTTATCTGGGTGTTCGGCCCGATCGTCAGGGTCGGTGCTTACGAACCCTTCGCCTCGGAAAATGTCCGCATCGTCATCATTGCGCTGCTGGTCACCTTCTGGCTGATCTGGCTGATCGTCGCGCAGCGCCGGGCGATCCGGGCCAACCGCATGTTCGTCGCCGAAATCGCTGCGCCCGTGGTGGAGAAACCGCTGAGCCCCGGCGAAGAGAACGTCGCCGCCGTCGGCGCCAAGTTCGCCGAGGTTATGGTCGAATTGAAGCGCCGCAAGCTCGGCGGACGAAAATTCCTGCGCGAGATGCCCTGGTACGTGATCGTCGGGCCGCCGGCCACCGGCAAGACCACGGCCTTGCGCCAGTCCGGCCTGAACTTTCCGATCGACCTCACCGACGATCTGCAGGGAGTTGGCGGCACGCGCAACTGCGACTGGTTTTTCTCCGAGAACGCAGTTCTGATCGACACGGCGGGCCGCTATGTGCAGCAGGAGAGCCAGCCCGACGTCGATGCGGTGGAATGGCTTGGCTTCCTCGACCTCTTGAAAAAGCATCGCGGCCGCCGGGCGCTCAACGGCGTGATCGTCGCGCTTTCGATCGATGCGCTTTCAGAGGGCGACGAAGCCATCAAGGCGCATGGCCGCAAGATCCGTCGTCGCCTGGCAGAGCTCAACGACCGGCTCGAAATCCGCCTTCCAGTCTATCTGATGCTGACCAAGGCCGATCTGATCAAGGGCTTCGAGGCTTTCTTCGGCGGCCTGTCGACGGCCTCGCGCGAGCAGGTCTGGGGCACGACCTTCGCGCTGGATGCGCGTGTCGACGCAAAGACGATAGAGCGGGAAATCGCCACCCTTGCGACGGAACTCGAGCGACGGCTGGTGCCGCGCCTGGAGGACGAGGACAAACTCGCCGCCCGCGCCGAGATTTTCAGGTTTCCCGCCCAGCTCACGAGCCTGTCCGAGCCTATCCGGGTGCTGGTCGAGGCGATGTTCGGCGAAAGCCGCTACGAAGAAGCCGCCTGGCTGCGCGGCCTCTATCTGACGTCGGCGACCCAGGAAGGGGCGCCCATCGACCGGCTGACCGCGGCGCTGTCTTCATCCTTCGGCCTTCCGCCGCGACGGGCGATGCCGGCGCCGCGCGTTGAAAAGCGCAGCTTTTTCCTGAAGAACCTGCTGACCGAGGTCATCTTCAGGGAAGCCGGCCTGGGGACGTTCGATCCGCTGGCGCAGCGCCGCCGCGCCTGGATCTGGCGTGGCGCCGCGGCCGCCTGTGCCGCCGCCGCCCTGTTGGCCGGTGCGATGTTCACGTGGTCCTACTATGACAACCGCAATGCGATCGCAGCGCAGGCGGGCCAGTTCGAAGCGCTGCAGGCGCCGCTGACCGCGGCAGCCGCGAGCCCGGCATCGGTCGAGCAGCCCGCCATCGACAGCGCGCTCAATGCGATGGCCGAGGTCGCAAATGCCCGTACCGCACCGCCGAGCAGTGCCCAGGACCTGCTCGGGCCATCGGCGTCGGCGGAGCTGCTGCGGGCGCAGGCCGACACTTACGAGCACGCTTTGCGCAACGTCCTCGAGCCGCACATGGTCGCCCTGCTCGAGGCGACGATGTGGCGGCAGATCCGCGATCCGGATTTCATGCTGGGGGCGCTGAAGACCTATCGGATGATGACCGGCCTGTCGCAGATGGACGCCGATTACGTCCAGAGCTGGTGGGTCAACGATTTGCCGGAATTCGCACCGGCGGCGCCGTTTCCGACCGCCGATGCGGAAGAGCACCAGCTTGCCGCGATCCGTCGCATGGCGGTCGACGACAGCTACATATCAGCGGATCAGGCGCTGGTCGCCGAGGCGCTGAAAACGGTTTGCACGATTTCGCTGCCGGCGCGTGCCTACAGGCAGTTGCTGGCCGATCCGGCGGTGGCCGGACTCAAGGAATGGATCCCGGCGAATTTCGCCGGCCCCAACGGCGCCAAGGTCTTTGCACGGCGTTCCGACAAGACGCTGCGCGTCGGCATTTCGGGCGCGTTCACCTATTCCGGCTTCCACGATGCCATTCTCGACCGGGTCGAGGATGTCGCCGCCCAGGCGGCACTGGATCGGGCGGTGTTTGCCGGAGGCTGTTCGGAAAATTCCGAAACCTCGGTCTCGGCGCTGTCGGAGGATATCCTGAAACTCTATTACGAAGACTACATCGCGCAATGGGACAGCATCCTGCGCGATATCAGGCTCGCGCCATTGGCCGACCTGAATGTCGCCAGCGAGAACCTCAAGGACCTTTCGAGTGCCGATTCCGCGCTGAAGCGCCTGCTTACGGCGGTCGTTCAGGAGACCGAGCTAACCCGATCCGATGAAGCGCCGGCCGCCGACAACAAGGCGGCATCCAAGGGCACATCCAAACTGCTCGGCAAGCTGGGGAAGCTTGGAAAGATCGTAAAGACAGGGGCAAAACTGCTGCCGCGCGCAGGCTCCGCCAACGAGGTGGATCTTACCGGCACTCTGGTGGCCGAACACTTCAAGCCGCTCAAGGGGGCGATCGCCGAGGTCGACGGCCAGCCGCCGGCACTCGACGCCGCGGTGGTGGCGCTAACCGCACTTTCGAACGTGCTGCAGACGGTCACGGCCAATCCCGACCCGCAGGACGCCATCAAGAAGCAGGGTGGGCTGGCCGAACTGACGGGAGCGGTCGCCAGGCAAGCGCAGATCCTGCCCGATCCGGTCGACGACTGGCTCGGCGGCATCGCCGGCGACACCAGCGGCCTAACCCAGAAGGCGGTCACCTCGGAACTCAACGCCATCTGGCGCGCCGACATCCTGCCGTTCTGCCAGGCGGCGCTGAACGACCGCTATCCGTTCAGCCCCGAAAGCGCGGTCGACGTCAATGTCCGCGATTTCGCCCGCCTGTTCGGGCCGGCCGGGATGATCGACGCCTTCATCAACGACCATTTGATCAGCTATGTCGACACCGCCAGCCAGCCATGGAAATGGCGCGCCGACTTTGGCCTCGACGCGGCGGCTCTGGCGGCGTTCGAACAGGCCAGGCGGATCCGCGACGATCTGTTTCCAGGCGGTACCGGCCCGGTGATGAGTTTTACGCTGCAACCGACGGACCTGTCGCCCAACGTCACGCGGGTGACGCTCAATCTCGATGGCCAGAACCTCGTCTATTACAACAACGCGACGCGACCGCAACCGATGACCTGGCCCGGCAAGGACGGCACCGGCGTCATCTCGCTCGCCTTCCAGCCGATCGACGGCTCGCCCGAAGTCATGTTGAACGAAACCGGCAGCTGGGCGTGGCTGAGGCTGCTGCGCAGCGGCCGCTTCACCGGCACTTCGCTGTCCGACGTCTACAACCTGCGACTGGGCACTCAAGGCATGTACGCCGATTTCGAGCTCAAGGCGGCAAGCGTCGAAAATCCCTACAATCTGCAAATGTTCAAGAAATTCTCATGTCCGCCGCAGATATGATCCTGCCCGGCTTTTACGGCAAAATGCCTGCCACCGGCGATTTCGTCACGCGGCGGCTGCCGGGAGATTTTGTGCGCGCATGGGACCGCTGGCTGGCGCAGCACATCGTGCCGCTGATGGGTTTGGAAACCTGGCCGCGCACCACCGCGCTACGCTTCCTGGCCGGTCCGGCTTCTTTCGGCGGATCGGCCGGCATTATTCTGCAGAGTGCCGACAGAGTTGGCCGACAATTCCCTTTGACCATCGTCGCGCAGCTTGCCGAGGCTCCCGTTCGGCTGACCGAGGCCGAGTCGTGGTTTTCCAGCATCGAAGAGGCGGCCATCGCCGCCCAACATGGCGAGCTGACGCCCAACGAACTGGATGCCGCGCTGGCCGCACTGCCGGTGCCGACTGTCGAGCCGGACGACGAGATCGTCGGTGAGCTGGTGATGTGGACCGCCCGTTCGGATATTTTCGACATCGATCCGCAATCTCCGCAAACGACGCTGGAACGGATCTTTGCCGCCAGTTGGGAGACCAGCTGATGCAGATATGGAACCAGATGGGGTATCCGCATCAATTCACCATGGGCATGGACAAGACCGGCCATGAGTGGATCGTCGTGGTGGTGAAAGGCACGTTCGACTTCCCGGACAAACCCGGCGGACTGGTGCAGAAATCGGTCGAGCAGGTTCCGCTGGTGATGGCCGACTCGCATACGGGCATGCCGGGCTATTCGGCCATGCTTTGGGAGACCGACTTCGCACTTCGCAAGCCGCGCTGTGACGTTTTCGCCAATCGCTGCGCCTATGTGCCAGTCAGCTGGGAGACTGGCTGACAATGTGGCAGGTGGCGAACGATACGCCATTCATGGCAAGCGGCATCTGGACCCGTGATCGGGACGGAGGCGAGGTCTGGATGGTCGCCGTACGGTGCAGCTTTCGCATCAGTCCAGATGGGACGACGGCCGTAGCGGATAAGCAGGAGCCGCCGGTTGTGGCGCCCAAATTCGTCGGCGGACCGGGCGCGAGCAGCCTGGTATACGACTCCGATTTCTATCTGACGAAGCCGACAACCGATGTGCTCCTTCACGGCCATGCCTACGCTTCCGGAGGCAAACCCACCACGTCCGTGGACGTGAGTTTGAGAGTAGGTGACCTGCAAAAATCTCTGCGGATCACTGGGGATCGGGCCTATCTGCACTCAGTGTCTGGTCTGAGCGTTGGGTCGCCGCAGCCGTTCATACGCATGCCGCTGGTCTACGAGCGCGCATATGGCGGGACCGAGCCGAATCCGGTCAAAGACCCGACGCGGCCCAACTTCGACCAATACAACCCGGTCGGCACCGGATTTGTGCCCGTGGCCGGCAGGATCGCTCCGAATATTGAAATTATGGGATCCAGCGGCGGGAGTAAGCCGGCTGGTTTCGGGCCGGTCCCGCCGCACTGGTGCCAGCGCGTCCAATACGCAGGCACCTACGACGAGGCTTGGCAGAAAAATCGCTGCCCGCTGTATCCGGCCGACTTGGATGACCGCTTTTTTCTTTGCTCTCCTGAGGACCAGCGCCCAAAACAATTCTTCCGGGGCGGAGAGCCTGTGGAATTGCTGAACCTGACGCCGACCGGGCGGCTGGCATTTCTTCTACCCCGCGTCGCCTTCCGGTTTGAAACAGATATCAGGGGAAAGCCACGCGTCACGCACCGTGGGGTTCTGCACACCGTGATCATCGAGCCGGACGTGCCGCGAGTGGTGCTGGTCTGGCGGACGTCCCTGCGCGCGCACGCCGATGTGCAGCGGCTGACCCAGACGCGGATCAGCATGTTGTTGGTGACGAACGCACATCCGCGCTCGGTCCCGTCTGGGATTGATAGGGGTTGGCGCGAGCCGGACGAAGAAGGCGGTGAAGAGCGGTGAGGGTCGCGATTATCGGATCTGGAGCGCGGACGGCCATCGGGATGACAGCGGCGGCGACGGCCGCTGCCGTGCGTGCCGGTATCGCCGGCTTCGGCGAACATCCGTTCGTGGTTGACATTGCCGGCAACAGCATGATCGTGGCCGCAGCGCCATACATCGGCATAGATGTGAGGGGTGCGGCCCGGTTGGCGGAACTGGCGGCACCCGCGGCGGCTGAAGCTGTCACGTCATCGTCGGCGCCTTCGATCGGACAACTGTCGGTTTCCCTATTTGTCGGTTTACCGCCTATGCGGCCGGGTCGCAGAAACGACGTGCCGGCCACTGTCGTCGCTCGGTTGCGTGAAGAGCTGGCCTCCCTGTGCCATATCGAAAAAATCGGTGTAATCGAATCCGGGCACGCCGCCGGAACGATGGCGATCGAAAGGGCGTGGCAGGCGGTGCGGTCCGGCGCGTCCGAGTTTGCGCTGGCGGGCGGCGTCGATTCCTACCTTGAGCCGGAAACGCTGGAGTGGCTGGAAAGAAACGATCAAGTTCACTCAGCCGGTCCGGAGAACAATGCCTACGGTTTCATCCCCGGCGAAGCAGCGGGGTTTGTGTTGCTGACGACCACGGCCGCGGCGCGAAGATATCAGCTATCGGCCGCGCTGGAGCTCATGTCAGTCGCCGTCGCTCGCGAAACGAACCTGATCAAGACCGACACGGTGTGCACCGGCGAGGGCATGCTGGCGATGTTCCGAGCCCTGGCAGGCGAGCCACCCGCAGTTAAAGTGGACCATCTGTACTGCGACATGAACGGCGAACCGTACCGCGCGGACGAGTTTGGCTTTGCGAGCATCCGCGCGGCCGACTTGTTCCGCGAGCCCGACGCGTTTACAGCCCCCGCAGACTGCTGGGGCGACGTCGGCGCGGCTTCCGGTCCGTTGCTGCTTATGTTGGCCGAAGCAGCTACCAACAAAAGGTACGCTGCAGGGCCTGTCTTAGCGGCATTCACGAGTTCGGAGTCGGGTGAACGCTGCGGATTCCTGGCCCACGACCGTACGGAGGCCCGAGCGCGCTGATGTCGGTAACCGTCAAGATCAACGGCACGATGAACGGGATCGTCCACAAGGGCAGCTCCGACTTCGCGATGAGCACGGCTCCCGACGTGTGCAAAACACCTAGTCCCGGCGGACCTGTCCCTATTCCGTATCCAGTTATCATTTCCATGGCCAGCGACCTGGCCAACGGCACGACGACCGTAAAGGTGGATGGGAAGTCTTGCGCGATCAAGGGGTCTGAACTCAGTCGCTGCTCAGGCGATGAGCCGGGGACCGCTGGCGGCGTTGTATCGAGCACCAACATGAAGGAGGCGACGTGGATTACGTACTCCTTCGACGTGAAAATGGACGGGGCAAACGTGTGCCGGTTCAGCGACAAGCTGAAGATGAACCACGGCAACACGATCTGCATGGCGGGAATTATCCCCGACGTGTGCAGCGCCGGCGACAATCCACTGGTCATCAAATGCTCCGACTACAAAGAGGAAAAGAACAAAGAGAAACGCGAATGTGACATAAAGTGCATGTGCGCCAAATGCTTGGAGATGAACAACCAGGGGAATTTTCGGCGCCAGGCTTCGCACGCGCCGCGGTCGAGCGGACGAAAGAGTTTGCGTAAGCTCGGGAACGCAGGGGCCAACGCCTATCGCAAGGCGCTGACCGATCGGCTCAATGCAGGTGAAGCGCCCGACGACATCAAGGACAACTTCGTGCACGAGTGCGCGCATGAAAGATGGAAGGCTCAGGGAGCCAAACCCAAGTTGCCGGGAATGAGCCCCGATCACATGAAAGAAATCCAGGTGGGTGGTTTGACCAAAGACTTCTCGAACCTGAAGATGATGCCGTCCAAACCGAACGAATGGATCGGCTCGAAGATCAAGGGTTTCAAGACCACGGATTTTACCTACGCGAACGGAAAAAAGGTCAAGGCACACACCGGCGTCGCGCTCGATTGTTGCAAATAGATGAGGATCGAACGATGGCTAAAGACATCCGTACACAGCTACAGACCCTGATCTCGAAACTTTTCGACGTCCGAGAAGAGTTCTACCAGGTGGCCTTTGGGCGGTCCGCTGACCAGGTCCTCGGGCCGCCTGCCTCCGAGCAGCAGCTACAGAACTTCGAACGCAGCCTCGGTTACGCGTTGCCTCCAAGCTACCGCCAAATGCTGTTGCTACACGATGGCTGGACGGCCCTGGAGGACGAAGCTGACCTGCTGTCTTTAGCGCAGCGCCACGAGGAGGAAATTCGTGACCGCATCGAAAGCTTCAAGAAAATGATGCGCGAAGGGGAAGACCCTTACAATCCAGAAAATTTGCTGGTGGTCGGTGGCGCGGATACCACCTTTGTCGTTTACCTCGACATCGATACCCGCCGACCCGATGGCGAAATGGATCTCGTGGAATACACCTATGAAGAGGGAGAACTTGCCCGGCACAAGGATATGGTCGCGTATCTGAAGAGCAACTACGACGAGGTGCGCGAGTGGATCAAGGAAGAGAAGGGTGCGGACGCGGGGCCGAACCCCGACGCAGAGTAACTAGGCGCTCCAGATGACGTCTCCCCCGCCCCTAGCGCTACCCTCCCCGGGGGATCCGACGGTTCCACTGCTGGAGCTCGGGCTCGACCTGACGATCTATGCGGAACGGCTGTCGGTACCGGAATGGGAGGCGGTTCTTGATATCTACCGCAGATACGCGCCGGCACAGGTCTGGACGAAGGTTAAGGCATCGCCCGATATCGGCTTCAATAGGTTACCGGCCGGAGATTACGTTAATGCTTCGCTTTCGGACGACGCGGCCTTTCCGTTCCTACGCCGTATCCGCCATCGAACCGTCCGGGGGTGGCGAACAGAATTTCGCATCTGGGACGGGAAGCTCTCCCAAAGCTGGAGCGCCTGCATGTACCGCCTGGCACACCAGGCTGACGAGCCGGAGCATGTCTTCTACCGGTTTCTCTTCCCTTGGGACACAGCGCCGGCCCTCGTGGCGAGCCTGGCCAACGAATTGGGAAAACACGTCAAGTATCTGTCCGGCCATGCCGGATTTTGTCACCTGTACGACCCCTACTTCAAGGCGACCGCTTTCGCCCAGATTTTCCCGTGGGCGAAACGCTACTGGGCCGTCGACGTCGAGGATTTGAACGCAGCCTTGCCGTTTATGCACAATGGCATGAAGGCGATTTCCTGGCTTACATTCATCGGCGCCAAATTCCTGGCTGACCCGAAGCTCGAGGCTCGGCGACAGTCGTTGAAGACGATCCCAGGCGCAGTGCTCAAGCGCTGTGGGTCCGGTGCGCTCCTTCAGCTGGGGGAGAAACCGATCCTGGGTGACCGACACCGTCTTGAGCCCGAGTTGGCCTCCTATTTCGCGGCCGGGCTTCTCCTCGATCCTGTTTTACTGACGAACATCACCGAATTCGAAGGACCGTTCGCTGAGAAGGGGTGTACCGTGGACTGGATCCATCGATTTGCTGCGCCGAACGCCTGGACGTCTGCGTAACGCCCTTGCAACCACGACCGCTCCAGGCGACCGATTCAGTTAACCAAGGAGGGTGACCGCGCGTCCCCATGCCATCACCCTGTCCGCCACAGGCACATTCGGGCCAAAATCCCCAAAATATTCCTCGAATGCCTGGCCGATTTCCGTGGGGTCGAGTGTGAAGAGATCCGCATCGCGCGCCTCTGGAAAAAGCTCCAGCAATGCGCCACCCGCCGCTACTGCAAGCGCCGGGTTGCGCATCTGGTGAATGAGCCAGTTTAGGATAGTGCGGTCGCCCAGCATGCCAGCGCCACGGACGGCGAGCGGCGCGGTGTCGGGTGATTTCAGCAGGCCGCCCATCCAGGTACGGACATCCTTGTCCGGCCCGCTCTTCACAATGGCGCGCAAGGCGGTCAGCGCGTTGGGCCCGTTCGCCAAGACCTGCTTCTGCAGTTCGGGCTGCGCTAGGATGGCGAAGCCGAGTTCGTTGAGTGCCCAGGCGCTCCAGAGGCGCACCGGCTCGTCTTGGGATTGCAAGGCGGCGGCAATCTCGCGCACCAGGTCGGCGCGCTTCAGCTTACCGGCCAGGCGCAGACTGGTCGCGCGCACGCGCGCATCGGGATCGCGGATGAGCCGGACCAGAAGATCCTTTGGATCGACGCCGTGGTCCAGGCACGCGGCAACCGCCAGATAGCGCTTGAACTCATCCTTGGACGCAATCCAGTCGCGCACCAGCGGTCCGATCGCTTTAGCATCGTGCCATGCGAGCGCGCCGACCAACCCGTGTGCTTCGTCCTCCCGCGTCCGGCCCAACTCGACAGCTTCGAGGATACGTCCCCCATCTGTCTGCTCTATGGCCACCCAGCCATAGAGGAACAGTTCGCCCTTCTCAGGAAAGTCCTCATAGGCAGTGATGATGAATGGCCAGGCGGCCGGTCCGGCGATGCGCAAGGCGTCGAGATTGGCCTCCAGTCGCCGATCAACATCCGCGATGACCTTCTCGTCCGGTGGTTCCTCCGCCGCCAGCATGTCACGCTGCGTCCAGAAGAATGCCGCCTGCTCCACGTGCTGGCGCACAATATCGGGGACAATCTGCTTTTGCACCGTGATATCCGGCTGGTTCACTCTCGCCGCGGCCGTCATCTGATTATCAATTCAAACTGATCGACCCGCCGCGCATGCGGTTGGTCGCGCTCGCATGGCTGGCGACATAAGTGCCGCGGATGGTGATACGGCCGTCCGCCTCCATGAGGATCGTGGCCTTGCCGCAGCGCAGTTCGAGCCGCTCCTCGGCATGGATTCGCACGCGCTCGCCATCGCGAAAGACCTGGGCCCCAGACGATTTCTTGGCAGGCTCCACAATGCGGCCGACGATCAGCGGCTTTTGCGGGTCGCAGTCCTCGAACAGCAGCGCGACCTCCTGTCCGATCATGTCGGAACTCAACTCGGCCAAGCTGCGCGCCGGCAACGCCGTCTCCTGCGGATTGCCGGGGAAAACGACCAGCGGCCCGTCGTCATCAAAGCCAAGAAACTGGCCAATTACGACACCTTCGATGCGATCACGAACCTTTCCCATGCGTCCTCCTAATTCTCCGCAATCTTCGAGCCCTTCATAGTGATGTCGCCCGATGCCTTGATGCTGATCTTGCCCGATCCCTTGACCGAGATGTCCTTGCCCTCGATGGCGATCGTGCCGTCCTTCTTCATCATGATCTTGGCCGAGCCCGTTTTGATGAGGATTTCGTCACCGGCATCGATGACCAACTTCTTGCCGATTTTGATCGTGCCATTGCCTGTGACCGAAATGGCACTGTCTTTGCCGACGGAAAGCGAATGCGCGCCGGCCACGGATGTCGAATCGTCCTTGCCCACCGAAGCGGTGCGTCCGCCGCCGACCGTCGAGCCTTGATCCTTCGCGATGCTCTCGGTGTGGCCGCCGCCTATGGACACACTCTGGTTGGAAGCGATCTGCCAGCTGTCCGTTGCGCCGATGCTGTGGCTCTGCGCCGCCCCCACCGTCACCGACCGAGTCGCCCCTATCGTATTCGCTTGTGGGCCGCCTACACTTCGGGTTTCAGAAGCACCCACTGAATCGACGCGCGCGGTACCGACTGTCACCGTCTGCACAAGCGCCACCGTCTGCGTGTGATTGGCCCCGATCGTTTCGGTGGAGTTCGACCCAACATTGATCGTCTCATTCGACCCCACCGTCAGCGACCTGTTCACCCCCACCGTCTCGGTGTCGTTGTTGCCGATATCCGTGGTCTGGTCGACGCCGACCTTGACCGTCTTGTTGTTGCCGACGTCCTCGTCGAGGTTGTGGCCGACGGAGTGCTTGGCGTCGTGGTCGATGCGGTCGGACTGGTCGTGCTGCACCAGCTTGGTGCGGTCGTTCTTGATCAGAAGGTTGTGGTCCTTCTGCGCCTGGAAATTGACCAGTTCGGAGCCGGCCTTGTCCTCGAACATCAGCTCGTTGTAACCGCCGCCGCCTTTCGAGGAGTCCGATTTCCAGCCGGATTGCGTGGCGCTGCCCGGCAGCCCGTAGGGCGGCATCTGGGAGGCGTTGTAGACGCAGCCGGTGATGATCGGCAGATCCGGGTCGCCTTCGATGAAGTCGACGATCACCTCCTGGCCGATGCGCGGTATCTGGATGAAACCCCAGCCGCTGCCGGCCCAGGTCTGCGAAACCCGCACGAAACAGGAGCTGTTCTGGTCCTTCTTGCCGAGACGGTCCCAGTGGAACTGCACCTTCACCCGGGCATATTTGTCGGTAAAAATTTCCTCGCCGGATGGGCCGACCACCGTCGCCGTCTGCGGGCCGCGCATGATCGGCCGTGTCGTGACCCGCGGCGGGCGATAGGCCAAGGCGGTCGGCGCCACGCCGAGGATCACCTTGAAGTTCTCGCTTTCGACGTCGGCAAGGGCTCTGTAGCCCGGATCGAACAGCCTGTATTCGGCGCTGACCACCAGATATTCCTGGTTCTGGTCTTCCCTTGGGAAGCCGTCCAGCTTGAACGTGCAGCCCGAATACAGGCCGCGCACCGTGCCGACTGCAGCGATGCGCTGGTGCACAGCCTGGATTTCCTCGCGCCGGATCGCGGCAAGGCTGTCGCCGCGACCGACGTCGAGATGCGCGCCGGGCTGGCGGTAATTCTCGCCCGCGGCCAGCTTGTGGCTGAACGGCTGGGCGGATTTGGCCATCAGGTCGGCGCCCGGCTTCTCGAAATCATAGTCGGTATGGACATAGGCGCCCGGCCGCACCGAGCTGCCCGGAATCCATTCGGTGATGTATTCGACATCGCGCCGGGAGCCCTGCCCTTCAAAGTGATAGGGCACCTTTTCATAGCCCGGCGCCGGCTTGAGCTTGTTCATGGCATCGGCCAGCACAAGCGTGTGCTTGCCCTCGTCGTGCTCGAAGAAATACAGGATGCCTTCGTGCTCGAGCAGCCGCTGCACGAAATCGAGATCGCTCTCGTCATACTGGACGCAGTATTCGCGCGGCGGATAGGACCCTTGCAGGCGCTTCTCGAATTTTGCCGTGCTGTATTTCGAGAAAACCTCCTCGACGATTTCGATGACGCTCATGTTCTGGAAAATACGGCAATCGGTGGTATTGCCGAGAAACCAGAGCCATGGCCTGATGACGGCTTCGTAGTAGGCCAGACGGTCCTCGATCCGGGTCAGCCGAAACTCGGAGACAAGGCCGCTGAACCAGCGTTTGGGGTCTGATTCACCTTCGATCGAAACCGCGCCGCCCAGCATCTTCAGCGGATCGATTTCGGGGCTGCTGCTGACGAACCCGACCGTATAGGCCAAACAACGACTGATCTCATCGCGCCCGACAAGATGCGTGAAGGTCAACAGGTCAGCGCCAACCGGCGTCTGCACAACCGTGGCACGTTCGTTCGGCATGGGTCGTGCCCCCTCCCGCCGCTCGTTTCTGCCTGAGCCTAGCACATGTCTTGCACCGACCAAAGGGGACCCTTGGTGACTGCAGCCTGGCCCCCTGTGGAATCATCGACTTGAACGCTTCTGTGCCGCCGCGCTCAGAAATTGCTGGTATAATGGGGTGTCCTGGGTGAGTTTCCCGACAGGATCGACGGCGATTTTGAATGTATATCAGGCTGCAGATCAACAATGTCGTCTCCCTGCCCGCCGGTATGTCGACCGGCTACTCCGCTCGTGATCGCAGCTTCGAAATCGGCCGCGAGGCCTGTGACTGGACCTTGCCCGACCCCGACAAGTTCATCTCCGCCAGACACTGCGAAGTGCGTTACCAGGCAGGCGCGTTCTGGCTGTACGACATCTCGCGCAACGGCACATTCATCAACGGATCGACCCAGCGCATGGCCGGCCCCCACCGGCTCGGTCAAGGCGACCGGTTGCTGATCGGCCGCTATGTCGTCCTGGTTTCGATTGACGACGAGCGGGCCGCGACAGGGCTTCCGCGAAGCAGCCACGGTTCGACGCAGCGACAAATGCCGATCACCACCGGCCGGCCGCGGGATTTCGGAGACCAGCCTTTCTTCGAGCCGGTGGAGCAACGGCCCGGGCAGAGAGCACCGGTGTCGACGTCTTCGCCGCCCGCGCCTCTCGCTTCGACGCCCGCGCCTCTCGCTTCGACGAAAGACGAGGTGCTGCGGGACATCGCGATTGCAGCCGGCATCGCGCCGGAACTGCTTCAATCGCGTGATCCGCATGAAGCGGCCGCCGAAATCGGCGCGGTGCTTCGGACTGTTGTCGAGGAACTGGCCCTGCTGCTGAAGGCACGTGCGGCTGCGAAAATACTGGCCAAGAGCACACACCGGACGATGATCAGCGCTGCCGATAACAACCCCCTAAAGTTCGTCCCGGGAACCGACGACATCCTAGAAATCATGTTTGCGCGGCGCAGATCCGGCTACCTTGATGCCAAGCACAGTGTCGAAGACGCGTTCCGCGATCTCAAGACGCACGAATTTGCCACCTATGCAGCCATGCAAGCTGCGCTCTCCCGGCTGCTTGACGATTTGTCGCCTGAGGCGATCAGCAAAAAACTCCCACCGACGTCGTTCACATCGAAGAAGGGCCTGGCTTGGGACGCCTTCGTCGCCAAATGGCGGACCATGGAGGAAGCGCACGAAAACGGCATGCTGGACATATTCCTGGCCTATTTCAGCGAAGCCTATGCCAAAGCCGACAAGCAAAAGTAGACCGGCAGGACTGAACCTGGCAGGTGCCCCGAAAATCGGATCGGTTGCTGCGCTTAGCTTCGGCTGCGGAGCGGATCACGCACCAGGTGGAATGTATCCTTGGCGAGCCCAAAGATACGGCGCTGTCGTTGGCGAAGAAAAATTCTTTGGCAGCGCTGCATCTGGTTCCAATCGACCGTTTCTAAGCTTACGATCATTTTCGACAATTCGCCAGCGGGTAAGGCTGATTGACCTGGGGGTCTGCGGCACATGTCATGTTACTGCGGGTTAGAAAGATATAGCCGACCTTCCTCCGGACACTGCCCTCGTCAGCAGCGCCTGCAGTTCTTGCGCCTGCAGTCCCTGCGCCCGGCCGGGGACCGTCTTGCCCTGATGTGGCGCGCATGCGGCACCGACGCGTGCACGGACGATTGGCGATGAGCTCGAAGGACGACCCTTTCGGCCCAGCGGGCAAGACCGTCATTCGCGCACCGCGCCGTGCTGAAAAATCAGCGCCCGATCCCCAGCGGGCCGTTGCCGACGGCGGGCGCCCCGGTCCCTCGCCGGTCAAGGATTCAACGGTTTTCGATCCTGGTCAGCATGCACCGCCGGGCTGGACATCCGGAACCGTGATTTATCAGGCTGCAGACCCCGGCGCTGCGGCGGCAACCAGCTCCTTTGCGGCGGCGCCGGGCATTCAGCAGGACATCCTGCTGAATGCCACGGACAGCGTCAGATATTCCGCAGCAAATCAGATCCTCGCCGCGGCCGCGCCTTTGCTGATGCTGTTTGGCCAGCTCAGGCTTATGGCTGTCGAAAGACAGGCGGAGCAACTGGCGGAACATGTCGCCGAGGCGATCGAAAAATTCGACCGGACAATGGAGAAAGCCGGTGTTCCCGAGGAAGATGCACGGATCGCTAAATTTGCTCTCTGCGAAACCGCTGACGACCTCATCGGCAACCTGCCTTGGCCCCAGACAGACGCCTGGGCGCAGCACAGCATGCTGTCACAGTTCTTTCACGTCGTGCCCACCGGCTCAGGCTTCTACCAAGCGCTGAACAAGATACTGGCGGCGCCGGAGGCACACTACGATTTGCTTGAACTGATGCATGCCTGCCTGTCGCTGGGGTTCGAAGGCCAGTATCGAGGCCTTGCGCGCGAGGACAACAATCTCGAACGCGTTCGCCGCGACGTCTACGAGACGCTTCGTTACTTCAGGACGCGCGCCGACGACGACATCTCCCCCCACTGGCAAAGCCTGGCGGTGTCCAGCCCACAGTCGTCGGCCCGGCTGCCGCTCTGGGTGATTGCGGCGGCTGCGTCGGCGCTGCTGACGGCGGCATTCTTCGCATTGCGGGTCTTCATTACCGACGAGGGCGATGCCCTTGCCGGCAGATTGCTGGCGCTCGATCCGTCGACTCCGATCGCCATCGAACGCGCCAGCGTGGTGCCGTCGGCTGCGCCGGTGAAAGTCGCTCCGCCTGTCGCCCCTACCCGTTCTCAGATCAATCGCATCCATGCGGCACTGGCCAAGACTATCGCGCGCGGCGGGCTGAGCGTCGGCACGCAGGGCAGGTTCATCATCGTGGAGATCAACAATGTCCTGCTGTTCCCGTCCGGCAGGGCCGAGATAAAACCGGAGTTTGGACCAATCGCCGCGGACATCGCCGCAGCACTCGAACCGGAGCCTGGACCGATCATGATCGTCGGCCACACAGATAATGTGAAGCCGCGGAAATCGAGCGAGTTCAAATCCAACTTCGACCTTTCCATCGCCCGGGCGAAGGCCGTCGCAGCTGTCATGGCGCCACGGTTCAGCAAGCCTTCCCGGATCACCGTCGACGGCAAGGGTGAAGACGAACCGATCGCCGACAATGCGACGCCGGAAGGCCGCGCCCAGAACCGCCGTGTCGACTTGATGATCCCCAAGGAGGAAACGCTGTGAGCACGGCCATTTGGAAGCGCCCATGACGCGCTGGCTGCTGCGGATATTCAGCGCGATTGCGTTGGCCGGTTTCGCGGCAGCCGTCTGGTTTGCCGGACCATTGATCCGCTTTGCCGACACGCGTCCACTGGCACCCGTCTGGCTGCGCGTGACGATCATCGGCGTGATCGTTGCGATCGCGACGCTGTTTTATGGAGTGCGTCTCTGGCAAAAGCGAAAGGCGCAAAAGGCGCTCGAGACGATAGTCGCCCGCAACGACGACCGGGACGACGACTCGCAGGTGCTCGAGACTCGGATGAATGAAGCCATCGCTGCGCTCAAGCGGTCGAGCGGCAAGCGCAATTTCCTCTACGGGGTTCCCTGGTACGTCGTCATCGGCCCGCCTGGTGCCGGCAAGACAACGGCGTTGGTCAATTCGGGCCTGAATTTTCCGCTTGCCGGTTCGGGCGACGCCCAGCCAGTGGCCGGCGTTGGCGGCACACGATCCTGCGACTGGTGGTTCACCGACCAGGCGGTGCTGATCGACACCGCCGGGCGCTACACCACGCAGGATTCCAATGCGCAGAGCGACAAGAAGAGCTGGCTCGCCTTCTTGTCGCTGCTCAAGGGATACCGCACCCGGCAACCGATAAACGGGGTTATTCTGGCCATCAGCCTTGCCGATCTCATCAGCCTCGATGATCGGCAGCTTGACGCCCATGTCGTCGAAATACGCAGCCGTCTGCGCGAAATTCACGAAACACTGAAAATCCAGTTCCCGGTGTACCTGCTCTTCACCAAGGCCGACCTTGTCTCCGGTTTCATGGATTATTTTGGCGGCTTCGACGAGCAGCGCCGCCGCAAAGTGTGGGGCGCGACATTCCAGACCGCCGATCGCAGCAAGAACATGGCCGGTGAGGCACCGGCCGAACTCGACGCACTGGCAAAGCGCCTGGCAGAGGAGATGGCCGACCGCCTGCAGGAAGAGGCCGATCCGGTCGCGCGCATAGCCATCTTTGGCTTTCCAGCTCAATTTGACGCGCTAAAAAGCCGTATTGCCGGTTTCGTCGCCGGCATCTTCGATCCGGCCCGCGGCCAGGTGAATGTCAGCCTGCGTGGTCTCTATTTTTCGTCAGGCACGCAGGAGGGCACGCCGATCGACCAGGTGCTGGGCGCAATCGGCCGCAATTTCGGCAGCGCTTCTCGCGCCCATCTTTCCGGCACCGGCAAGAGCTTCTTCCTGCATGATCTTCTGACCAGCGTCATTTTCGCGGAATCCGGCTGGGTTTCATACGACAAATCGGCTGAAAGGCGTGCAGCGATCGCCAGGTATGGCGGCCTTGGCGCAATAGCATTGGTGGCTGCCGCGGCTCTCGGCACCCTGGCCCTGAGCTTTTCAGCCAACAGGTCGCTGATCGCTTCTACCACGCAAGCTGCAGGCCAGTATCGCGAGACGGCGGACCCGCTCCTCAAAAGCACTGAAGTCGCCGATGTCGACCTCGAAAACGTCATCGGCCCGCTCGACCAGTTGCGCGAGCTGCCGGCGGGGTTCGACACCGGTGACTTGCCGACCCCGATCCAGGAGACGTTCGGCCTCAGTCAGAGGGAAAGACTTCTTTCGGCATCAAAGACAGCTTACCGGCAGGCGCTGGAGCGCATGTTCCGCTCGCGCCTGCTGCTTCAGGCCGAACGGACGATCCAGGCCAGGATGGCTGATCCCACCGCGCTCTACCAACCGCTGAAGATCTACATGATGCTTGGCGGCAAGGCGCCCAAGGTCGACGACGAGCTGATCGTGTCGTGGATGAAGCAGGACTGGGAGCAGAACCGGTATCCGGGTGAAAACAACCGCGAGGGACGGGCGCAACTCGAAAAGCATCTGCGGGCCATGCTGGCGCTGGACGACGCCTATGATCCGGTTTTCGAACTCAATCAGCCACTTGTCGAAGCCGCTCAACGCTCGCTTGGACGCATGAGCCTTGCCGATCGTGCCTCTGCCCTGGTGAAGTCGGCGGTATACGCCGCAGCACTGGACGATTTTTCAGTCTCCGTCAAAGGCGGCCCGGAAGCGCAGCTGTTGTTCGAGCGTGTCGATGGTGGCGATCTGTCGGGCCTGCGCGTTCCCGGTATCTACACCTATAGCGGCTTCAACAACTTCTATCTCGCACAACTCTCGCGCATCGCGCAGATGCTTGTCGATGACCAGTGGGTTCTCGGCGGCGGCGCCGAGCAAGGCGGCATCGACCAGGAATTGCCAAAACTCGGTCCCGAACTTGTCGAGCGCTATGGCAGGGAGTTCGCCGCGGCGTGGAACGGCGTTCTCGAAAAGCTGAAGTTCAAGCCAATGCTGGAGGACAAGCCGGACTATATCGCGCTCTCCGCCGCCGCGTCACCAAGCTCGCCAATCGACCAGCTTTTTACCGCGATAGCCGACGAAACAGCGCTGACGCGAGAAGCTGGTTCCAGTGAAGAGTCAGGCTCCGGGGCCGAAGCCGGCATGCTTCAAAACCAGCCGCAAAACGCTGCAGATATCGCCAGCGGATTGGCCCGCATCGGCATTCAAATCGCCGGCGGCAAATCGCAAAGCCGGGCCGGCACGGGGTCCGCTCGCGCGCAAAACCAGTACCCCGGGGCGAACATCGAAGCGCAATTCAGATCATTCCAGGCTTTGGTGAGCGGTCCCACTGGGCGCCGCCCGATCGATGCACTGACCCAGAATTTCCGCGACATCCATCAAAGCCTGCAATTGGCGGCCGATATCCCTTCGCAAACGGAACGCGCCAACATGAATCTGCAGCTGCAGATATCCACGCTTCGCGCCAATGTCTCGCGGCTGCCCAAGCAACTCGCCCGAATGGTTACTGCGACCGCCGACGAGCTTGACGGCAACGTCGCAGAAACCTCGCTGACGAATTTGAACCAGCTGCTCGACCAGACGGTCACGCGCGCCTGCGAGGAGATGGTCGAGGGCCGTTATCCCTTCGCCAGCGATGGCCCGGAGGATATTGCGATGGCGGATTTTGCGAAACTGTTCGCTCCAGGCGGGCTGATGGACCGGTTCTTCGCACAGAATCTCGCATCGCTGATCGACATGACCGGCCAGGACTGGAACTGGAAGCAGGATGCGCGTTTCGGGCGCGACCTGTCGAAGTCGACCTTGAAAAACTTCCAGCTGGCGGCGGAAATCCGCAACGCCTTCTTTCCTTCAGGTGGTTCGGTGCCGTCGGTCAGTGTCACCTTTACACCGTTTTCACTGCATGGCGATGCCGATACGGCGGTACTCGACGTCGATGGCCAGATCGTCCAAAGCAACCAGGCCGGCAACGCGCCAAGCACGGTGACCTGGCCGAGCGGCATGGCTTCCGCGTCGGCGAGCCTGAGCCTCATTCCCGAAATGCCGGGCCGTGAGTCCGCGATCAAGTTCGACGGTCCGTGGGCACTGAAGCGCCTGCTGGACAAGGCCGATATCACCAGCACCGGCGGCAACACGCAAGCCCGCTTCGTGATCGGCGGACGCGATGTCGCCTATACGGTCCAGGCCAGTTCGGACCAAAACCCTCTCTTCCTTCCTGCGCTTTCCGGGTTCAGCTGTCCAAAGGCGTTTTGAGATGATTTTTGAATTTCCCAACACGGTGCGGCTGTCCATCGGCAACAGATGGGCGGACGTTTATTTCGATACTCTAACGTTCGAGCCTGTGGCAAACTGGCGCGAGCGAGCACCTGACGGGGCGCCGCAGAGGACGCTTGAGAAGCGCTTGGTGGCAAAGTGAACACTGTCGCCCTTCCCTTTGAAAGCTTCGGCGTTAGCCACAGAGGCTGTGTCCGTGAGCTCAATGAAGACAGCTATCTGGTCGAGCCGGAAACCGGCCTGTGGGTGGTGGCCGATGGAATGGGTGGCCATGATGCCGGGGAAGTCGCTTCGGCCAGCATCGTCGATCATCTGGCAACGATCGGCATTGCAAGCTCTGCACCGGATCTGCGCGCGCGCTTCGAGGACCGGCTGAGCCGGGCCAACGCCGAAATCCGCAGGATATCGCAATCCCGTGGGGTAACCATTGGCTCCACTGTCGCCGCCCTGCTGGCGATGGATGGGCGGTTTGCCTGCCTGTGGGCAGGCGACAGTCGCGTCTACCTGATCCGCAACGGCTCGATCTCGCAGATTTCGAAGGACCATACCGAAGTCCAGGAACTTCTCGACAAGGGCATGATCAGCGCAGCCGAAGCACTCGCCTGGCCGCGCCGCAACGTCATCACCCATGCGGTCGGCGTCAGCGACGAGATCGTGATCGATTTCCAGCAAGGCGAAATCATGCCGGGCGACATATTCGTGTTGAGCACCGACGGGCTGACAGCGCATGTCACAGACGCCGAGATCGAGGCGGCGGCGGTGTCGGCGACACCTCAGGCGGCCTGCGAAAACCTGCTGCAGATGGTGCTGGCGCGCGGGGGAACGGACAATGTCACGATCGTGCTCGTCAAGATCGGAGACGGGCGCAATGGGGCCTATCCCGGTCCTTCCAGAGCGGAAGGCTGAGGCCGATGAGCGCCGACGACAAGACGCGGATATCGCCTGACGTGGCCACCACAGCGGTCGGCACGCAACTCAGCGGCATCTATGAACTGGACGAGCGAATCGCATTCGGTGGCATGGGCGAAGTCTACCGTGGCCACAACATCCAGACCGGCGACCATGTCGCCATCAAGATCGTATTGCCCGAGTTCGCCCGTGACCAGACGATCCTGTCGCTGTTCCGCAAGGAAGCGACGATCCTCAATCATTTGTCGCACGACGCGGTCGTGCGATATCACGTCTTCACGATCGACCCGGGTATTGGTCGCCCCTACCTCGCCATGGAGTTCGTCGACGGCCAATCGCTGTTCGATATCATGGGACGTGGTCCGATGCCGACGGAAGACGTGCGCAAGCTCTGCCATCGTCTGGCTTCCGGCTTGAGCGCCGTGCACCAGGCCGGAGCGATACACCGCGACCTCTCCCCGGATAACATCATCCTGCCAGGAGGCCGGGTCGATCGCGCAAAGATCATCGATTTTGGCATCGCGCGATCGGCGACCGTCGGCGGCGAGACGCTGATCGGCGGAAAGTTCGCGGGAAAGTACAATTACGTTTCTCCCGAGCAACTCGGGCTGTACAGCGGCGATGTCAGCGAGCAATCCGACATCTACAGCCTGGGCCTGGTGCTGGCCGCTGCTCTGCGCGGGAAACCGATCGACATGGGCGGCTCCCAGTACGAGATCGTGGAAAAACGCCGAACCGTTCCGGACCTCTCCGACATCGACGCCGATTTTCGCGAAATTGTCGAGGCCATGCTGCAGCCGGACCCACAAGACCGGCCGATCAGCATGGCCGATATCGCCAGGGCGACACGTGACGACACGGACGAGGAGACAAGGCCGCCAACGTCGATCACACCGCGCGACCGGACGCCGCGAACCGGGGGAACCGCCGCGCCTGGCCCCAGGCTTGCCGGCCCCGAGATTGCCGGCCCCAAGATTGCAAGTCAATCTCCGGCGGCCGCCGGTGAGCAGCGCTTCGTTCCGCATGTCCGGCCGGCGCTTCTGTCCGAGCCAAGGCCGTCGCCAGTTGCCGGTCCTGCTCGGGCGGTCTTGCCAAAGGTCCCGGCAAAGTCCGCCAGGACCCGATCGATCGCGATCGCTGTCCTGGCGACATTGGCTGTCGCGTCGGGTGCAGGCGTTTATCTCAGCGGCGTGATGGCGCCTTCCACGCCGACCGCCGGCGACACAGCGTTCTTGTCGCCAAAAGCATCCAAACCGGGTCCGACGGACAGCGCGGCAAATTCGCCGGGCGATGAGCCGGCAAAAGCAGTTGCACCTGAGCAGTCACGAACAGAAGCCACTGCGCCGCCAACCGAAAGTCAGGCAGGCGCGGATCAAAAGTTGGAGCCGGCACGGCCCGCCGAAGTCCTCTCACCATCCGAGGAAACCCCGGAGCGGTTGGCATCGGAAGAAAGCTCGGAGCCGGCGGCATCCGCGGAAATCTCGGAGCCGGCAGCAGAAGAAGCGCAGTTGCCAGCTGAAAATCGGGCAGATGCCGCGGCGGATCAAAGGCTGGAGCCGACGCGGCCCGCCGAAGTCCTCTCGCCAACCGAGGAAACCCCGCAGCGGGCGGCCGCCGAGGACACCTCGGAGCCGGCGGCAGCCGAGGCGCCATCGCCAGCTGAAGATCGGGCAGATGCCGCGGCTGATCAAAAGTTGCAGCCGACACCGCCCGCCGAAGTCCTTTCGCCAACCGAGGAAACGCCGGTTCCGCCTCGCATCCAGGTCGCGCCAATGCCGCCGGCCGACAAGGCCTCGCCGCCCGCAGCGGTCCAGCCCGAAATGATGGAGAGCCGGAAGCCCGATCGGCCGGCCAGCCAGCAGGCACAACCCAAGGCGGCCGGGCGGGTGCCCGAACCCGCGGCAAGCCAGACGGATGATGCGAACGCAAAACGGCAGCAGGACGAGCCGGCGGCAGGCAAACAGCCGGGCGAAGCCACTGTTGCCTTGAACGTGCCGAAACCGGACCTGGAACTGCCGCCGAAAAATGCCCTCGACCCCGCTGCGCAACGGGTCTCCTGGGTGCGGGACTTCAACGGCGGCGACTGTTTCTATGCGACGTTGACGTCGGCAACCGAGGCCGCCGCCGCCATCGAAGGATTGGGCACGGAGGTCCAGCCGTTCGAACGAATGCTGTCCGATTTCCAGGCAAGATTCCGTGTCGAACCGGACATCAGCGTCCGCCTCATTGAGCCGGCTCAATGCGAAGTCACCAACTTTCTGCGCTTTCTGGACCAGATGCCGGCTGACAAGCCGCAGCTTGTTCTCGATCGAACGACGGTGCCGAGCGGCTCGCCGATCGGCGGCACGCTGGTGACGCAGGGCGGCCTGATTTCCAGCGTGCTGCTGATCGACCACAGGGGCATGGCATTCAGCCTCGACGATCTTATGCTGGCGCAAGCGGACAAGGCGACCTTCAACATTCCGATCGATCTCGGCGCAGCCGACAAGGCGGCCGGCAAGGTCGTGCCGCAGATCATAATGGTGATCACGGGTCCACAGGATATTCACGCTGCGGCGTTCTCCGAGCCGACACCAGCCGCGCTGCTGTTGCCCAGGATACTCGAAGAGATCGACGCCAACCGAGCTGAGTTCTCCGCCACGGCAAAGTACTTCCGGCTCGGCGGGTAGCATGGACGCCGATGGACCTCCGCAGCTCGCGTTTTTCCTTCCTGACCGCTGTCCCGCCCAACAATCAGCGTGACTGGCTTCGCGGCCTGCTTGCCCTGACAGGCCGTATCAGACTTACGGTCATATTGGGCGCGACATTGCTGGCTCTCCTGTCGCCTCACGAAGCGCGCGCCGAATTCACCGTCTGCAATCAGACGCTCGACGTCGTCAATCTCGCTGTCGGCCAAAAGGTCGACAATGCCGACCAGACCGATGGCTGGTGGACCATCGGCGCAAATCAGTGCGTCAACGTCATCCGCGAGGAACTTTCGAACCGCTACATCTACATCTATGCGACGGACGTCTTTGGCCATGCGACCCTGACCGGGTCGACCGAAATGTGCATCGACCGGCGGCGTTTCTCGATACGCGGCATCGATGAATGCTGGCAGCGCGGCCATATCGCCGCACGATTTCTCGAAGTCGATACGCTTGAACAGGCGCGGTGGACCTTCTTTCTGACCGGAAGCAATCCGTGACGCACAGTATCGACACAAGCTTCAAGTTGAAAAAGCAGGCCCGCGCCGCCCTGCGCAGACGCAGGCTCTGGCGCAGGCTGCTTGCCGGTCTTGCTGTGGCTGTCCTGTCGTCGATCGCTGTCGGCTTCTATCTCACCGCGGATTATTGGTCGTTTGGCGACGAGGATGAGGAGTTGCATGCCGTCGAGGGAACCGACGATGTGCCGGCCGACGCATCTGTCTATGTGCCTGCCATCATCGATCTCGCAGGCGACCCGATGTGGATCACGCTTGCGCCCGACACCGGCGGCGCAACAAAAAGCCAAGTCATCCCGCGGCCGGCAGAACTCGACCAGGTCGGCGTTTCTCCGCAGATCGAGATTCTGTCCGACGTGATGCTTAGCGCCAGCGAAAAGTTCATGACGACGATACCGTCCACGCAAGAAGATTTCGCATTCTTCCAGGCGCAGCGACAGACCGCGCCGGCGCCATCCAACGATCTGCAAAACGACGTTCAGCCACCGCCCGTTCCAAACGAGGCTCCGGTTGCTTCGGACCCGCAGGGGGGTGTCGATGATGCCGAAGCAGGTTGGGGCGAAACAATCGATTCAGGCGAGGCAGCCCTTCCCGCGTTCCAGAAAACCCAGATCGAAAACAACACAAGCGTTGCAAATGTCATCAGTGAACATCAACGATACGAGGCTACCGAGGACATTTTCGTAAAGATCCTCAACGACCGCAGCCTGGACAGTGTTGCCCTGGATGCGCATTTCTCCGCCGAGGATGCCAAGCTGGCAGGCGAAGCGCTGAAGGCGCTTTTCAATCGGGAGAGCCTTGAGCCAGGTCATGTCGTCGCCATGCGCGGTTTCAGGCCGACGCGCGAGACGACAACCATGTCCCTCATGCAGGTCTCGATCTACGCCAGGAACGTATTTGTCGGCACGCTGACGCGCAATGCCGCCGGTGTGTTTGTGTCTGGTGTCGACCCCTGGGTCCGCGAAGATTTGTTCAACTACTCGGGCGCACAGGCGCAAGGCACGCACAAAAGGCAATACCGGCTGCTCGACGCGATCTACTCGACAGCAGCGCGCAACAAAGTTCCAACCGGCGTGATCGGAGAAGCGATCATGTATCTGTCGCGAGGACAGGATCTGGATGCCTTCGCCAGCGAAGACCAGCGTCTGGTCCTGATCTATTCGCAAAAACCGCGTGGCAAGGAAGAGACGGCCGGACGGGTGCTGTATGTTGGCGTCCAGGGTAGCGAAAAAAGCCTCGACTGTTTCGTGTTCCAGCAGACCGACGGCCAGTTTGCATGCGTCAGCGGCGACGATCAGGTTCGCTCGCTGACAATCGCCAATGGCATGGTCACCCCGGTCAACGGGGTCATGACCTCGACTTTCGGCCCACGCAAGCACCCAATCCTCGGAACCGTTCGTATCCACAAGGGCGTGGATTGGGCGGCGCCTCTGGGCACGCCGATAGCCGCCGCCTTCGACGGCGAAATCGTCTTTCAGGGCGATGGAAGTGGTTACGGCAATTTGGTGAAGATTTCGCACGGGGACGGCAGCGAGACGCGCTATGCGCATATGCAGAAATTCGCTGATAAGGCCGGTGTCGGCGCGAAGGTGAAGGCAGGCGATATCATTGGCTATATCGGCACCACCGGTCTTTCGACCGGGCCGCACCTGCATTTCGAACTCTATCGCAATGGGCAGGCGATCGATCCGCTGGGCACGGTTACGGCAGTCGCGACGGACGCTTCCGCTGTCGAAACGCTGACCGAGCGTATCGTTCAAGTCGAAAGTGGCGGCAAGGCCCGCGCCAAGAACCCACTTTCTTCGGCGACCGGCGCCGGTCAGTTCATAACCAAGACGTGGATCCGGATGATGAACACCTACCGCCCGGAACTGGCGCGGACACTGTCAACCGCCGACCTGCTCGCTCTGCGTTTTGACGCCACCATCTCGCGCGAGATGGTCAGCAATCTGGCGCGCGAAGGCGAAGCCTATCTTCGGGCACGCGGCCACCAGATCACAGCCGGCCGGCTTTATCTCTGTCATTTCTTGGGGATGGAAGGCGCCCATCAAGTGTTGTCGTCGCCGGGCTCGGCGCAATTGAGCGCCGTGCTCGGATCGGCCGTCATTCAAGCCAACCCGTTTCTCACCGGCAAGTCCGCCAGCTATGTCGTGAGCTGGGCCGAAAGGAAAATGGGGCGGAAGCTGAGCCCGGCGATGGTTGAAGCGAGCCAACAAACAACGACAACGACGGAAGTCCGGCAGACATCGCCCGAGTTCGAAAAATACAAGCAGGCGATCACGGCTCTCATAGGCTCGATGCAGAATACCCTTTGAACGTGCTTCTCGAGGCGCGCGAGTTTGCCGTTAGTCCATTGGCGTTCCTGCTGCCAAGTGCTACTATAGCCAACTTTTTTTGGGCCTTTGTGAACCAAAACTGTGGTCGAGATCACATACGGCCAGGAGCCATTTTGGCATGCGCAGACATCGATAGTGCGCCCCGGCGGGGCGGAGGGCTGGACCATGAAAGCATTTGCCGTCTTTCTGAGCGGGTTTGTCCTGTTTGTCATCACGTCGCTTGGAGCCGAGGCTGCCGCGCCTGATGCCAAACGCGTGGCACTGGTCATCGGCAACAGTAAATATGTCCATGCCGTTGCCTTGCCCAATCCCGCCAACGATGCGCACCTCATCGCATCCACGCTACGCAATGCCGGCTTCCAGGTGATCGAGGGGCTCGATCAAGACAATGCAGGCATGCACAGCCTCATCAGTCGGTTTACCGAGCAATCCTACGATGCCGAGCTCGCCGTCATTTTCTATGCCGGCCACGGCATGCAGGTCGACGGCAAGAATTTCTTGATTCCGATAGACGCCGAACTGACATCGCCCGCTCATCTCAAGACCCGCACCGTTCAGATCGACGACTTCATGGCAGCGTTACCAGCCGAGCCGGCGATCGGCGTCATCATCCTCGATGCCTGCCGCGACAATCCATTGGCCAGGACGCTGGCCGCCTCGATGCCGAAGAGCCGTTCCGCCTCGTTTGGCTCCGGACTGGCGCCGATTGAAGCAAGATCGGACGGCGTTGGAACCGGCGGAGTCTTGATTGCGTATGCAACCGACCCCGGCGCCATCGCTTTCGACGGCAACGGCGTAAACAGTCCCTACTCCGCGGCGCTCGCCAGACACCTGACTGAACCTGGCGTTGAAATCCAGAGCGCGCTGACGCGTGTGCGCGGCCAGGTGACCGAAACGACACAAGGTCGCCAAAGACCTTGGCACAACGCATCACTGGGACGCGAGGTCTTCCTGGGACAGTCCAAAGCGGAAGCGGCGCCTGCCACAAAACCGATCGCTGGTGCGTCCGGCGCGATGACACCGGCGCCTGCCCCGGTGACCAACGAGCCTCCTTCCTGGGAGGTTGAGCAGCGTCTGTGGGACGAAGCTTCCAAGCGCAATTCCATTCCGTTCTACGAAGCCTATCTTGAACAGTTTCCGAGCGGCCGCTTCGCCACGGTGGCACGGCTGAACATCGACCAGTTGAACGAACCGAAGGCCGAAGATCGGCAGGTCCCGGCAGTCGATGAGGACGAGGCCAACGCAATTTCCGGCTCAGCCGTTCGCACCTCGGTTGGGGTTTCGGACGAGGTGAAGCACGCCCCGGGCACCGAGTTGACGGAAAGCGCGATCGGTCTCGATCGCCAAGGCCGTATCGATCTGCAGTTGCGCATCGAAGCCTTGGGCAACGAGCTTGGCCGTATCGACGGAAACATAGGCCCAAAAACCCGCCAGGCGATCGGCATCTGGCAAGCGAAAAACGGCCTGCCGCAGACGACCTTTTTGACACGCGAGCAACTGACGTTCCTGGTGATCCAGACGGATCCAATGATGGAATCGGTGCGCGCCAGCTACGCTGCCGATCTGGCTCGAGCACAGCCGAAGAAACAGGTGCAGCAGGCCCGCACAAAGAAGCCGGTGGCACAGAAGGCCCGCACACAAAAGCCGGTGGTGGCACAGAAGCCCCGCAGGCAGCAGGTCGTGGTTCGACGGGATGTTCCGCCGCCGGACAACAACGACTTCCTGACCAAGGCGCTGATTTTCGGCACCGGTGTGGCCGTGGGTGGCGTGCTCAACAACAACTGACGAGCCGGTTTCAGGCATGTCGACGCGGGCCGTGCCTCGGTGGCCGGAGCGGCCCTACTCGGTCCTTATCCGCATTTCCACCCGGCGGTTTACCGGATCGAATGGATTGGGGTTGCGCGGACTCGCTTCGCCCAGGCCTGTCGCTTTGATGCGGGCAGGATCGATGCCGTTGGAGGTGAGGAAGGTTGTTACCGATCTGGCTCTGCGTTCCGACAGCCCCTCGTTGTAGCGCTCCGAGCCGGTTGCATCTGTGTGACCCTCGACAACGAAGTTCAAAGTGCTCAGTCGGCTGTCCTTCAGTGCCTTGGCGAACTCGTCCAGTTCAGCACGCGCAGTCGCATCGAGTTCCGCAGAATCAAGGCCGAAATTGATCAGCATGTCGAGGCTGGTTTTTTCCGCAGGCGCTGCCTTGTTCTTGCTGTTGCACTCTTCTTCGGTGCCGACGCAAATTCCACGCGGCGGGCCGAGCTCGCTCGCCGCGTCAAAAAACTTCACGATGTCTTCTGATTTCTGAAGCGGATCAGCAAAAGCGTGGGTCGAATAAAACGCGACCGTAAACACGAAGGCTAAACTGCCCAACCGCATAACGGTTACTCCTGTCTTGAGCATCGATTTCATCGACTGCGGACAATACCAAATTGCGAAGCGGTTGTCTGTCAATAAACGTCAAGCATACGAGTGATGAAGGGCAGTCGCATCTTGCCAGGGACTGGAGACTTGACCCGCCCCGCCCAGGGCTTCAGTGTCGATTGTTCCCTAGGGAAAGCGTGGCGCCATGGCCAATGAGCTTCGATTCAAAACGGCACGGGACCTTTTCATGGCCTGCCCCGCTGTTTCCAGGGACATGGTGGCACTTCCGACCGAACAGCCTTCAATCGAATTTTGCCGCGCCCTGCTGGCCGGGCGGGTGCCAGAGGAGGCGATTACGTTCTGTGCCTATCTGCTTCCCGAGCGGGCTGCGGTGTGGTGGGCTCATGAATGCCTGAGCCACCTCACCGTTCTGCTCGACAGCAGGGACCAGGAATTGCTCGCGGTTGTTCGTGACTGGGTCAGCGAACCGGATAGCCCTCACCATCGCCCGGAAGTGAGCGAGGCTGCGGCAATGCCGCCAACAACGCCAGCCGCCTGGATTGCCCTGGCTGCAGGACGGCATGGCAACGGTTCAGCTGTGGAGGCGCCAGCCTTGCCGCCAGCCGCCCGCGCGGTGAGTGCGGGGGTTCTGGCCGGACTGGCACGTGTTGCGTTGGAGGACCGCTTTTCAGTTCTTTCCGCGTTTGTCGAAATGGGCATTCAGTTGGCAGAGACAGAGGCGCTGCGCCAGTCAGCGGATGCGAGTTAGACCGTCGCCCGGATCCGCGAGCGGGATACGTTCAAATTGAGCTGAGCATCCGGCTCTATCTCTTTGATTAAGCCGCATTCCTGCGACGCCAGGTGATTCCACTTGGCTGCAGAATTCTCTGAATTAGTTGCCTGGCTAACCTGCAGCCGCCATTCACCGTTATCCCCAGCC